>NZ_CP041767.1:5500000-5828239 GCF_022026395.1 Brevibacillus brevis | reverse complement strand
TTCCGGATATCCACGAAAATGCCGGTAAGCGACCGCGATCAGGATCGAACAGGCGAGGGGGCCAACCTGTTGAAACCCAGGTATTTTTGCTAGGCCGTAGCCTGTCAGGGCGATAAAAAAAGTAAAAGCGATTCCAGCTATCCACAGCGAGAAGGATGCAGGTTTGCTTTCGTTGTTTTTTGCGGGCTGTACGCTGGCATTGCTTTCATTCAATGGCACGCTGCTTTTGATGGGAGTTGCCATTGCCATCACTCCTCGAAAAGTTTTACAAACTCAGCATACGGCAACTGTTATAATAAGAAAAATAAATCATTGCGATAGTGATCATAAGTGAAATGAATGGTTAGTGGTGGAAAGGAGAGTGAAGGCAGTTGGATCAGCATTTGCTAGTGTTCGTGACCGTTGCAGACAGACAGAACTTTTCCCGAGCTGCAGAAGAGCTCCACATGACGCAGCCTGCCGTTAGTCAGTATATTCATGCGCTCGAGCGCACGATAGGGACAAAGCTCCTGGAGCGAAGCAACAAATATGTTCGCTTAAATAAAGCGGGGGAGATTGTCTATCATCACGCTCGGGAGATCCTGGGCTTGTACACGCGGATGCAGAGTCTCGTGGATGATTTGATGAACACACCGAGCGGGCATTTGACGATTGGCGCCAGCTACACATATGGAGAGTATGTACTGCCTCACGTCATTGCGCGTCTTCGTCAGTATTACCCAATGATTACCCCTACGATTACGATCCACAATTCCACAGTCATTGCTGAGCTGGTAGCGAAGCGACAACTCGATGTCGGGATTGTGGAGGGGGAGTATGTGGACGAAAAAATGTGCGTGGAGCCGTTTGCTGATGATCGTATGTATTTGATTGCTTCTCCAGAGCATCGATTGGCGGGGCAGTCTGAGGTCAGCATTGACGAACTGATGAAGGAAACGTGGATAGTACGGGAAGAAGGGTCGGGCACGAGGGAAGCGGCTGAAAAAATGTTTCGCCAACTGCAATTCACACCGCACAAGCGAATGGAGTTCGGCAGTACGCAGGTGATCAAGGAGTCAGTGGAGGCTGGCTTGGGAATCAGCCTGCTGTCTTATTGGGCCATCCGTAAAGAACGAAAGCTCGGCACGCTCTGTACATTGAAGGTGACGGGGACACCTGTTACCCGTGATTTTTCGCTCGTCACGAAATCCGACGAGTTTCATACCAAAGCATTGGACATCTTCATGGATCTTATTCGCACGCATGTGCCAGAGGGGGCTCATACGTAACAGAGGAAGCGGCACGATTCATCGGTGCTGCTTCCTCTGTTCATTTTCATGCGGATGTATCTGGATGGGCCAGTGTCAGACGAAAGGTTGTTCCTTCTGGAGAAGTCCGAATCAATTCGACATTTCCCCCGTGTGCTTTTGCCAATAGTCGCGAAATCGTCAGGCCCAGTCCCAATCCATGTTTCTTTTTACGTTTGCTGTCGCCGCGATAGTACCGTTCGAAAATGAATGGAACCTCTGACTCAGAAATCCCTTTTCCATTGTCAGTCACGTCGATGGAGAGAAAATCCCTTTGATTATGGACGCTGATCTCGATTTGCGTTGCATTTGCGGCTGCGCTGTTTCCCAATAAATTGAGCAAAATTTGTTTAACATGTGATTCATCGCCGACCCAAACGATTTCTGATCCAGTCGGGTTTACTGTCACAGTTACGTCTGCAAATGACGGTAAGGCTTGCACCTGTGCGACTATCTGATCCAATGTGCTGTTGATCTGAATGGATTGCTTCTCGACGAATACTTCGCCTGCTTCCATCGACGAAAAATCGAGCAGGTCATTGACCATTGTCTGGAGTCGCTTGGCTTCGTCCATGCTGATTTGCATGAATTCATCGGCATCTGTACCTTTTACAACGCCGTCTTTGACCGCTTGAATCATCCCGCGGATCGAGGTGACAGGGGTACGCAGTTCATGGGAGACACCAGCCAAAAGGTCGGTGCGCATCCGCTCCAGTTGTCCAAGCCGTTTCGCCATTTCGTCAAAAGAATGAACCAGCTGACTGATTTCCGCTTCTTTGATTTTGGAAGAATTGGGCAAGGGAGGCGTATAATTCCCGCTGGATATTTGCTCTGCCGCTATTGCCAACTGCCGCAGGGGTTGTGTTAACGAGCGAGACAGCACATAGACGATGGCCCAACCGCACAAGGTGATGATCCCGATGGAAACCATGATCGTGATATAGGTGTGGACCAAATCATTGTTAAGCGGGGTACTGACGTAATAAGTGCCTGCGACTGCATTGTGTTCATAGTAAGGGACACCTACACGCAGCCAGGTAGCACCCTTTGTGGCAACGACCTCCCGTATTTCCTTTGTTTTGTCCACAGGCTGGGCAGGAGTCGGCAACTGCGCAATGGTAGCGGTCGTCGTCTGATTCAGCATATCCTTCTTGAACGTCTTGCCCGCATCATCGTAAATCTGTACCACGTGATCGATTGGGACAGTCGGCATGACTCGAAATGCGATCGTGGCAGTATTGGCTGCAGGTGTTGCGGTGCCAGGAATAGCCGGAGACCCAGGGCCAGTCACAGCAGTGACAGCCTGATTGGAGATACCAACGGTTGTTTGTGCCAAATCCTCTATCTTTACAGAAGAAGTCGAGGTGTCCTTGGCAAGCAACACCTTGGTATACGAATCAGCGAGCAACTCTGTTCTTGCTTCCAATACTTGAAACTGTTGTTCTGTAGTTGCTTTGTTAATCCAATAGATGCCAAAAAACCCAATGCCAAAAAGAATGACCGATAAAATCAGGGCATAGCGCCACGTCCAGTAACGCAAGAGCGGTACAGCAGCTCTGGTAGAAGTAGATCGATTAGTAAACACGCAGGCTATACCCCATTCCTCTGATTGTGCTGATTTCCCCTTCAGAAGTCGGCCACGGCAGTAAGCTTTTGCGCAAGCGCTTCACTGCGGTATCCACAGAGCGATCGCCCCCTTCAAAATCCATTCCCCACACCTGATCCAGCAACTGATCTCGGCTGAAGCATTGGTTCGGATGTCGCGCCAGGAAAACAAGTAGTTGCCAATCCCTTGGCATTAAGGAAAGGGGTGCTTTCCCGATTAAGGCATTTTGGGCCGTAACATCTATGGAAAGTGTCCCGAGTCTGATCGTATCTGCTTCGGCGATATAAGAGGAACGGCGGAGCACAGCTTGTACACGGGCGAGCACTTCTTCTGGATCAAATGGCTTGGCGATGTAATCATCTGCCCCTTGTGCCAGACCTTTGAGCTTGTCTGGCACGGTACCGCGCGCCGTGATGATAATGACAGGGCAGCTGCCGTATTGGCGAATCTGATCGAGTATATTCAAGCCGTCATGATCGGGCAGCATCAGGTCAAGCAGGACAAGATCTGGTTTCCAGGAGAGAAAAGTCGGAATTGCCTCGTGATCACCCACATTCCATTTTACCTCATAGCCCGCCCGTTCCAGGTAGACCTGGACAAGTCGGGCAATCGGCATTTCATCCTCGATGAGTAGAATTCGTTTCACGAAGAAACACCTCCTATCTATCTCAAGTCAATTTGTACTTATCATAGCAATGATAGAAATCATTTTGACTGACATCATGTGTCCGTTGAATGGCGAACGGCATGACTAAACCTCTGGCAGTTTCCTGCTAGAGGTTTTTTTGTGTGCTTGAAAGGCAACGCTTATTTTTTGATGGCAGGTACTGAGACTGTTGTACTTTTTGTGATCTTGCCTTCTTTTTCGAGCTGTTTGATCAACTCTTCCACAGAGATGCCTTTTTCTTTTGCTACTTCTTCCAGATTGATAGTTGTCGTGGAAGAAATTATTGCCAGCGTGCCTTCTTCTTTAAGCTGCTCGATCAACTCTTCTACGGAGATGCCTTTTTCTTTCGCCATTTCAACCAGGTCGATTGTCTTACTGTTATCGCTGATGGCATCGAATTTCATGAAGGAGAAGCTAGTTGTCAGATCGCCGTCTTTCGTGTTAATAGCTACTCCTTTCGTCAGTTTTCCTTCTTTTTCAAGCTGCTTGATCAACTCTTCCACAGTGATCCCTTTTTCTTTCGCCATTTCCTCCAGGCTAATAATCGGTTTGAAAAGAGCATTTGTACCATCTGTGGTCACCATTTTCAGTGGAGCAGAAGAACCAGACGTTTTCGCGGGTTCACTTGCCGCAAACGCGGAACCTGCCATTGCGGATACTGCCAAAGCCATAACTGTCATTGCCATTTTCTTTTTCATTGTGAAATTCCTCCTTGGGGGGTCTTTAGACTGTAGTGAGCCTTGTTTGCGGGCTTGCCCGTCTCGGCTACAACACAAATTTAACGGGGGCGTGTGTCCGTAATATGACCGGAATATGGAAAAGTGACGGAATGCCGAAAACGCTTGCATTTTTCCCTGCCTTGTTCTACATTAGAGACAGGTAAAAGAGCACGTAAATCGCGTGTTATCTTCTACCCACAAGTGAATAATCAAAAGGCAAAGGTGCCCTTGAACACGGATCTTATTTTTTCGTGTTTAGGCACCTTTTTTTGCTTTTGATCAGGGATGTTGTCTTGAAAGGAGTGACACGCATGGAAAAACCAATTCGAGCGACGCCGCTTGCGATCCGACTGATTCCCAATGTCGATCCTCAATTTGCGGAGAAGCTGAACCTGCCTTCTCATATCCGAAGTCTGGGGCTTTTGACCTCCACGATTGACGATGTGGGGTATACGGCCATTGATGAAGCGACCAAAAAGGCAGCGGTAGAAGTTGTGTATGCCAAGTCGTTTTATGCAGGCTCAGGCCATGCGTCTGGACCGTTGTCCGGCGAGTTCATCGGGATGATCGGAGGCGCGACGCCATCGGAGGTGCAGAGCGGACTGGATGCAGCCGTTGCATTTATGGAAAGCGGAGCATGCTTTTACTCTTTGAATGCTGAAGGGACGCATGCGTATTACGCCCATGTTGTGTCGCGGACGGGCAGCTATTTGTCCCAACTGGCGGGAATCAGAGAAGGTGAACCGCTTGCCTACTTGATCGCACCACCGCTGGAGGCCATGTATGGTATTGATGCCGCCCTCAAGGCTGCAGATGTCGAAATGGTTCAATTTTTTGGTCCACCAACAGAAACGAACTTTGGGGGAGCGCTACTCACTGGCAGCCAGTCGGCATGCACGGCAGCCGCCGATGCTTTTGCCGATGCCGTAAGAAGTGTCGCCCAACAGCCTGTCAAACGATAATAGGGATTTTCCCTCTTGAAGGGGAGGTAATGTAAATGCGCGCTACGACATATTCACTCGGCATGATCGAGACATTGGGCTTGCCTGCTCTCATCGCTGCCGCAGACGCTGCTGCCAAAGCGGCTGACGTCAAAGTCGTCTCTTATGAGGGCGCGGACGCAGGGATCGTTACCGTGTATGTAATCGGAGATGTCTCCTCCGTACAGTCAGCAGTAGATGCTGGTGCTGAAGCTGCGAGACGTGTCGGAACATTGCTGCACTCACACGTTATTCCACGTCCTGACGAAAATGTACCCAAAATGCTTAAAAACCTGCTGAAACCGGAAGCAAAAGAAGAGGTTAAGGCAGAGCCGGCCCAAGTGCCAGCGTCCAAATTGCAAGATCAGTCTATCAATGATCTGCGCAAAATGGCGCGTTCGTATGCGGATTTCCCGCTGACAACGAACGAAATCAACATGGCGAAAAAAGAAGATCTCATTCGTCTGTTGGAAGAGAAACAAGGCGGAGGTGACAAAGCCTAATGACACTCGACGCTGATCTGTATTCCATACAGGAAGTGCGTACCTACCTCGCACAAGCGAAGGAAGCACAGGCCAAGTTCGCTACTTACAGCCAAGAACAAGTCGACAGAATCATCGAAGCCATGTCCAAAGCGGGCGTGGAGCATGCTGATCGACTCGCAGCTATGGCTGTAGAAGAAACAGGCTTTGGTAACATCCCGGACAAACGGATGAAAAACCTGTTTGCTGCTCAAGATGTGTACGCATCTGTGAAAGATGTAAAAACGGTTGGCATCATCCGTAAGGACGAAGAGAACAAGGTATGGGAAGTGGCGCAGCCATTCGGTATCGTAGCTGGTATCGTGCCTTCCACCAATCCGACATCCACGGTTATCTATAAATCGATGGTCTCCCTCAAGGCGAGAAATGCGATTGTCTTCAGCCCGCATCCGTCTGCAGCCAAGTGCACGCTGGAAGCAGCGCGACTGATGGCACAGGCGGCAGTAGCGGCTGGAGCACCAGAAGGCTTGATCCATTGCGTTACCAAGCCTACGCTTCCAGCGACAAACGAATTGATGAAGCACAAGCTGACCAATTTGATTCTCGCGACTGGCGGAACGCCGATGGTACGCGCGGCATACAGCTCCGGCAAGCCTGCTTACGGTGTGGGACCTGGTAACGTTCCGGTCTACATCCACCACAGTGCTGACTTTGCTGCTGCTGCCAAGCGCATCGTGCAGAGCAAAACGTTTGACTATGGTACAATCTGCGCTTCTGAGCAAGCATTGGTAGTGGAGGAATCCACCAAACACCAATTGATTGCTGCCCTGAAGCGTGAAGGCGCCTACTTCCTGAACGAGCAAGAAAAGGAAAAAGTAGCTGCCATCGTTACGATTAACGGCTCGCTGAACGCGAAGATCGTTGGCCGCTCTCCGCATGTGATCGCTCAAATGGCGGGTATTACCATCCCTGCTGATACGCGTGTCCTGGTTGCGGAGGAGAACAATGTAGGTAAAGCATATCCGATGTCCGTTGAAAAGCTGGCTCCGGTCCTTGCCCTCTACACTGTTCAAGGCGACAGCGAAGCGTTTGCCCGTTGCCGCGAATTGCTGGAGCATGGTGGTCTTGGACATACAGCGGGTATTCACGCCCAGGATGACAATGTCATCGCAGCGTATGGTCAAGCAATGCCAGCATCCAGAATTCCGGTAAATACCGGTACGACTTTCGGGGGAATTGGTGCAACGACTGGCGTACAACCAGCGTTCACACTTGGATGCGGCTCTTTAGGGGGCAACATCACTTCCGATAACATCGGTGCGAAGCATATGTTCAACATCAAGCGTGTTGCATTTGGTATCAAAGAAATGCCACAATCAACGCCAGCACCACAAGCTCCTGCAACACAAGCGGAAGAAGCTGTTCTACAGGCTGTCTCTTCCATGAACGTTGGCTTGAGCCGTGATGAGATCAAGAACATCATCAAATCCGTGTTAACAGAAATGACGTCTTAATGTCGTAAAACACTAAAATCTTGGAGATATAATTAAGGAGGATACAAAAATGGCTGGAGAAATGTCCGCATTGGGAATGGTAGAAACAAAAGGTTTGATCGGAGCAGTTGAAGCTGCTGACGCAATGGTAAAAGCAGCAAACGTAAAACTGATTGGTAAAGTACACGTAGGTGGCGGTCTCGTAACTGTTATGGTACGTGGTGACGTAGGTGCAGTAAAAGCTTCCACAGACGCAGGTGCCGCTGCTGCTGAAAAAGTAGGAGAGCTCGTATCTGTACACGTAATCCCACGCCCTCATGGAGACATTGAACTGATCCTGCCTAAACTCGAAGGGTAATAAATCCCTATGGCAGTCATTACAGAAGCATCCTTGAGAGCAATGCATAAGTCAGGTATCCCAAACCCCTTTCTCGTTGAGAAAGGGGATAAAATAACACCAGCAGCGGCAGATTTCTTGAAAGGAAGAGGGATTCAAGTGAAACAAGTTGATCAGAACCAGCAGCCTTCCACCAATCAAGCTGCCGAGGCAGTGCGTGAAATTCCTTTGGGCGTATCGAATCGTCACGTTCACTTGTCGCAAGAAGATGTGGAAAAGCTTTTCGGAGCAGGCCATCAATTGACGCCAATGCGTGATTTGTCGCAGCCAGGCCAGTTTGCTTGCCAGGAAACAGTCACCATCGTAGGACCAAAAGGCAGCATTCACGGGGTTCGCATCTTGGGACCAGCTCGTGGGGCGACACAAGTGGAAATTTCCAGAACAGACGGCTTCGCAGTAGGTGTTCATGCCCCTGTGCGTATGTCTGGAGATATTGAAGGTACACCAGGTATGGTGCTTGTAACGGCAAAAGGGACTGTTGTGATGGACAAAGGCGTAATCGTAGCGAAGAGCCATGTTCATATGTCTCCAGCAGATGCCGAGCAATATCAAGTGAAGGATGGCGATAGGCTGATTCTGGCGACGCAAAGCGATCGTCCTATTATCTATCCAGATGTAGTCGTTCGTGTACATCCGCAGTTTGCACTTGATTTCCACGTTGATACGGATGAAGGAAATGCCGCTAATTTGAAAACGGGCGACCGGGTAAAAGTGATCGGCAAGAACGGGCAATTTTACTCCGGCTAACGGAGGTTGAGCTTGATGGACATCAGAGAAATGGTGGCGTCGATTACGAAAGAAATTTTGCAATCGATGAATACAGAAAAACAAAGCAGCACAGCGCCTCGTGTCCTGTACGTTTTTTGCGACAGCCAGGCTCATGAGGCGTTTCAAGATCATTTTATCCAACTGAAAAACCACGGGATCTGCCATGACATTCTCTTCCTGGACGGAGAAACCTCTTCCTGGTTGGGAATGCATAAGATTGAATGTGGGGGAGCAGGCAAAATCCTTACAGCAGATGAGTACGCTCCTGCCCCGTTGGAAGTGCCGAAAGATTATGTCGGTATCGTGATTCCAGAAATCGATTTGGATAATGCAGCGAGAATTGCTTCCGGTCTAAAAGGAACAATTAAAGCGGAAATCGTCTTTTCCGCGTTGGTGACGGGCAAATTCGTCATCGCTGGTTCCGATGTACCAGGGATCAAGCGCGCAGACCGTCGTACCCTGCAAACATTGACACTGACACCTGCTTATGAAAAGCTGTTCAACCGTCACGTTGAGAGCATGAAAGAGCTGGGTGTAGAGTTTGCAGAGCAACGCCGTCTGGCTGATCGCGTGGTTTCCAAGCTGAAGTCTCAACTGCAAAAAGTGGAGACTACTAGCAAGACAGAGCAACCGACATTGACTCCTTTGGATGAGCAAGAAGCTGTCTTTTCCGGGAAGCTGTTGACAGCGGATTGGATCAGATCTCAGCCTGAGCTTCGCGATACGACTTTGATCGTGAAAAAAGGTGCAATTGTTTCTCCGCTTGCTTATGACAGCATGAGAGAACGCGGCATTACGGTCAGCTATTTAGGAAAAGGGTGATCGCATGTTTTTGGGAAAAGTGATCGGCAGCGTCTGGGCCACGCAAAAAGAAGCAGGTATGGAAAATCTCAAGCTCATGGTGGTTCAGCCGATTGATTGGCGTGGCGAAGAAGGCGGACAAACCGTAATCGCAGCGGACAGGATCGGTGCGGGAATCGGGGAGCAGGTTATCGTCTCTCGTGGGACGCCTGCCCGAATCCTTTTCTCCGGCACCAGTGTGCCGATCGATGCGATCATCGTAGGCATCGTGGATTCGTTTGAGGTGCCGGGTGCCGCAGGAAGAGAGGAATAGGAATGGAACAGGAACGTTCACGAGTCATCCAGGAATTCGTACCAGGGAAACAGGTCACGTTGGCTCATGTAATCGCAAACCCTGACCCAATGCTCTATACCAAGCTAGGTATCAATGAGGCCGGTGCGATCGGCATCTTGACTTTGACGCCTACCGAAACAGCCATTATTGCCGCGGATATTGCGACAAAGGCTGCTGACGTCGAGCTTGGGTTTCTCGATCGTTTTACAGGTTCACTGATTGTCGTAGGAGATGTATCCGCTGTTGAGATGGCAGTCGAAGCGGTCAATCAGGTGCTGAGCGAAAAACTGCGGTTTACACCGGCGTTGGTGACGAAATCATGACCGGCCGTGTAATGATTATCGGTGCAATTGAAGCAGGAAAGTCTTCTCTGGTGCGGGCGCTGTTCAATGACGAACAGCCTGCCAGGAAGACCCAAGCGCTCGAATATCGGGACTGGGCAATTGACACTCCGGGTGAGTACAGCGAAAACCCGATGTTTTACCGCACGCTTATGGCTACCTCTCTTGAGGCGAAGGTCATTGTGATGGTGCAGGATGCTACGCGGGAGCGCAATTATTTCCCTCCTGGCTTTTCGCAAGGGTTTCCGCAATCGTGCATCGGGGTCATTACCAAAATGGATCATCCTGATGCCAACGTGGAGAGGGCAGAACAATTCCTGCGTCAATCGCTCGGCAATGCGAAAATTTTCCGGACCTCCTCGCTCACGAATGAGGGAGTGCCAGAATTGCGAGCGTATTTGCAAGAAATTGTAAACGAGTAGCGTGATTAACCAGTATTACACCCCTTTCCGCCGTAGCATGTCTGTGAGAAAATGAGGTCATATCAACTCCTAGCAGGTGAAAAGAGGTTCACATGCAATCAATACGAGAAGTGTGCAAAGCGTCCACGACGTTGAGTGATGACGACATTCGGATTGTGGAGGATCTGGCTTCCAAGCTTCAGATTTTTGCTGATCTGTCTCAAGCGGACATGTTTATCGATTGTCCGACGGTAGATCGGAGCGCGGCGATGGTAGTCGCACAAGCTGCACCGAGTACGGCACGCTCCATGTACAGTGGATCGGTCGTAGGGCATTTGGCGACGGCGATTAATGAGCCGGCCGTTATGTATTGCCTGACTACAGGCAAGCCCGTCATCGGTTCACGTGGGGTTTCACAGGAGCAGGTCGTGATGCGACAAAGTGTCGTACCCATTACGAATGCGGCTGGAAAAACAATCGGGACCTTGATAACTGAACAAGATATATCCAAACAGGTAGAACAGGAAAAGAACGTCGAAATGCTCAAGGAAACAACGGAGCAGTTAAGTGAGACGCTCATCCAGTTCGCTGTGCCTGATCTGCCCATTTCGTCGCTGTTGCACGAGGGCATGATTTTGTTTGATCAGAGTGGGATTATCACGTATGCCAATGGTCGTGCCCACAAGCTGCTCTCCTTGATTGGCTTTGAGAGGCCGGAAAAGGGAGAGAGCATCGAACGTATTTTTTCCTGGAGAGTTACCCCGGAGAATTTTGTACGCAACGGGGGTTATATTCAGGAGGAGCTGTCAAAAGGCAAACATTTTATCATGATGAAAGCGGTTTCGTCCGTACGCAAGCAAGACATCATCGGGGGATTCATTCTCCTGCGAGACATATCGGACATTCGGGAAAAAGAAAAGCAATTAATGATCAAATCCGCGGTGATCAAAGAGATTCACCATCGGGTCAAAAACAATTTGCAAACCATCTCTAGCCTGTTGCGCCTGCAAATGCGGCGTTCACAGTCCAACGAGATTGAAAAAGTATACCGGGAAAGCATCAATCGCATCAACAGCATCGCCATTATTCACGAGTACTTGGCACAGGATGGTCTGGAGCAGATTGACTTCAAAGAGATTTTAACCAAAATATCGAAAATAATCGTCTCTTCGATGAGACGTTCTGAGCAAGCTATACACGTCGTGGTGACGGGCGAATCGGTGTATCTGCCGTCCAACAAAGCAACATCGTTTGCCTTGATCGTCACCGAGCTGATTCAAAATTGCATGATTCATGGTTTTCACGAGCAGCAAGAAGGGAAAATCTCTATTGCACTGGTTGCCAAGGAAGACTTCGTTAGTTTGTCTGTGACAGATGACGGGGTGGGCATCGAGGACATGGAGCAAATCCACAAAAAGGGCCATCTCGGCCTGAAAATTGTCGATACACTGGTCAGGGAAGACCTCGAAGGCACGATGCATTTCCGCAACACTGGGAACGGAACAGAGGTTACCATACTCTATCCGATCCAAAAGGAGGATGAAGATGACACAGCCGAAGATTATGGTGGTTGATGACGAGCCGATTATTCGCATGGATTTGCGCGAGATGCTCGAAAATGAAGGGTATTTAGTGGTTGCCGAAGCGAAAAACGGAGAAGAGGCAGTCGAACAGGCCCATCGTCACAAGCCCGATCTGATCATCATGGATGTGAAAATGCCTGTCTTGAATGGTATCAAGGCAAGCAGTATCATTCGTTCCTTTTCAGACAGTTCCATTCTCCTTTTGACGGCTTATAGCCAAAAGGAACTCGTCCAGGATGCCAGAAAAGCGGGTGTGACGGCTTACTTGGTGAAGCCGGTGTCGGAGGATGACTTGATTCCCGCAGTAGAAATCGCGCTCAGTCAAAAGGAAAAAGTCGTTTCCCTGAAGAAGGATATAAATGATCTGAAGCAAAAGATCGAGGATCGCAAGGCAGTGGAAAAGGCAAAAGGAAAGCTGATGAGTGCCCTATCCTTGGAAGAGGATGCGGCTTACAAATGGATGCAGCAAGTAAGCATGCAACGGCGCATGCCGCTTGTGAAGCTGGCAGAGGAAATCTTGTCGGGCGAGCAGGCCATTTTTTCGCAAAGCTAGAACTGACGTTATCATAAAAAGCAGTGACAAGTAGATACGAAGAGAGCAAAGGCGCTTGAATCAGACCGGGAGCAAGGAACCGGCTGTTCAAGCGTTTTTTCGTAGGGCCCGTCTGACACGCCAATGGTTCAAGGAGGTTCATATGGACGAACAATGGATCCAAAGCGTCGGGATCGATGTGGGAACAAGCACGACCAAAATGATCGTAAGCCGATTGCGATTGGGTCGCATGTCCAGCACGTTTTCGCTGCCGCGTTATCAGATCGTGGAGCGACAATTGCTGTATGCGAGTGAAGTGCATTCCACACCGCTCATCGGATTTGATGAAATCGATGCTGACGGAATCGGAGCGATTCTTGCAGCCGAGTACGACAAGGCACAAATCAGCTTGTCTCAAATCAAGTCCGGGGCGGTCATCATTACCGGAGAAACAGCCAGCAAAAAGAACGCACAGCATATCGTTCATCTGCTGGCAGAACGCTCCGGGGATTTCGTGGTAGCGACAGCAGGTGCTGACCTCGAAGGCGTGCTGGCGGGCAAGGGCGCTGGCGCAGAAAAACGCTCGCAAGCCATGCAAGGTGTGATCGTCAATGTCGATATTGGCGGAGGAACAGCGAATGCAGCCTACTTCCAACGTGGCCGGGCGATTGCGACGGTAACGTTCCACGTCGGAGGAAGACTGATTCGTCTCAGTCCGCAAGGTGTCGTTCAATACGTGTCGCCGAACATTCAACAATGGCTGACGGCAAAAGGACTGCGTATTCAAGTCGGACAGGAAATCGGATTCGCGCAGCTCACAGAGGTTGCCGAACAGCTGGGACGCAGTATGCTCGATTATTTGACGGGGAAAGAGCGCCAAGTGTCAGGCTTGCTCGTAGTGGGACCGCATTTGCGCGATACCATCCCTGTTAACGAACTGACTGTCTCAGGCGGTGTGGGTCTACTCATGAGCGGACCTCCCGTCCAAAATATTTCGGATGCGAGCCGATACGGCGATTTCGGCCCACTGCTCGGTTATGTCCTCCAGCAGGAGCGCGAAAAAGGAACGTATCCGGTACAGTGGCTAGACCCGGATCAAACGGTACGGGCAACGGTAATTGGCGCGGGGATGCAGAGTACGGAGATTAGTGGTTCAACCGTGCATATCAAGCCGGAGCTGTTGCCAATCAAAAATATTCCGATTCTCAAGCTAGAGCTTACCGAGGAACAATTGGCAGATGCCACAAGGCTGCGACAAGAAGTGGCTTCGATCTACCAACTGGGTGAGCGCCTGTTTGAAAAAACGACAGGGATTCCTTTCGCACTTGCGATCTCCGGCATCGGGTACTGCTCGTACGCTCTGCTGCAGACGCTGTCTCAGGAGCTGTCGGAGCAATACCGGGCGACTTTCCCCGAGAGTCAAACCATGGTTGTGATCTGTGAAACAGATATGGCGAAAGCGCTCGGGCAGGCCTTGGCGCTGCGTTGCAAAGGGGCACCGGAAATCATTTGCATCGATCAGGTGCGTGTGGAATACGGCGATTACATCGATCTCGGTGAGCCGATCTCGGGAACGATTATTCCCGTCGTCGTCAAAACACTTGCATTTGATGAGAGGCCGTAACGTAAGAAGGGGTGGACGTGATGAACACGAAAACGACTGTGCTTGGACAGACCTATCAATTTCGCGATTTGAAAGAAGTTTTCGCGAAAGCTAATGAAGATAAATCAGGCGACCAGCTGGCTGGTATCGCCGCTGCTGATTCCCGGGAACGTGTAGCTGCCAAGCAAGTTTTGGCTGACCTGACATTGGCGGATATCCGCAACAATCCGATGGTTCCGGCAGAAGAAGACGAAGTATCACGTGTGATCGAAGAAGGCATCAACGAAAAGATTTACAATGAAATCAAAAACTGGAGTGTAGCTGAGCTGCGCGAGTACATTTTGAGCCATCAAGCAGGCGACAATGAACTCAAGCGAATCAGCCGCGGCTTGTCCAGTGAGATGATCGCAGCGACTGCAAAGCTCATGAGCAATCTCGACTTGATTACGGCTGCGTCCAAGATCAAAGTTGTGACGCATGCCAACACAGCAATCGGTCAGAAGGGCGTACTGGCTTCTCGTGTACAGCCGAACCATCCATCTGATAACGTACAAGGCATCAAAGCGTCTCTGTACGAAGGACTGAGCTACGGAATCGGCGATGCGGTTATCGGGATCAACCCGGTTATCGATACAGCGGACAGCGTCAAGGATATTTTAAACATGACCAAAGACGTGATGGCCAAGTTTGATATCCCGACGCAAAACTGCGTATTGGCTCACGTATCCACACAAATGCGTGCCATCCGTAATGGGGCACCAGCAGACTTGATCTTCCAAAGTTTGGCGGGCAGTGAAAAAGGAAACAAGGCATTTGGTATTGATGTAGCACTGTTGGATGAAGCAGATGAGCTGATGCGCAAAGAAGGCACCTCCTACGGGCCGAACTTCTGGTACTTCGAGACAGGCCAAGGTTCTGAGCTGTCTGCCGAGGCGCATCACGGCATGGACCAGGTAACAATGGAAGCGCGTTGCTACGGACTTGCTCGCAAGTACAATCCGTTTATCGTGAACACAGTAGTTGGCTTCATTGGACCTGAGTATTTGTACGACAGCCGTCAAGTGATCCGTGCTGGACTGGAAGACCACTATATGGGCAAAATGCACGGTTTGCCGATGGGCTGTGACGTATGCTACACGAACCACATGAAGGTCGATCAAAACGACATGGACAATCTCGGCATTTTGCTCTCGTCGGCAGGGGTTAACTTCGTAATCGGCGTAGCGATGGCAGACGATGTCATGCTCAACTATCAATCGACGAGCTTCCATGATATTGCGGCATTCCGTGAAGTGATGGGACTTCGACCTGCTCCTGATTTTGAAAAATGGCTGGAGAAAATGGGCATCATGGAAAGCGGTAGGCTGACTGCAAAAGCAGGCGATCCGACAATCTTCATGTAAGATCAGGAGGTGAAAGACGGATGGAACAACAATTAGATTTCTTGGTAGATAAAGTAGTAGCTGAGCTGCAAAAGAAGCTGGGTGAGGCAACAGAACAAGCTCCGTCACCAAAAGCAGAGACAGGCTTGATCCAACTGAGATCGGAGCCAAAGGCAGAGCCAGTAGCAAATGCGACAGCCGCACCGACACCGGCTTCTGTAGTGAATGAGCAGCCTGCTCCATCGACAGAACCAGAGAGAACCACACATGTACCGAATCCGAAGTACAAGGAAGGCTTGGATGAATTGCTGTCCAGCACGCCAGCGCGCATCGGGGTTTGGCGTACAGGTGTGAGACCTCTGACCAAAACTATGCTCGAATTGCGTCGTGACCATGCTGCGGCTGTAGATGCTGTATATGGCGAAGTCAGTCAAGCGGTGCTCGACCAGTTCTCTTTGTTCACAGTGGAAACACAGTATGACAACACGGAAAACTATTTGAAGCGCCCAGACATGGGACGTATCCTCACTGAGGAAGGCGTACGCATGCTCCAAGAGCGCTGCCAAAAGAAACCGCAGGTACAAATCGTGGTTTCGGACGGCTTGAGTGCTGCTGCGGTGGATGCGAACCTGAAAGACGTGCTTCCATCCCTGATGGACTCTCTGAAAAGCTACGGACTGACCTGCGGCACTCCGTTTTTTATCAAGGGCGGACGCGTAGCCAGTATGGATCACGTCGGCGAGATTTTGGAGCCAGAAGTATTGGTGCTCTTGATCGGAGAACGTCCAGGATTGGTTACGGCACATTCCATGAGTGCGTACATGTGCTACCGTCCACGCAAAGGTATGGTAGAATCAGAGCGTACAGTGATCTCGAATATTCATCGTCAAGGTACATCTCCGGTTGAGGCGGGTGCCCACATCGGGACTATTCTCTCCAAAATGCTGGAGCAAAAAGCAAGTGGTGTAAAACTAGTCTTGTAACATGACGAGGAGGATTCAGCATGACATTTCGCAGAAAAAAAGTAGCCGTAATCGGTAGTGGTTTTACTGGAGCGACAACTGCGTTCATCATGGCGCAAAAAGAGCTGGCTGACATCGTTTTGGTCGATATCCCTCAATTGGAAAACCCAACGAAGGGGAAAGCACTCGACATGATGGAAGCTTCTCCCGTTCTCGGCTTCGATGCTAGCATCACAGGTACTTCCGACTACAAAGACATCGAAGGCTCCGATATCGTAATCATCACAGCAGGGATTGCCCGCAAGCCAGGCATGTCCCGCGACGACTTGGTAGCAACGAATGCGGCCATCATGCGCTCGGTTGCTGAGCAAGTGAAAACATATGCACCAAACTCCATCGTACTCATCTTGTCTAACCCGGTAGATGCGATGACCTATACATTCTACAAAACGTCCGGCTTCCCGAAACACCGCGTAATCGGTCAATCCGGCGTACTGGATACAGCTCGCTTCCGTACGTTCGTAGCGATGGAACTGAATGTATCCGTGAATGACGTAACAGGCTTCGTATTGGGCGGTCACGGGGACGACATGGTGCCACTCTTGCGTTATTCCTACGCTGGCGGCATCCCACTGGAAAAATTGATCCCACAAGATCGTCTGGACGCCATCGTAGAGCGTACACGCAAAGGCGGCGGCGAAATCGTAGCTCTCTTGGGCAACGGTTCCGCTTACTATGCACCTGCGGCAGCTCTGGTAGAAATGGCAGAAGCGATCTTGAAAGACCAGAAGCGCATCCTGCCATCCATCGCTTTACTCCAAGGCGAGTATGGTTACAATGATATCTATCTGGGCGTACCAACCCTCTTGGGTGGAAACGGTATCGAGCAAGTCATCGAGCTGGATCTGACTGCTGCTGAGAAGGCAGCATTGGATAAATCCGCAGATTCCGTTCGTGCGGTTATGAAAGTAGCTATGCCATAAGTACAGTATGAAAATGAAAGCTTCGCCAGATATCTTGGCGGAGCTTTTTTTACAATGTGGCTATAAGTAACTGTAGTGGTGGGGAAGAAGCGGATTTCCAGTCTACGCTTCGGCCTACGCCCTGCTGAGGGCGTGTACTGTTCGCTCCGAAATAAATAGCGGGAGCGCTTCAAAAGTAGAGTTTCGAGGCTGTATTCGCATGAAAGCTGATTCAACTGAGTGTAATTGTCACGAAGTGCAAACACCTGTAAGACATTGGAGGAATTGTGCGAAGAGTGACGAACTAGATTACAGAAATGTTAAGGATTGTAAAGAAAAATCTATCAAAAAAATATATTTTGTTGTAAAATTAAGGAAAAAAGTAGGGGTTGATTCTTTATGGGGGGGCTGCAAGGGACGATGCACTGGTCGCTGCGGTCAGAAATTGAAAGACACCGTAGAGAGTGCGGCTATACCTTGAGTAAATTAGGTGAATTAACGGGAATCAACCATGGGAGTTTAAGCGAAATCTTGAACGGAAATCCACCGCGGGCTATGACCATTGGTCAATTGGATGCGCTAGCGGCGGTGTTTGGTCGCGAGCCAGGTTGGTTGTACGAATTGTATACGGAAGAATGCATAACAGAGGGGCGAATATCGCGCCCTCGGTTGATACCTTATTTAGTTCGATGCGCGGAGGTTGGGCGGAAAGATTGCATCGAAGAGGTTGTTCCTAAATTGTTGGACAACCCTAAAAATATTTCGACTCTCTTTTTAGTGGCGGAACAGCTATATGAAAGTGGGAAACAAAAAGAGTCCGTACCTTTTTATCAGGCTGTCGTTGATAGCGAGAAGGATGGACATTCTGACCAATTCGTAATGAGTCAATATCGATTGTTTCGGGCTGCACTCGGGACCAATTCTGAAGAAAATGGGGAGGCAGTTATTCGGTTTGCTCCCTATCGGAATAGGCTTCCTGAGAACTATCAGTTGGATGCTTTATTTCAATTAGCGCGGGTTTGTTTCGCTTTACAGAAATGGAAGAAATCAGAGCAGTATGCAGATGAGTTGCGGTTTCTTGCAGAAACGATTTACATACATGAGTTGGATAGGTTGAAAAGAAACAAAAAGAGTGAGTTACCTGAGACAGACAGGCACTTGGTCTTTTATTATGCAATAGGACACCTATTCAAGGGCGCGGCATTGGAAATGCAAGGCCTGTATGCACAGGCAAAAACATATGTACAAGGTTACGCTGATTTGGGATGGTTTGAATTACTGGATGAAGTCGGGCACCAAGAGGTAGAAAAGTTCCGTGTTTGGGCAAAGGCAAACTTATACACATTAGAGGTACTAGCTGGCAATACAAGCATTATTGAGGAGTATGCAGACTATCTTGAAAGTCTTCCTACGAATGAAATACTTGCTGGTTTAATTTCTATTATGAAATCAGCTAATACGTACCAATTTTGTGTGGATGAGATATTAGAACGTTTTTCTTCGCATATTGCTAGTTTCGGTCAATTTAAAGAGGCTATTGGATTGGACAGACATCTCCAGTTTCGATATCAGACATCCATTTATGAGTTTGATAAAGGACGGATAGAAAGAGGAATCGAAGAAACTTTACGTTGCCTTTCCCTAGCAGATTTGATGAATCGATATGACGATACTCTTAAATGCGTAGCATTATTTGAAGAATATCGGCAGTATGCATCCACAACACAAGTGGAACAGTATCGAACAATTGTAACGGGTAAAAGAGCGATCTGATTATCCAAAGCTACATAGGGGTACCTAGTATTACATTCTCAAAGATGCACTGCAACAGTTATAGTTATGTTAGAGAATAGCGCTGATGCTTAGGATTTAGCATTACCCAGATTGTTGCATGTAAAATGTTATAAAGTAGAAAGAGGGGGATTAAAAAGATGAAGGGACTTATTCTCGCATTTTTTATTACGTTTGGACTTCTCGCAGGTATCCCGATTGATTTTGATTCAAGCCATTCCAACATGTATACAGCCAAGGCAAATCAGCATGGAACTGATGCTTAGGAATTTTACTGGGATTCTGGTTGTTAAATAGAGTGTTCTTCCCCCAAAACATCCCTCCGATGGGATGTTTTTTCTATTCAATTTTTCTTAATCGGTGAATTTCTGCACATCCCTGTATAGTAAATATATGTAATAAAATGTAAAAGAGAGGGGGCGTTGGACATTACTGCTATCGCAAATATTTTAGATAGGGATGTTTCTTTTCACAGTGGAAACTCCCCCAAAAGAGGAGCAGCATCAGCCCCTAAAAGTAAGTGTACGATCCGGGGCATGGTAAAGGAAATCGGTTGCCACTTAGAGTTGGATAATAGAATTGAACAGCTACGACAGGAAATGATGGAATTGGCAGGAAGGTATGGTCTTTCACATGATAAAGTTTTGGCTGTAAGCCAACAATTGGATAAATATATTGTCATTGCACAAAACAGATTGAAAACGGAAAAGTAAGGATAAGGTTACTTCTTCTCACACCTCAAGGCCCCAAAAACCCTTCCGTTACCCCATTGTCCGGGTATCTGCTGACTCCTAGGTCAAAATGTTATGAACTAGATGACGAAATGCTAGGAAGGTAAAGTAGTGTAATTCGAAAAAATGTAAAATAAAGTAAAAACGAAGGGATGAACCTTTATGGTAGGGCTGCAAGGGACATTGTATCAGTCACTGCGGTCAGAAATTGAACAATGTCGGAGAAAGCACGGTTATACATTAAGCAAACTGGGTGAATTAACGGGCATTAACCCCGGTAGCTTGAGTGAGATATTAAATGGAAATCCCCCGAGGGCTATGACCATAGGGCAATTAGATGCGTTCGCTGAGGTATTTGGACGTGAGCAGGGTTGGTTATATGAATTGTATACAGAAGAATGTTTATCGGAGCAGAGAATATCGCGCCCACGATTAATTCCTTATTTGACTCGATGCGTGGAGGTTGGGAGAAAGGATTGCATAGAGGCTGCCGTTCCCATATTGCTGGAGAATCCGAAAAATATCTCAATTTTGTTTGCACTTGCAGAACAGCTATATGAGAAAGGGCAACGGAAAGAATCGGTGTCCTTTTATGAATATGTCATTGAGAATGAGAAAGATAGCTTTTCTGACCACTTTGTGATGAGTCAGTACAGGCTCTTTCGAATAGTCGTACAAGGAACGAATTTTGAAGAAAATTTGAAAGCAGTTATTCGATTTGATCCGTATCGAAGGCGCTTACCGGAAAATATCCAGTTGGATGCTCTTCTGCAATTGGCCAATGTTTGTTATACGTTGCATAAGTGGAGGCAAATGGAGCATTATGCAGATGAATTAAGAGAATTGTCTACAATTGTCTATGAGGATGAGTTGCGGAGGCGAAAAAACAACATACCGAGTGAAATGTTAGCAACAGAACGTCATCTGGTTGTGTACTATGGACAATCATTTCTCATTAAAAGTATAGCATTAGAAAAACAGGAGTTGTATGTAGAAGCGAAGCGATATGTTGAAGGATATGCTGATTTAAGCTGGTTTGAACTCTTGGATGAAGTTGGACAAATCGAGGTGCAGAAATTTCGAACATGGGCAACAGCCAATTTGTACACATTGAATATCCTGATGGGGGATGGTGACGTCATCCCTGAGTATATTCAATTCCTGGATGATCATCCAAAAGAAATACTTTCCGGTTTAGTAACAATTGTGAAAGCGGCCAATGAACATGGTTTTTCCATCGATTCAATATTTGATAAGTTTGCAGAAAATATAGATAGTTTCATAGGACGCATAGACGCTATCGGCATGAGTGAACATATCCAGTTTCGGAATGAAATGGCGAAATACTTACTAGAAAAAGAGAAGTATGCAGAGGGGCTTAATGAAACGTTTCAGTGTCTCTCTTTATCGGATATTACTAAAAACTATAACAATTATAGCAGTTTGTTCAAATTATGGGTGTGGGTATCAAAGTCGTTAGTGGATAAGCAACAAAGTAGGCAGGGTGATATATGTTAGGCTAAAAATATCCGAATTAGAGGATATTTTTCTATTTGGATATTAGAAACTGCTAGTTCCTTTAAAATTCATAAAATAAAAAACAAGGGAATTATGCTATATGGGGGGCGCAAGGGACATTGTATCGGTCGCTGCGGTCAGAAATCGAACAAAATCGGAAAAAGCATGGCTACACATTAAGCAAGCTGGGTGAATTAACGGGCATTAACCCCGGGAGTTTGAGCGAGATTCTCAATGGTAATCCGCCGCGTGCAATCACCATTGGTCAGTTAGACGCGCTAGCCAAGGTGTTTGGTCACGATCCGGGTTGGTTGTATGAATTATACACGGAAGAATGCATATTAGAGGGGAGAATATCGCGCCCCCGATTAATACCATACTTGATTCGATGCGTGGAGGTTGGGCGAAAGGATTGCATAGAAGCTACTGTCCCCCAAATGATGGAGGATCCGAAAAACGTCATGATTCTTTTTGCCCTTGCAGAACAGCTATATGAGAAAGGGCAACTGAAAGAGTCGGTGCCCTTTTATAAATATGTGATTGAGAATGAAAAAGATAGCTACTCTGACCACTTTGTAATGAGTCAGTATCGGTTATTTCGTGTTGTACTTGGGACAAATGCAGAAGAAAATTGGGAGAATGTCATTCGGTTTTCTCCTTACCGAAACCGGCTTCCTGAAAACTATCAACTCGACGCCTTATACCAATTGGCGAAGATCTGTTTCGCTTTGCAAAAGTGGGAAAGATCAGAGCAGTACGCAGACGAATTAAGGCTTCTGGCAGACACTGTTTACAGGCATGAATTGGACAGGATGAAAAGAAACAAAAAAGGCGAATCTCTGAAAACGGAGCGCCATCTTGTCTATTATTACGGATTGGGCCATTTATATAAGAGCGTTTCACTGGAAATGCAAGGACTGTATGAAGAGGCGAAGAAGTATGTGCAAGTTTACGCTGATTTAGGATGGTTTGAATTACTTGATGAAGACGGACGTAAAGAGGTAGAAAGATTCAAGGTATGGGCAAAGGCGAACTCCTACACATTGGAGGTGTTGTCTGGCAATAGTAGCATCATTGAAGAGTACGCTGACTATCTCGATAGTCTTCCCACCAATGAAGTTCTTGCTGGTTTAAATGCCATTATGAAATCCGCTAACACCTACCATTTTTGCGTGGATGAGATTTTAGAGCGCTTTGCCTCCCAAATTTCTAGTTTCGATCAATTTACAGAAGCAATAGGATTGGATCGACATCTTCGGTTTCGATATCAGATGGCTATTTATGAGTTTGGTAAGGGAAGGATAGAGAGAGGAATTGAAGAAACGATATATTGCCTTTCACTAGCGGATTTGACGAATCGACACGACGAGACCCTTACATACATAGCACTGTTTGGATGGTTAGGGAATATGAATAAGCGAATAGGTAACCAAAACAAATTAGGTGACTAGTATACTGTTAGGTCATTGTGAATATATCGTAGGTTGATGAAACATCCTCTGTCAGGATGTTTTTTTATTCCGTTTTTTGCAGTTGGTAAAAACTCGCATATCATTTTATGGTTAATTATGTAACAAATCTCAAAATAAGGAGTTGGGGGTGATAATCTATGAAGCAATAGAAATCTAAGAACATCTCTAAAAAGAGGAGCCACGAATAATCTGGTGGTAAAGGAAGTAGGGTGAGTCTTATAGCAGCAATTGCATTTAAAAAGGGCGTTCCACCCCTTCGACAGGTTAAAGGAACGCCCGCAGGAGGAGCAGTTAAAGCTCCTATAAGTAAATGTATCACGCTACCTCTAGATCGGGAAGGAGTAACCTATCACGATATTGATCATTTGAAAAACATTGTGGAACAATTGCGAGAACAATTGGTGCAAATGTATTTAGAGAAGAATGATTTCTTGAATGATGAAGTCGTAGCATTAAGCCAGCAATTGGATCAGTACATTCTGGTAATTCAATCTAAATGCTATTACCTTGAGTAAAATTCTGGTCGGGGGGTTGAGGTATGCGAAAAGTTATTTCAAGTATTGTATGCGCATTGACCTTAGTTGTTTCAACGTTTTCATTTGGTCACGGATATGCAGCTGAAAAGCAGGAAAAGGTGATGTATAAAACTGAAATGAAATCAGAGAAAGAACTTCGTAAAGATGCGTTGGCAGGAAAAAAAGATTATGACTTTAAGGACATTAGATTCCAGTTACATGATGAGAAAGGGAATGTAGTTAAAGACCTAACTAAATATAGTCACTATACCGTTCAAAAATTAAAGGAAACACAAGTAGGTCAGCAGGTAATTAGCGATTATGTACTTTATGCAGTTTCAGATCCGTCTGATTATGATAACCGCGATCAGGATTCTAACCCAGCTCTAAACTTTCAACAAACTGTTTGGATGTGGACGAGCATCATTAAGGAAAATAATATAGATGTTTGGGGAAAAGCTACTCGTTATGAAGCAAGATGGGATCTACTAGATAGAAACGGTTTAACAATAAAATCAGGAGAATTTACAGCGAAAGCATATGGTAGAAGTAAATCTAATGGTACAACCTTAAATTACAGTGATCCAAAAACGTACACCCCACCAGCTTGGGGGACAAATTATGTCAAGAAGCCGACATGGGATTACGTTCGGATTGACGATTCATATGGTGTTTTCGGTGCTAGATTGAAAACCTCCTACACTGCTCGTACATCCACCGGTACACTGTACAGCACTGTTATTGTTGGTAGCGGCAGCATTTCATGGTAAACACCATGAGTTAACTCTACTCATTTTCATTCAAGGAGGTTGTACAATGAAAAAGGTTATTGCAAGTATGATTTGTGCATTAGTCTTAGCTGCTTCAACACTTTCATTTGGTCATGGATATGCAGCTGAAAAGCAAGAAAAGTTGCTGTATAAAACTGAGATAAAATCAGAGAAAGAACTTCGTAAAGATGCTTTGATAGGAAAAAAAGACTATGACTTTAAAAACGTGAAATTCGAGTTAAAAGATGAGAAAGGGAATGTAGTTAAAGACCTTACTAAATATAGCCACTATACAATTCAAAAATTGATGGAAAGACAAGTAGGTCACCAGGTAATTAGTGATTACGTACTTTATGCAGTCTCAGATCCTTCAGGATATGACAATCGGGACCAAGATTCTAACCCAGCTCTAAACTTTCAACAAACAGTTTGGATGTGGACAAGCATTATTAAGGAAAATAATATTGATGTGTGGGGTAAAGCTACACGTTATGAGGCTAGATGGGATTTACTAGACAAGAATGGTTTAACAATAAAGTCTGGAGAATTCACTGCAAAAGCTACTGGAAATAGTAAATCTACTGGAAAATACATGAACTATAGCGATCCAAAAACGTACTTTCCTCCTTCCTGGGGCCAAAGTTATGTTAAGTCACCATCATGGGATTATGTCCGCATTGATAATCAGCTTGGAGGATTTGGAGCCCGTCTAAAAACTTCTTATACCGCACGAACGTCAACGGGTACCATCTATAGCACGGTTTCTGTAGGGAGTATAGCTTGGTAAGATTCCAACATGAAAGTGAACGGTCTTTGATAGGCCGTTCATTTGATTTCATATCTTTAAACTTGAAAACTAATAGAATGGATTACGATGAATATAATACTTGCTGTAGCATAGACTTAATCATACTTTGAGATAGGAGGTTTACCTTTGAAAAAAACGATACTAGTATTTCTTATTCTCCCACTTCTTTTACTCGGTGCTTGTTCCGAAAAGGAATGGTCCTACAAGTACGAAGGAGCTACTGACAATTGGAATGGAGTTACTGAAATTTTTCACGATAAAGAAAATGGTGCACGCTTTGTAGGTAAAATTAAGTATTTAGGAAATGGTGATGTTAAGAAGCTTAAATTTATTTCTGAATTAACCCAAACAAGTCAACAAACAGGTAGTGTTCAAACCCCCAATTTTAAAGAGGGTTATATCATCATCTTTCAAGATGTACCTAACACGGATAGCACCAAAAATGATTTTAAGAATGGAGTAACGGACGAAGAAGTAAAATCTTTTTTTGGTGACTATCCTGTTTTCAAAATTGATTGGACTGATGAGGAAGGTATAGATCACACCGAAACTATTTACCTAAAATATGTGGCTCAATAATAAAAGCAACAATGGCTAGGAACCTTTTGATAGCTTCCTAGCCTGTGTTTGACAAGCGGCTTTGATGTTCAAATCGACAAAGGTACAAAACTGTTCAAGGACCTCTGGGCGCAAGCACCTGTTACTCAACCCGCCCTGTTTAGTGGTATCAATTATAACAAAACTGTTACTTCAAACGGTGTAACCTACAAAAACTACATCTGGACAAAGAACTGGGGAACTTGGGCGTTGTACAAATATACACCTCATGCTTTGGACATTAATCTGCTCCCAACAATCGGTGGAGGTAACTATTTGTTCTATCAAATATTTAAGGGATATTGGGGAACAGATTGGACATAACAAGATTGGGAAGCAACCTTCATTAAAGAGTGAAGGTTGCTTCCGCACATAGAGGAGGATAAGATATGATTCATGCTCGATATATAACCTTATTTTTTGGGTTGATCTCTTTTTTTGTGTTGATCATGGGGTGCTCCGAACGTACTGGTACCCCGGTGAGCGAAACAAATTTGAAATCTATTTTTCCAAAAGAACAACTAAAAGAAATATGGGTACAACTCTATCGTGAAGACTCGATAAAAGCTCAACCAGAACTAATTGCTGAGTACTTCGAAGATCCAGACTTAAACAAAATCCTGAATTGGATACATGAAGGGGTAATAAGCGACTTTGAAGGAACCATTGCTTCCCTGTCTATATTGCAGTTTGAATATGGAACGAAGGAAGGTGCGGCAGAGGCCAAATATATAATGTACGCCGCAACCAAAGAGGGGGGTTACTACATCAAACCATTCAATATAACTCCTCATTTTGATCTTGATTCCTACAAACAAGAAGATGGAGACAAATTAATATCCTTATTGGGCAAAACAGAGTGGTACAAAGTTGAAAGAGCGCCCTATTGATTTATAAATCTTGAATAAAAGCATTTAAGGAAAGTGCTCATTAATTCGTGATCATGTTGGCTATAACAAATCAGTTTATACTACCAGTGTAATGGCAAAAGCAGAATAATAAGGCGATCAAGGTAATCAGACTGAAAGGTTTTTAGAATGATTTAAGAAAGAAATGTTTTTATGTCCCCCTTTTATTTTAAGCAAGAAATAGGGTGTCTTATTTGCCACCTAACGTTCTTTGGTGGAATTGTACCGTACTTCAACCATACCTTAGTCTTTAAACTCCGTTAAAATCTGAGACACGTGCATGGCATCCACCAATGTCGCAAGACGGCATCGAGCAAACAAGCTATATGGGCATGGATATTGTCCATTGCTTCTGTGGTGAACACGGGATGCTCGCTGCCTACCAGGGCCAACTGGTGCTCAATATAGTCTCTTGTTTCCTGAACTTCTAATCCACTCAAGTGAAAACGGACGTTCATCCGTTGCGTTATGGTAACGATCTGCCGGACGCTGTTTGAAACTGTTATGTACTTTTTGATGGTAAGCGACTTCCAACCATGCAGTAAAAAAACGGTTCAAATCCTACAAGGTCTGAATTTTTCCCTGTTCGATAAGGTCTTAGGTTTCTGGAACAAAACTCTGGTCAACAAAAGTACCAAGGCGAGCACAAATGCGTGCAAAATGGATGGAGGAATAGATTGCTCCATTGTCGACATAAATCATTTGAGGATCGCTTTCTTTAAGCAGTCTTCTAATCTTGGGACACGCTCTTCAAGGTAAAACTGCCCATGTACGATGTAGCGAGAATAGTCGTCGATGGACACGACGAAGTATGCCATCTTTTTCTTACCTGTTTTTTTGGACTTCGGCAAATAGAGCGTATGCTGGACATCGCCTTGCCAACAAGCTCCTAATGAATGCCGAACCAAAGACTGTTGGAATGACTGGAAAACCTGAGGAAATCAAAAAAACCTTAGGAGAACCCTCTAGAGAGTTTATGGATGACTCGGGTGATCATACGTTTATATTGGAATATGAAAACAATGGAAACCTACTGAGATTTACGTTTGATTCAAAAGAAAGCCCAGTAAAGTATGTTACCCTTCGAGTCCAATAAGCTAGACTACCTGGCTTATTGTGGCCTGAATTCTGAAAAATTACTGCATAAAAAAAGAGGCGGTTCTCCCGCCTCTTCTCTTTTACTTGTGTACCCCAGTTGACTCTGTTTTTCTACCATTCCGTTTCCGTTTTGTGTTCAATAATTTGCCATACTTTTGGTTCAACTGCTTCCATCATTTCTTTCAGTGCTTTCTCGGTGATCGGTACTCCATCACCTTGAAGTTGTCCTCTAGCCTGTGTTTCTGCAATCACATCAAGCACTTGTTGTTTCGTGACATTTTTAGATGCTGCAATCTCCACAACAGTTTTACCTTTTGCTAATTCTTGTTTTAATTCTGTCGGGCTGATTTTTAGTAAAGCAAACAGTTTTTCATCGTTTAAAAAGTTATCAGCAGTATAATCAGGCTTACCATTTAAAGAGAATAGGCCTTCCACTTTAATGTTTGAAGGTGTATCAGAAGGTGTATCAGCTGTAGGAATACCTACGATCTTAGTAAGACTAATGGTATTGTCCTGAACAAAAACCTGGAAGACCGGTTTATCGAACATCTCATTGGTGTAATTCAACATCCATGTTTTTTGGTTTGGATTCTCCATTTGCTCGATAGCAACCTTGTATTGTTCGACGTTGCCATACATTTTATCAATAAGATCAGTTACCTTCGCCTTGATTTCCTGATCGGTTAACGTAATGAGTGACTTCTCCTTAGGCTCCCAATTCTCTTGAATCACGTGTTCAATCTCACCCGTACTACCGTTTGTATGGAGGGTAATCTTTTTGCCGGTTCCTCCTTTTTCCTGTAGTACGATACTTGTTTGCTTCACGTTGATTACATTGTTCCCTTTGGATACATCACCTTGAACGTTGCTTGCATCGATAATCTCAAACGATTTTGTTTCAGGATATGCGAGATACAGCTTCTCAAGCGTTGATTTGCCAACCTCATCCACCTTGACTTGTTCAGAAGTCATCGGTGTTCTTGTAGGCATGTCAATCACGCCAGAAGCCGCAAATGCTGCAACTGGAATCAAAATCGCAGTAGCAACGATTCCACCAATTAATCGTTTTTTCATAATTACTTCGCTCCTTTTTTGTTGTAAATAATGAGAATCGGATTGTTCTATTTGTTCGCTGAATAAGCAGCTTACACACTATATTGCCTCTTTAGCGGAAAAAGGTTCGGTTCATATCTTATTTTTTTTTATCGTGAGCAGACCCCATGCCCATCAAGCGAAGGAATTTGCTACCTCCTCAAAAGGAAATACGCTATTCTTTCGGTAGACTGACTAACGAACTTCTACTACTGATCAATCGCTTTAGTAACTTAGATGGGTTCAAACTATTCTATCTATCATTTTGTAGAAAGGAGAATACTAATGATTAGCATTAAGAATTTAAAATCCACAAAAAAAATAGCATTGGCTACTATTGGTTTTATAACAATTGCAGGACTTGCTGTTTACTATATAGGTGACTTGAAAAAACAGAGTTTTCTTTATTCCAGTGATACAGATTATAGAATAGTTTCTGGTGAAGCAATGTTTACCGAGACATTCACTGACGTGGAGGGTCTAGCTGAAAATGCAGATATCATAGCCGAAGCTGAAGTTATTTCTCAAGAAAATAACCCTAATTATGAAAGACTAGATGTATATACAGTCTCTGAATTAAGATTAACGAAAGTCTATAAAGGTGATGTAGAGATAGATGATACAGTATCTGTACTGGAAACTGGAGGGGAATTCGATGAAAGAGAGGCGGCCAAATATTTCGCAGGAGAGCCAGGATCTAAATTAGTGAATGATGATAATGGTGAACCCAGAATGACATCGGTAGGGATTGAAGGAAGTATTCCTATGAAAGAAGGAAATAAATATTTTGTTTTCTTAACAGAAGATAAAGATGACGTCTATAACATAGTAGGGTCAGTTCAAGGAAAGATTAAAATTAATAGCGAGAACACTCTGGTATCGCAAGTTTCTCTAGAGACAATAGATCAGCATGGTGATCTTTATTTCCTCCAGGAAAGTTATTCAGGGCAGAATATTTCGGAACTTAGAAACGAAGTTGAACAACTCATTGCATCCTCTCCCAATTAGCCCCCCAAAATCTCTCTCAACCGAAAGATCATTACGAAGTAGACAGGAAGAGAAGATAGCTGATATTACAATGGAAATCTGGGGCTTAGGTGCTCTCTGTTTCGTTTTAATTACATGGGGGAGGTTGTTTCCATGCAATACTATTCATTCCTCGTCTTTGTGATTTTCCTTCATATTACGAAAGTGTATAACTTCATCGAGAGCAGACTCAGCCCGTTCGATTTCGCCATAGTCGTTGGTATGGGAGTTTTTTGGCTATTACTTAAATGTTGTGAATACTTATCGGGCGTATTGGAAATGGTATGTATCAAATTCAAAATGAAAGTATGGCAATTGTATGTGGTCGCATTGATTTTGTATTTTTTATTTTAGTTTCTTACTGTATTCCCTACTCTCTCGACCTGTTATAGAGGAGGAATGGAAGTGAAAAAAATAGTCATCGCGATTTTCATAATATCTATTGCAGGGGGGGTTATCCTAAAAACTCTATACTCTCCTGAAAATACAGTAAGGACCGTCATAGACAATATAGCAAATGGCACACAAAGCCACGTGCAAATGAAACAAGATCAAATTGAATTAATTCGTTCCTATTTTGAATTTGCCGCTAAGAATAATCTAAAGTCACCAGAAGTTTCAGTTAGACAAGTCGAAGGAACCGGAGATCATATTAAGTTAATCGCAGAGTTTCTAATAATAGATTACGATGAAAATAATAGAATTCGAAAAGTGTATGCAGGAAATCTCCTTTTCACCTTACAGAGATCTTCGTTTTATAAGTGGGACGTAATAAACATCGAGGAAAAAATGAAACTTAGCCTTTAGGTGGAAAGTGCTTGTAATAGTATTCACCCGTTTCTGTTCAGGGGACGGGTTTTTCCGTGTTCAGTATTTTTTCGCCTATGTAACGTGAACCAAACTCCGCGTTCTCGTGAATATACAGTAGAGCAGAAACGAAGGGAGGGAACGCTGTGGATGAGTGGGAGTTGATTGCCAAATGCCAAGAGGGCGAGCCTGAAGCTTTCGAACAATTGGTCAAGCCCTATTTGGCGATGGCATATCGGACAGCGTACTTGATCATTCATGACAAGCATCTGGCACAGGACGCGGTTCAGGAAGGGCTCATCGAAGCGTATCAGCACATAGACCGACTCGATAAAAAACGGGGAATGGCCTTTCGCAATTGGCTATACCGGATCATTACGTTTCGGGCTCTGAATCTGGTACGCAAGCAGAAGCCTGTGGTGGAATATGAGGAGATGATCCCGGATGAAGCGTTAACGCCGCTGGACAACGTGATCCAGCGAGAGGAGCAGCATCAAATATGGCAGGCGATTCGCAGCATGAAGGCGGAGCATCGCGCGGTTATTATTCTTTACTATTACGAGGGCTTCAGCGTGTCGGAGATCGCCAAAATTACGGGTTCCTTTGAGGGTACGGTCAAATCACGGATGCACAAGGCCAGGAAGCTGATCGCACAACAATTGGACAAGGGTTGCATTTCATCTGATTTTTTGCGGGAAGGGGCAATGACGCATGACTAACGAGGAGCGGCAAATTCAAGAGACGCTTAGGAAAGTAGCGGAAGCTGTCGAGACGCCGAGTTTTCAAATGCCAAGCCAGAATAACGCGTTGCAGGTGGGAAGGCGTCCGTTTTACCGAAGCAAAAGATGGGCTTCCATCGGCATCGCTTCCGCTGTCGTACTCGGGCTGCTCGGAACCATGCAAGTGTCCCCAACGTTTGCGGCCTATGTCAAATCGATCTTTGCACAAGGTGTGTTCAACGACGAAGGACTGCAACAGGCGGCGAGACAAGGCTTCTCCGAAACATCGAATCTTTCTGTTACGGATCAGGGGATTACCTTGGAGGTAAAGGAAATCATTGCTGATCCGGCGCAGGTAATAGTAGCTTTAATGATAAAACAGTCGGATGGCCAGCAGCTCGGGCCTGAATGGAAGACAGCAAGTAACTCTCAATTCAATGGAGTTGAATTGTTGGATGCCAAAGGGACGGTCATTTCTGACAAGTGGGGAACAGCCTTTGAAGATAATGTCGGATTCATCCGGTTTATCCTTGGGGAAAAAGGACAAGAGCCCCTTCCGAAAACGTTGTCGATGCACTTTGATGAAATTGGAGATATAAAAGGAAACTGGAAGCTGCAAGTTCCGATTACGATGGCAAAAACAACGGCCGCAACGACTGTGTTGCCTGTCAATCAAACGCAAGTGACGAAGCATGGATTGAGGATGACCTTACATCAGATCGTCAACACGCCAACGACCACCCGAATTGAGTTGGAAACACAATGGACAGAGGCGGCCAAAAAACAATTGGAACAAGAAGCGAAAAAGCTAACCGGAAAGACGACGAACCCTGATTATGCTCCATTTCTTCCGTATCAGCAATATATGCTGGGATATTATTACGAGGAGGCAGATGGCAGCAAGGGGAAGGAAAGGCGCAAAGAAAGATCCCATCCCATTGATCGCTATGGACATTTCCACTGGATTATGGACGACGATCCGTTGCCAAAAGGCAAATCAAAGACGCTTGTCATAAACAGCTTCCACAAGGCAATACCGTATGATATGAGTGTTACCTTCCGGCCAGATGAGTTGAACAAGAAGCCCGTAATGAAACAAGTGGGAGAAGATATCTTCACGGTGAAAGGCGTCCAGCTGGCAAAAGATAAATATTCGGAAAAACAGCAAATAGAAATGGAAGTCGAGGTACTATCCAAAGATATTTCCGATATTTATTTGCCTTGGTGGGTAGCGCAAGACGGGAAGGGAACCACTTACCGTGCTAGAAGGAGTACTCAATCCACGGGACCCGTTGACCAGTCTGGACGCGAGAGAGTAACATACAAATTTTTACTGGAGGACAGCAGGAACTCGGAAGAAGACGAAATAACCAAGCTCCCGGAGAAGCTCACCCTACGACTGGATGCTGTTCAAAAAAAATATCCACTCGAGTGGAGAATTCCCGTTACTCATCCATAAAGAGAAAACCGCCCCGTACAAAGGGCGGTTTTTCCTGTTTATTTCGCGACCAACTGCGGCTCTTTTTGCCCGAGTCGGATCGTCGCTTCGCTCGGAATCCACATGCCTGTGTTCTCATCACGTCCTTGCAGGACTACCGTCGGGTTTGCTTTGCCCATCTGCTCAGCACCTTTGGTAATTTGCTGCCCAATTTTGCCGCCTTTGACGCGGTTTACGACGAGCGAGAGCTGCACGCTGTCCAGCTCTGTCATCATCTCGAAATCACCGTTGCTATCGCCCGCGATGAAGATAGGGCCATGACCATATTTTTTCACCAATACATTCTGGATCACTTCCGTCTTGCCGTGGGCTACCGTGATCGGGTAGTCAGGCTGGTACACGTTCGTAATCCGTCCGTTTTCTGTTTTCAGACGCATGCCGATGATGTTCTCCGCTGGGAGATTGTAGCCATATTTCGGGAGAGTGGCAAAAACACGAACGACATCCTCCAGGGAGGCACTCACGACATATACGTCGATGCCATTGGCACGCAACGTGTTCATCAGGTTTGCTACTTCGGGAGTGAGGCGCAGTCCTGTTGTATGGGAGGCTTTCACCACACCTGCTTTGCCTGCCAACGATTTCGGGCTCGTCCAGCTTACTTTTTCAATCGCCATGCCCAGGCTGTGATCATTGGATGCTTCCGCCAATTGTTGCACTTCTTCCACTGTCATGTTCGTGAAGAGGTAGAGGATCCATGGATAGCCAATCGAGGTGCTGTGCGTATCGTTGATCGCTTCATACAAGAAAAACAGTTTGGCTTTGAAATCTGCGAATTGCTCTGTTGCTGTCACTTCCTCCAGCGACTTCGTTCCTTTAAAACCTTGATAATTTTGATATAAGTACGTGTAGTCGGCTACGAGATCAGTCGCGATGGCATCGAGTGTGACAGGCTTGCCGTCGACATTTTTATACGAATCGGAAAACGGTCCCTCTGGTACATTCGTACGGATGACCTTCCCGAATTCTTCTGGAGTGAGCTTGTAAGCCAAATGGTTGATCTGGTAAACAAACAGCGCTTCCTCAGTGTCATGCATGATGCTCGTATTGTCCCAGTCAAAAACGGCATACGGCTTCTTTTTGGCATTGTAGGAGGCACTCTTGATGCCGTTTTTCTCAATCAATTCGTGGACGGCTTGATAAGTCGCAGGTGCCCATTTCCCCTTGTCGAGCATCTGCACGTTGGTGTCCTTGGCCAAAGCTGGCATCTGCATCGCGAGCAGAGCGACGATCATCAGCATGGTCAGCCACCACGTTTTGGGTTGTGCTTTTCTGTGTGACATGGTTGTCATCCCCTTCTTCTTTTTCTCGATCCCCCAAATGAAAACGCTATCATTTTTTCAAAAGAAAAAGGCCTTCCCCACGCCTATTGATAAAGCGCGGGTAGAAGACCTCATTGTCTTAAGCGTTTTCATTTGTATTCTAATCATACTAAATTTAACAGCAAAAGCAAGAAGATTCCGATAAACAGGGTAAGGGCAGGACTAACGATCCAATCTAGCGAAGACAGAAGAGTTTGCAAGAAAAAAGTGGATATAACCTAACCATAAGATAGACGAAAAGGATGATTCTTACATGACATTGATAGAATCCAGCAAAGCCATTTTGATGAATTGCCTTGCATTGCAAGCAAATGAGACATTTTTGGTGGTGGCCGACGAGCGGAAGCGGGACATCGGTGAAGCGATCTGGGAAGCCGGTAAACAGCTAGGGGCAGAAGCAATGCTGATGGTCATGCAGGAGCGGGAAAAGTCCGGTCAAGAGCCTCCTGCAGCTGTTGCAGCGGCGATGAAGAGCGCAGATGTGGTGGTATGTGTGACCCAGCACTCTTTGACGCATACAAAAGCACGAAAAGAAGCAGCAGCAAATGGTACAAGACTGGCTACCATGCCAGCTATTACGGAAGACATGTTCCTTGCAGGAGCGATTTCCGCTGACTATACACAAGTAAAGGCACTCACCGAGCGCGTGACCGAGATGCTAACGCGAGCAAGTACCGTGCGAATCGAAAAAGCGGGCAAGTCACTGACGTTTTCCATCGCAGACCGCAATGGGGTGCCGAGTACTGGCATGTACGTCAATCCTGGAGAATCGGGCAATTTGCCTTCCGGCGAAGCGTATATCGCCCCATTGGAAGGGACAGCGGAAGGACAAATCCTCGTCGATGGCTCCATCGCGGGTATCGGAAAAATTGATTCGCCACTGTTGCTGACGGTCCAAAATGGTCGGATCACAGAAGCAGAAGGAACATCGGCTGAACGCCTCCTGCAAATGCTTGGAGACCAAGACGGGCGGATGCTGGGTGAATTCGGAATCGGAACGAATGACAAGGCGCGTATTACGGGAGTTGTGCTGGAGGACGAGAAGGTATACGGAACGATTCACGTAGCCTTTGGTAGCAACAATACGTTTGGCGGGACGATTGTCGCAGGGGTACATATTGATCTGGTTGTCAAAGAGCCGGATGTGTATTTGGACGACAAATGTATCATGAAGAACGGAAAACTATTGGCAACATAGGATAAACTAGATGGATAGGAAGGATGAATCCCGATAGTAAATGTTGTAATATGGGAGGAATCCTAGAGCTGGATGTGGTGTGATGGCGTTGTCTGAAAAGATAATTGCGATAGTAACAATAGGTAACCTGATTTTGGGTGCCGTTCTTATTTTCATGGAGAGGCGTAACATTGCGGCAACCTGGGCCTGGTTGATGGTTTTGCTGTTTTTGCCGGGCATCGGTTTTATTATTTACCTGATTTTTGGACATAAGCTGAGCAAGAAAAAGCTGTATCGGCTCAAGGAAGGGGAGTTTTCCCATTTTCGAGCTGCGGTCGATAGGCAAAAGCAGTTGCTTGCCCATGGTGAACTGCAGGTCAACGACCCTGAGATGGAGAGACACCGCGACATGATTTTCATGAACGTGGTAAGTGATGGAGCGTATTATACGCAGGATAATACCATTCAGGTTTTTAAGGAAGGCCATAGTCTGTTTAACCTCATGTTCAAACAGATGGAGGAAGCACGCGAGCATATACATTTGCTCTACTATATTTTGAATGACGATGATTTAGGGAAACAGCTCATTCAATTGTTGACGAAGAAGGCAAAGGAGGGCGTCGAGGTTCGACTGCTCTATGATGCGGTAGGTTCTTCTGGTGTCTCATCCCGGTTTCTGCGCCCATTGGTAGAAGCAGGGGGAGAAGTCGCCTCTTTTTTCCCGGCGAAGATTCCGTTCCTGAATTTTCGGGTCAACTTCAGGAATCATCGCAAGCTGACGATTATTGATGGCAAGATTGGCTATATCGGAGGCTTCAACATCGGGGATGAATACTTGGGCAAGGATAAGAAGCTGGGGTATTGGCGTGACACTCATTTGCTGATAGAGGGAAGAGCGGTGTACATGCTGCAAGCACGCTTTTTCCTGGACTGGAATTTGTCTGCACCGAAAAGAATGCATGAGTCACTCGCGTATTTTCCTGAGATTCAAGAGGCTGAGGGAACGATTGGCGTTCAGATCGTATCGAGCGGGCCAAACTCGGAAAAAGAGCAAATCAAGCATGCTTTTTTGAAGATGATTTACAAGGCACGAAAGAAGATTTACTTGCAGACGCCTTATTTCGTTCCCGATGAAAGTATGCTGACCGCACTAAAAATGGCGGCAATGTCTGGGGTAGATGTGCGGGTGATGGTCCCGGGAAGGCCGGATCATTTGTTGGTATTCTGGGCGACCCACTCTTATCTCGGCGATTTGTTAAAGAGCGGTGTGCGCTGCTTCCTCTACGAAAAAGGCTTCATGCATGCCAAAGCCATTGTGGTCGATACCCAGTTGTCGTCTGTAGGAACGGCCAACGTCGATATTCGCAGCTTCAAGCTGAATTTCGAGACGAATGCGTTTATGTACGATTCGCAGATGGCAAAGGAGCTGGAGGAACTGTTCGTCTCCGATCTGGCTGATTGCCGGGAAATGACATTGGGAGAGTATGTGAACCGACCACTGCGTTTGCGCTTGCTGGAATCGTTGACGCGGCTGTTGTCTCCGCTTTTATAATAGCTGGACTGGAAAGCAAGAGAGGACCTGTTAGCCTATGTGAACAAACACGGGCTGGCAGGTCCTTTCCTATTCACAATTTATGCGGCAGTTATGATCATCCTAAGTTTTAAAAGGTATCGACGAACCAATAAAGCTGGTGAGAAGAAAAAGCACAGAGCTCGTAGACCTTGACAACGCCTACCCAGTTGGAACTTCCAAAAGGGGGCCCGCTTGTCGAACACTTCTTCCTTGAGAAACTTCCGCCCGTAGGGTGGCTTTGGCTCGACGGTCCCCTTTTGGAAGTGGAGACGGACAGTCAATCCCCCACTGCGGGCGTGTCAGAGTCGAAGAGAACTGTGCTTTTTCTTCTCCTCCCCTATGTTGACTCAAACCAAAATGCCCTATCTTATTATTTCTTCGTTCCAGTCAAATCCTGCACAGCTTCATCTAACTGCTTTTCAATCAGAATAGGGTCGTAGCCAAGCCATCTATCCACATTGACTACATAAACCTGATTCTTTTTGACAGCGGGCAAGTTTTTCCACAGACTGCTTTGCTCGATTTCTTTCAAATACTGAGCGGCATCCTCTCCAGGGAACAGCATCAGGAAAATATGGTCGGCTGCATATTCCGGTAGAAGCTCCATGGATACGTCTTTTGACCAAAACAGCGGGTCTTTTTCGATCTCGCTCTTTATGAGTGACGGTGGAGTCAACTGAAGATCGTTATACAAAACATGGCCCATATTGCGAGCACCGTACATTTTAATCGTTTTCGCACGGACGTTTAGTGCTGCAACAGTCTCGTCTTTCCCGACCTTAGCATGGACCAACTTACGTGCTTCTTCCACCTTTGCTTTGTACTTCTGCTCCCAAGCCTTTCCTTCTTCCTCGCGACCTAGAACTTCCGCTACCTTTTGTACATGCCCGTAGACATCATACTGATCGAAGGCGATCGCCACGACAGGCGCAATTTTTGTCAGTTTTTCATATACCTGTTGCTCGACTTCGGTACCGGTGAGGATCAAGTCAGGCTGCAACTCGAGGATTTTCTCCAGATTATAGGCATCATAATCTCCCACGACTTCGATTCCACTAACCAGTGGCTCCATGTCTGGACCTTCCATATGTCCCTTCAACGCACCGATTGGCTTCACCCCAAGGGCAAGCATGGGGCCCAAATATTGCAGAACTACGACGCGCTGAGGCTTCACAGGAATGGTAGATTCGCCCTTTGCGTGCTTCAGGACACGAGTATCGCTGCTTTTACTTTCTTGCGCAGGTGCTGATGGAGTGGGGCTGGCTGTCTGGCCGCATGCCGTGAGCAAGAACAAGGAAAGAATCATCAATCCTGACAGCCAAGCTTGTATGCATGATCGTTTCATCGTTATATCCTCCGTGAGTGAAAATGATTCTCATTAATAGAGTTCATCTTACCCTGAATGCCCTCTTTTCATCCATGGAGAATGTTCCGTTTTTCTTTGGACAATGTGGTGGTGTTTGCATGGTCAAAATTTGGACAGCCTCTTCCAGCTGAATGTCGAGGGAGAGGGGATCATACGAAAACCATATCGGATTAAGAATGACCACTTGTCCTTTTTGTACCGCAGGAATTCGTTGCCAGACATCCTGTTTCATTAACTCTAGGAAGTGTGCCCGTGAGAGATCATCATCAAAAATATGAACGAAGAGCCAATCTGCTGCATACTGGCTTAATTGATGCTCGTTGATTGTGGTCGCCCAGAAATTGGGGTTGCGTGTCAACTCTTCTTGAATCATTTTGGGTGGTGTCAGCTTCAACGATTTGTACAGAACATGCCCGATATTTCTGGCGCCGTATGCCAATAGGCTCTGTGGACGCACATTGAGGATCAAGAATGTATCTTCCTTTTGAATATGCGCGTCGATGCATCGCTTCGCCTTCAAAACCTTCTGTTCATGCTGCTTGAGCCACCTGTGTGCCTGGTCTTTCATGCCAAGCACATCGGCCAACGTTTTCAGATGACCAAATACATCACGATCCAGCCACGGAAGGGCAAGAGTAGGTGCAATCTTGGAGAAAGCAGCGCTATCCCCTGTCGATTCGGTCAAAATAAATGTCGGTTGCAATGGTTTGATTAAGTCTGGTGTGTTCTCGGGCAGGCTGACAATCTCATCTGCCTCTTTCATCCGTAATTGCTCACGTAAATAAGTCACCTGCTCTTCTGGAGCGCCAATCGGTCTGATTCCGAGTGCCAATAAATACTCCGCATAGTGAAAGGTGACGGGTGCCATTTGCTTCTGATTCATGCGAACAAAACCAGTCGGGGACACGCCGACCTGCTGCTTAAAGCGTCTGCTGAAGTAAAACTCATCGGCATACCCGACCAGACGTGCTACCCCACGCAATCGTTTATTCGATTCGCGCAGAAGCGTCTTGGCATGCTCCATCCGGCAGCTCGTCAAATATTCAATCGGGCTTTTTCCGACCTTTTTCTTGAAGACTTCGGTGTAATATCGAGGGGTAAGGCCAGCTCGATTCGCCAAATCATCCAAGGTGATTGGCTCGGCATAATTCGTATGCATGTAAGAAATAGTCTGATCGACAACGCTTGATGTTTCTACGGCAGCCTGCCGTTCTGCATGGCTCCAAATCAGGTGCAGCAATTGCTGAAAGCGAATTTGATTTTGAAAAGCTTCCAACGGATCACTGACTTGTCGATGAGTATACAGCGTGAGGGCAAGCTCCGTACTGTGATCGACTTGGTGAAATAAACACGAGCTGTGGTCAAGATGCCAGGAAAGACTCGGACTGTAGGCGTTGGTGACCTGCTCTTGCTGTTGCAGGGCGTCAAAATAGAGTACGAGGAGACGGAGTGGCTCTTCTGTATCAGGGCGTACTTGCCTCGCAGATTCTCGAGAAAGGATGAGTACACTTCCATCTAGTAGAGCCTGTTGATCCGACTCGTTCAGCATCTGGCCCGTTCCTTTTGTCACGATGAGCACAGCATGGGTTGATTCGCCGGAAAACGCCCATTCTTCAGTCGGTGACAAGGTGACCTGCTGTATGTCTTGAAGCAAAAACAAAGGACTGGGCGTTAGCACTGTATTTCCTGTCATGATACCAATTCGAAGGACTCGGTTACGACGATGCTTCCCTTGACAGATTGGACCATCGGGCAGTTTTTGCTTGCGGCTTCAATGGCCTTTTGCACTTTTTCTTCTTTCATATTTTCACCTGTAATGATGAAGTGGAGGTGAATTTTTTCAACCCGATTTGCCTCTGCCTCATTCCGCTGAACATCTGCGGTTACCTTCATGTCCGTGCACGCCATTCTCATCTTGTCCAATACTTTTCGCAAAACACCGCCACTGCAAACAGCGATGGAAGATACCAAGAGCTGGTAGGGGCGAAAGCCATACTGTTCATCACCCGATACGTGCAGCTCACCGTAGGACAGTTGAGTGACAAAACCATTTTCTTTCGCTTGAAATTCCATGCGTAACCCTCCCTTGAAATGGTTTTTCTTCATTATAAGAAAAAAAGGCTCCCGTGCGACAGTAATCTATCGGTACCGGAACCTTTTCCTCTTTGCTATTCCTTCAAAGCTTTCCCATTTTGCAAGAGAGACTGGATGCAACGAGGAAGCATGTCTTTTAACGTATCAAATGCATAGTCGATGTCCAGGCGTTCTGTCCACTGATGGGCATCACGTCCGACTGGACCGAGGTTCATGACAGGTACATCAAAAGCTTCGAGCTCCTGAAGCGGAATGGAGTAGCCGTTGTCCCACAAAGGCATGTTCGCTACTAATGGCTTCATGGATGCCGCCGGATATTGGAGTCCGACGTAGCTTAAGTCAGAAATTCCGCCAAAGTAGTTTTGTTTGACCAAATTGACCTGGTGCTGATCTCTCGCGTATGCTTTCATCTCTTCCGTCGTTTGTTGGATCAGAGGATGATTGCGCGAGCTGACTGCCGGGTAAAACGGTGGAGCGAAGAACAAGATCATCATCGGCGACAATTCTTTGCACAGAATCGCTAACTGATCCACCAGCTCGATCGTGGCGTCACGGTCGTCCTTGTCGCCGCGGTTGGCGATCACGTCTGCTTCCAACTGGCGCAGTTTTTCTTCCCCGTACGTTTTCTTCGCATAGGCATACAGTTCTTCGTAAGTCATGACGGAAATGGACAGATCACGCGGGCTAAACGGCGCGAAGTTGGCAAACTGGCTCGCGTGCTTGAGATAATTTTGCTTCATGCGCTCTGCAACATTTCTTGCCGATTCCAGCAGCGGCTCTACGACATCTTCCATTTGTTTTTCCAGCAGGAACAGGTTGAACAGCGTCACGGCACGGTGCGGAATTTGCACAGAGTACTCTTTTTTCAAATCCTTTTGAATCAGGTTCGTCGGTGGAGGAGATGCTTCCCCCTCAACGACCTCGCAAAAGGATGTGTTCAGCTCGAGTTCACATGTCAATTGGGAGGCCATGTAATTGCCGTTCAACCCGGCAAAAGGCTCGCCGACATGTGTTTCTTTGCCGTAGCAGAGGAAGCCTGGGAGCACTTTTCCGATGGAGCCTGTGTACAAGTACGTATTCGTATCCCCTGGATAGCGGGTAAACATCGGCTCCGAGTTGAGCACTGTGGTATAGCTCAGGTCGAACTCTTCGGCGATTTTCAAAAGCTCTGGGACTGCTGCCCGCATCCCGACAGAATTCACCTCTTCGTCAGGGACGGTCAGAAGCAAAATGTTGCCCTCGAACTCTCCAGCAATCGCTTGCTCAATCATCGACATGTGCAGTGTCAGTCCGCATTTCATATCCATGGTGCCACGGCCAAACAGCCAGTTGCCGGTTCGAATATCCTGTTGAACGTCTGCTGGCATATCGGCTTGGTTTTGTTGGAAGAGAGGAGTGAGGGTCTTCGGATCAAAAGCATGCTTCATCCAGGCGCCGTAATCCTCGACGTCGACGACATCAAAATGGCTGACGAGAATGACGGTGTCCCGTACGCCTTCTTTTTTGACCAAAGCAGTGACAAAATGGCGCCCATCTTCAGTCGGATTCGCACGCACATGATCGGGATTGGCTTGATAATAAGGCAGGGTACGAAGCTGATCGACGACGTAGCCAGGCAAGTCCTTCTCGGCAGATGATCCTGTAATGCTTGGGATGCTTACCAAATTGCACAAGAGATCGATGAGCTGCTCTTTTGTTTGCCATTTTTGCATAAAAAACGCCTCCGTTTTCCGTATAGTGAAAACTGTTTCCGGTTAGTGGGCAAAAAAATTAAGGTAAGGCACCGATCTTGTGGGAAATTTCTTTGGCACTTTGTTGGGCTTGTTCAATGAGTGAGGACAAGAGCTGCTCGTTGATTCGATAGCTCGGAACGCCGATACTCAAAGCACCTACGACCTTTTGGTTAACGCCGAAGATAGGAGCGGCAATGGATGCGGTACCCTCGGTTTTCTCACCGTAGCTGACTGCATAGCCGTTTTGTCTGATTTCTGGCAGTCGTTCTAACAGCTCGCGACGTTTTTCTGCATCCGGGACTAAATCGGTCACGATTTGCTCTGCTTCGGTTGGATTCATATTGGCGAGAATCGTTTTGTTTGCCGCACCGATATGCAGCGGAATACGCTCGCCCAGATTATCCATGCTTCTGACAGACATGGGACCTTCCACTCGTTCGAGTACGATGGCATGTGAGCCCTGTGGAATGTTCAGATAGACAGTTTCTCGTACGTCTGCTGCCAGTTGCTCCATGACAGTTCGGGCGACAGCGCGCATATCCATCTTGTCCAGGATGCGCAGCCCGATTTCCATCCACGTATAGCCGACCTTGTACTGCTTGCTCTCAGGAACCTGGAGGATGAGTCCATGCTTGATGAGGCTGCTAATTAAACGATGTACCGTACTCAGCGGCAGGTCCGTTTGTTCAGCAATTTCCGAGATGGACCAATGCTGCTTGTTAGGATCTGATACCAGGACGGAGATGATGCTCATCGCCCGGTCAATCGATTGTACCAACGTGGGTTACCTCCTGGCTTTGTTGCATAGTGACTGCTCATTGCATGTCACGCCAGCTTAATATGACCTCAATCTATCAGAATTTTTCAGCCGAATCAATATAATTTAGACGAGACAAAAATTTATTGACAAAAAATTTGAAACTATTTTACATTAAGAGTGTAATTTTGTATTGCAGAAGCGATTCCACAATGCGGAATATTTCTGGGTGATTGCTCAGAGAAAATGAATGCAATATGGTGGCGATGAACAAGCAAAAAGCAGCAAATGAGGAAGCGTTTACATGCTCGTTTCTCCGTCGCCCACTGTTAGACAAAAGCAAGATTCGAAAACAGAAGGGAGATCTATCATCATGAAATTTTCACGTGCGATTGTAAGAAAACCGGGAAAGAGTTATGTAAATGGTTTGACGACTTCTGATTTGGGTACACCTGATTTTGAACTTGCTCTTAAACAGCATGCCGCTTATGTAGAAGCGCTGAAACAGACAGGTCTGGATGTAACTGTTCTGGAAGCGGACGAGCGTTTCCCGGATTCTACGTTTGTGGAAGACACAGCTGTCCTCACGGAAAAGTGCGCCGTCATCACCAATCCCGGTGCAGAAAGCCGCAATGGTGAAATTGAGGATATGAAATTGGTGCTTCCTCGTTTTTATGACACGATTGAATATATTCAGGCCCCTGGCTTCCTCGATGGTGGAGATGTCATGCAGGTAGACAACCATTTCTATGTCGGTCTGTCGACACGCACCAATGAAGAAGGAGCTATCCAGTTCCGCGAGATTCTCTCTAAATACGGATATGAAGTCACCATTGTCCCGTTGAAAGAGTTTTTCCACCTGAAAACAGGTATCGCCTACCTTGGCAATGACTTGCTGGTTCTGGCTGGCGAGTTCATCGATTCTGAAGTGTTTAGCCAGTACAAGCATCTGGTCGTGGAAAAAGAAGTCGAGTACTCAGCGAACTGCATCCATATCAACGACTACGTGATTATTCCAAAGGGCTTTGAGAGCACGAAAAAGCAAATCACTGACGCTGGTTACAATGTGATTGAGCTGGAAATGTCTGAATTCCAAAAACAAGACGGAGGATTGAGCTGCCTGTCCCTGCGTTTCTAGCGCAGGCAGTTCTCTCTTCTTTTATAGCCCCCTGATAGCCCTCTTAAAAAGCAGGTGAAAGAGAGGAATCTTATGAACACTGGGAATGAAAGAGACACACAGCTACAACGCTCCATGAAAAGTCGCCACTTGTTTATGCTGTCGTTAGGCGGTGTCATCGGGACAGGGCTCTTCCTCAACGCTGGCTTCACGATCAATCAGGCTGGACCTGGCGGAGCACTTGTCGCCTATATCATCGGCGGGATTTTGTTGTACTTGGTCATGACATGCCTGGGTGAGCTTTCTGTAAAAATGCCAGTAACAGGCTCTTTCCAAGCCTACGCCAGCCAGTATATTGGTCCGGCGAGCGGGTTTACACTGGGATGGATGTATTGGCTAGGGTCTGCTACAACGGCCGGGGTAGAGTTTACTGCCGCGGGCATGGTCATGCAACGGTGGTTCCCGGATACGCCGATTTGGATTTGGTGCGCGCTCTTTATCGTTTTGCTCTTTGCCTTCAATGCGTTGACGACAAAAGGGTTTGCCGAAACGGAGTACTGGTTTGCCGGAATTAAAGTGTTGGCTGTCCTTATGTTTATTATTGTCGGACTAGGTGCTATATTCGGTATTGTCAGTATGGAAGGAAGACCCGCTCCGTTTCTCTCCAACTTTTCAGCAGATGGGGGACTATTCCCGTTTGGCATTGCGATTGTCTTTGTGACGATGATGAACGTCGTATTCTCTTATCAAGGCTCTGAGTTGATCGGAATCGCAGCCGGGGAAGCAGAAGACCCGCAAAAGACCATTCCGCGGGCGATTCGCAACGTTGTGTTTCGTATTCTCGTGTTCTATGTGGCGTCGGTCACGATCTTGTCCGCCCTCTTTCCATCAAGTGAGCTGGGGCTCTTGGAAAGCCCGTTTGTGACGGTATTTGATGCAGTAGGGATTCCTTTTGCAGCGGATATCATGAACTTCGTCATCTTGACGGCTTTGTTGTCTGTCGGGAACTCATGCTTGTACGCAGCCACTCGCTTGTTGTGGTCCCTTTCCCATAGCAATATGGCGCATCCCGTTTTTGGCAAATTGACCAAGCGTAAAGTGCCCTTGAACGCACTCTTGGCAACGCTGGCGTTCTCGCTTCTGTCCTTGTTAACCAGCGTGGTTGCAGCGGATACGGTATACGTGCTGCTCATGTCTGTATCCGGTATTGCGGTCACCTTCACGTGGATGGGGATTGCTCTCTCTCAATTCAACTTCCGCCGTCAATACTTGCGTGAGGGTGGAAAAATAGAAGATTTACAGTTTGTAGCACCGTTTTACCCAGTGATGCCGCTCCTGTGTCTGGCTATTTGCACATTCATTCTTATCTTCCCGGCGTTTGACCCGACACAGCGAATTGGCCTCTTCTACGGAATTGGTGCGCTCGTGCTGTTCTATACCTTCTATTATGTGCGCTATGGACGCAAAAAGGCGCATAAACCGAATCTTCCAACGCAAGGCTAAGTTGTTCTGCTCGATAGAAAAATGCCCCTGCCATGAATGATCTGGTCGGGGGCATTTTTGTGGCGTAAGGATGGTCTTCAGGATATTCCGAACAACTCGGCTAAATACGAATTCACAAACAAGCCGTCAGGGTCGAGCTCAGAGCGAATGGCGAGGAAATCGGGCAAGCGCGGGTAGACTTGATGAAGCCTCTCGGCGGTCATGCTGTGCATTTTCCCCCAGTGCGGACGTCCGCCATATCGGGCGAAAATTTCCTCCATCCGGGCAAAATACGCTTCGTACGGCATTCCCCTGTACATGTGGACGGCAATGAAGGCACTATCACGCTCATAGGCGGGACTGAGCCAGATGTCGTCCTTTTTCACGTACCGGCATTCAAGCGGAAAATGAACGGCAAAGCGCTCTTGCTCAATCGCCTGACGGAGCTCCCGTATGGCATCACCCATATGCTCGGCAGGAAAGCAGTATTCCATTTCGTAAAAACGCACAAGGCGAGGGGTGGCGAAAAGCTGATGGCTGTAGCCGCTTTCATGGACAGAGGGAACGCTTTGGGCGGACAGCCTGCTGACGCTTTTGGTGAGAGAAGGACGCAATCGGCAGCTCTCGGACAAGAGCCAAAACAGCCCATTCTCCACCACCATTTTTTTCAAATAGCTCCATCGCTGATTGCCGCTAGGGGGATCGCTGGTCTCGTTCATAAATTTCACCTGAACGGTGTCCGAATACGGGAAGATAAAAAATTCGAAATGCCGATGCTCGGTTTTGAACGTCTCCAGAGAGGACAGGCACTTCTCGAGAGGCATGCGACGGCTTTGGTAGCGCAGGCGATAGGCTGGGAGGACACGCAGCTTGACGCGCACGATGATGCCCAAGAGACCAAGAGAGACTTGCATGGCTTTGAACAGCTGAGACCGGGCCTGCTCGGATACTTCCAAAACCTCCCCGGATGCGGTCACGACTGTCAGCCCGACGACTTGCGTGGAGATGCTGCCAAAATGAATGCCTGTGCCATGTGTTCCGGTGCTGACAGCCCCTGCAATGGACTGGGCGTTAATGTCTCCGAGGTTTTCTTGTGAGTAGCCCGCTTGATGCAGGAGTTGTCCGAGTGTCTTGAGCTTGGTGCCTGCCCAGACTTCAACGGTATCAGAGGCAGGGTCTACACTGACGATTCCTTGGAGATGATCCAGGGATAGCAAGCAGTCTTCTGTCTGGACGAGACGAGTGAAGGAATGACCGGAGCCGACGACTCGAATCCGTGTACCTGCCTTCTTGCAAGCAAGGACAAGCTGCACGACCTCATCTACGGACTCTGGCATTGCGACTTGCTTCGGCTGGCTTTGTACATTTCCAGTCCAATTGCTCCAGTGATTCGCGTGCTTCTTTACAGTGAGCATAATCCATCCCCCCGATAGGTGGTCACTTCCTCGATGATTTTCCCGCCAGAGATGCAATACAGCCGGGTAAAACGTTCGCAGAGCTCGCCAGCTTTGGCATGGCGAAAAAAGATCGGGTCTCCCAGCTCCAGCGTTTCCATGCCTTGATAGTGGATGGGTGTCTGTACTTCCCCTGCTCCTTCGTTGAGAAACAGCTTTGCTCCCGCTGGCAAGTAAGGCTTGGGGAGTCTGTCACGCCCAGCAGAACCAGAGGCGATGTAGCCCCCGCCGGCACATGTGTAGATATGCGCTGCGGGCTTGCGGATAATCTCGAGGGCAAATCCGGCAGCAGGATGAAATCGAAAATCTTGAAAGTAGTCAAAAAGCCCGGGCGAAAAAAATCCGGAGCCTGCTGTAACCTCTGTAACGGCGTCTTCTTTCCCGGTCAAATGCAAGCTGCCCGTTCCTCCACCGTTTACGAAGCGGAGAGAAATGCCTAGCTCGTGAATGGCATGCACCAGTGTGGCACGTCGAGTAGCTACTTCTTTTACGGAATATTGCTTGAGGAGACGAATAATGCTGTTTTTCAGGAATTGACGAGGGTATCGATCGCCTACGCCAGCAATTTGAGCCTCGTACCCCATGACACCATCCAGGTAGAGATGATCGGAGGAAACAACGCGCTGGGCAAGGGAGAGGGACGCCTCGAGAGAGCGAAGTGGCGAGCGCCAGACGCCAAAATGCAGCCCCAACACATCAGACGACATGTCGATATCGAGACAGACCGGCAGTCTGGTTCCCGTTTCCCGGGCGATTTGTTCGAGCTGTTCGACATGAGGGAGAGAGTCGATCATCAAAGTAATGGAGCGTCCGTTCTTAATCTCGGAGGCGATTGACAAAAGCCAGCTTTTTTCCCAGAGCGGATAGCCAAGCAGCAGGTCATCGAAGCCTGCCTCGCACAGGTGAAGCACCTCAGGAGCGGAATAGCACATGAGACCACGAAAGCCATCGTCCAACTGCAATACATGTTTGAGAATGGCAACGCTTCGGATCGATTTGCTCGCGATTCGAACGGGTTTTCCATTGCTTTGCAGACTGATTTGCTCCGCATTTTCCTCCAGCAGATCTAGGTCGACGAAAGCGAACGGCTTGGGAACATCGGCAAAGGCAGACTGATAATAGCGATAATCCCGCATGTACAGGCCCCATCCTTTTTTGGACTGGATTTGAATGAAAAGAAGAACTGTAGATATTTCTTAAAATTCTATCTATTCTATCCATTTCTGTTTGATTCCTTCCTGACAAAGAGGGTCATGAACGGAAATAACGAATGTTCGCTTTTTAATATTCGTATTTTGATGTGTTTACAGATTGTAAAGGCATGTTTACGATAAAAATAACTTTAAAAGACGAATAAATGGGCTGTCTTCGGTTGACTTGATTCACCTTATAAGCTACTATACATATTGTTGTGAAGAACAACACAGGCTTGACGAATGAAATAGTGATTTGTATTCGTATATCCTCAGAAATATGGTTTGAGGGTCTCTACAGGGAACCGTAAATTCCCGGCTACGAATAGGGCAGTTTTGGTATACCCTATTCGTCGGCCGGGAATTTTTTGCATTTTTTCGGGGAGGGAACGTCATGAATAAGTATGATGTAATCGTTGTAGGAGCAGGACCAGCAGGGATTTTTACATGCTACGAGGTAATGCGCAAAGCACCGAATGCCAAGGTGCTGTTGATTGATAAAGGGCATGACATCTATAGCAGACGCTGTCCGATCTTGGAAGAAAAGATCAAGCTCTGCCCGCCGCCAGCAGGAAAAAAAGATTTCGCAGGCTGTTTGCCGGCCTGTTCGATTACCAGTGGTTTTGGTGGAGCAGGCGCCTATAGCGATGGGAAATTTAACATCACCACCGAATTTGGCGGTTGGATGACAGACTATCTCAGCCCTTCCACTGTACTTGGGCTGATTAAATACGTAGATGAAATCAATTTGGAGCATGGGGCAACGCAATCGATTACGGACCCGACCACAGAGACGATCAAGAGCATCGAGCAGCGCGGCTATGCAGCAGGACTCAAGCTGTTGCGAGCGCAGGTGCGTCACTTGGGAACGGAGCAAAACCTGGAGATTCTCCAGTCGATCTTCGAGCATTTGAAAAAGCATATCGACATGATGTTCAAGACAGAGGTCGCGGACATCATTACGGTGAAAGAAGCAGACGGACATCAGGTAAGAGGTGTCGTCTTGAAAAACGGACAAGAGTATGAAGCTGATTACGTGGTAATCGGACCAGGCCGGGACGGCTCCGCATGGTTGACGGATATTCTGAAAAAGCGCCGCCTGAAAATGTACAACAATCAAGTCGACGTAGGCGTACGTGTGGAGACGTCCGATGTCGTCATGCGCGAAATCAATGAGCACCTGTACGAAGGAAAATTCATTTTCAATACATCTGTTGGAACGCGTGTACGGACGTTCTGCAGTAATCCATCAGGCCACGTGGTCGTGGAAAACCACAGTGGAGTGATGGCGGCAAACGGGCACTCTTACAAAGACCCAGCGCTGGGCTCGATGAATACGAACTTTGCACTCTTGGTATCACATACGTTTACAGAGCCGTTTGACAAGCCGAATGAGTACGCAAGAGAAATTTGCAAGCGAGCAAATGATCTGTCAAACGGTGGGGTCATCGTGCAAAAGTACGGCGATATTTTGCGTGGTCGCCGTTCTACTGAGTCGCGTATTAAGGAAGGCTTCCTGGAGCCTACTTTGAAGGAAGCGGTACCGGGTGACCTGGGACTCGTGTTGCCTTACAACACGATGAAAAGTTTGATCGAGATGGTAGAGGCACTGGACAAGGTAACACCGGGGATCGCCTCCGAACACACGTTGTTCTACGGAGTGGAAGCGAAATTCTACTCAGCTCGTCCAAAACTGACTGAGGAATTCGAAACAGAAATCAAGGGATTGTTCTGTGGCGGGGATGGTGCAGGAATTACGCGTGGTCTGGCTCAGGCCGGAGCTGCTGGGGTCTGGATGGCTCGCAATATCGCGAAGCGCATGCAATAACGAATACGATCTTATCAAATAGGCTTCTTGCCGGGCACGCTTGTGCTTGGTGGGAGCCTTTTTTCATGAGGAAGCAGTATCGGGAAAGTAATGATCTCGATATGTCACGAGGAATTAGGCAGAAGCGTATTGTATAGAAGGGCCAATAATCAAACCACGACCTTTTGTTGGCAGGGAGGTATCTATGTTTTTTTGTGATGATGACGATACCGCTGTAATTGCACTTTGGATAATTTCCATTGGTTTTGTCATACTCGCCATTGATAAAACAACCAGATTAAGTCAAAAGCCTGCCTGCGACAATGAAAAGTTGATACAGCCCCTCATTCAATTAAACAAGCAAGTCAATGGGAAGAACAAGAATGGCAATGACGACGATGAAGATAAGCAATTCAAACGAATTGAAGAGCAAATTGCCCAATTACGCGACAGTGTTCAAGATATAAAGAAGAATTTACAGGAGAAGCCATGCAAAAACGGAGGGAAGAAGGATGATCGACAAAAATCTGGCGAATGAGCTGGTAGCGGTAGGCGGGTGGATCGCAGTTCTGGGTGCCTTCCTCGCTGCTATAGGCTCGACTGGACAGGTAGAACCGGACCAGGATACTTCTTCTACAGGGAAAGAGGCAAATGACAAAGAATCGAATGATTTGAAAAAACAAATGCTGCAACAGAAAAAACAATTGCAAAAGCAACAGATACAGCTTGAACTGATTCAATTGGAGCAAGAGCTCAACACCATCATCGATAGCACAAGGAAAAATGGCTAACAAAAAATGACTTCACCAAACTGCTTTTGGGCGAAGTCATTTTTTACTTGTTACGACGGCTGCAAATTATCGTTCATTTTTTTCAATACGCGGTTAAAAATAGCAAGTTCTGCTTCGTCAAGGCCACGGAGTGCCAGTTCCTCTTGTTCTTTGGCAGCCTCCAGCCATTCCGGGAACCGTTCGATTGCTTGTGGAGACAAGGACACATAGCGCTCGCGCTTGTCATCACCCTCTGAGCGAATGATCCAGCCCATCTCTTCCAATCGAGTGAGAGTCCGGGTAATCGTCGGCGCTTCCACATTCAGGTAATTGCTCAATTGAACCTGGGTGAGCGATTCACGATAATGCAAGCAAAGGATAATACCCCATTGCGAGCTGTATAATCCCATGGGAGCCAAAGACCCATTAAGTGATTTACTGAATATTCTTGCGGTTTGGCTAATTCGATGACCATAATAATGCATGAGTATATACCTCCAGGAAAGCTGGTCCGATATATCGTAAGCTTTATTGCTTAAGTAAATATGTACAATAACATACTAGCAGTTTCGGACATATAAGTAAACGTTTATTCGATGGCGAAATAATGGATTTTCTGACACAAATAGAATCAGGCGAGTGTCATGGAAGAAGACGCTCGCCTGGGTGGAAAATACGGCGGTACAGTGCATTAATCTGCGGACAAGATACTCAGTGGCCCTTTTTCATTGATGATCGGCTCCAGTTCATAGACCGAAATGGGGAACATGGGGAAACCGACGTAGTAAGGAGTAATTTCGTACAACTGGAAGTAAATGACCAGTGCTTTATCGGCGAGATAATAATCTTGATCAGGCTTAATCGAAGTAAAGCCATTAAGAGTGGGGATGTTTCTTTCTTTGATTTGACGCTTGATGTTTTCGGAAATTACCTTGACGTAATCGCTTCCTGGCTTGAATAATTCACGCAGCGTATACAGCTTGCCTGTTTGGATATCTGCGGTGATCGACCCGAGGAAGGTCATGCCGTGAGCCATTTGCGGTGTGTAGGCGTAGTTGCTCAACACGACGCTGAAAATACCGCGTTCGTTTGTCTTGATTTCGTAGCTTCCTTGCATTTCTGTATTTCCCGGTACCTGGACCCGTTGTTGCTCATGAATTAAGCCTTGAACCGTTTGATAAATCGCCCGGTTGATATCTTTTTCCGCTTGCTGGTTGGCTAGGCCTGCCAATTGGGGATAGTAAATCGTGGTGTTCGGACGGCTGATCGTACGTGTCAGCACAGTAGCTGGCAATTGATTGAGTTCCACTTTTTTCCGTTTCCTCCTGTACGTGTGAGTTGTGTAATAGCCTATTCGAAATTGTTTTTGGCTGTTCTCACTTTTTTCACAAATTTGGCAAAGGTTTGGCTATATAATGGGGAAAGAATCCGATACATAAGTAATAAGGAAAAGGGGGGCAATTATGATTCAATTGATTCGCAATACCTTGACTGACAAAGAAGGCTTTATGATTTTCATCCTATGGAATCATTTGTGGATGGCGGGACTCATTGCCTACCAAGTGGATGTGAACTTCTGGAAAGTGACGTCCTTGGGATTGCTGGTCACTTTAATTGTTTCGCCGTATTATTTCATTCGCAAAGATAGTCTTGTGATTCGTTATCTGGTAGCAATTGGACTCATGTTCTATGCGATTTCATTCGATCACTTTACCGATTACCAGGAGATCACCTTCCTCGCTTTTATCGTCATGGGCTTTTTGGCAGCCTATTTGGATTGGAAGCTGGTCGTAACAGCGGGAATTACCCAAATCATTGTCACGGTTATCGGGTTCTACACAGGAACCTACCAGATCTTCGATGGTGATTTTTCGGAGCTCAATTTGCTTATGCGTATTGTCACGCTTCTCATGATGATGGGAGCCGTCACGTATCTGTGTCTCGCCGGACAAGCCTCCCTGCAAAAAGCGCACGACGCAAGGCAGGAAGCGGAAGAGAAGGAGCGCCGTCTGGGAGAAATGCTTTTGAACATCCAGCAAATGACCGAGCAGCTGGATCGTACCAGCGATCATGTGCATGAGCATGCGGAAGGTACGAAGCGCAATACAGATGAAATGATGGTAGCCTTCAAGGAAGTCGCCGTCGGTATGGAATCGCAGGCGAATTCTACGGTGAAGATCGAAGAAGAGGTTCAATCCATCGATCAGGAAATCGAGGCGGTCACAACACAGACCAACGCAATGAAAACAGAATCGCAACAAAATAACCGTCGTCTGACAGAAAGTGTTCAGATGATGAACGAGCTGTCCTCGCAGATGGAGCAAATTGTACAGGCAGTCAATGTAGCAGCCTCAACGATTCACCAGCTCAATCGGCAGGCGAATCGCGTAGAGGAAATTGTCGGCGCTATTAATCAGATCGCGACACAAACGAATCTCTTGGCACTGAATGCAGCGATTGAATCGGCGCGTGCAGGCGAGCATGGTCGGGGATTTGCTGTTGTAGCGGATGAGGTACGCAAGCTGGCAGAACAAAGCGCGACAGCTACGCAGGAAATTACCGACATTCTCAAGTCACTCCACCAGGAAAGTGAGAATGCGGTGCAGCATATGAGCAATGGGGAAGTGTCTGTTGCAAAAGGCCAAGAGCTGGCCGTAAAAACAGTGGCCTCCATCGAAGCAGTGCGTGCCGGGATGATGGCTTTCCTGGAAGCTGCTGATCAAGTAAGCTCCAGCATGGACCGGGTAAAAGTGCGTTCCGGCGAAGTTGCCATCGAGATGTCGACCATTACAGCGGTAACCGAGGAATCGGTAGCCAATCTAGAAGAGCTGTTTGCGACAGCAGAAAACCAGCATCAAAAAGTGCGTGAGATTACGGAAGAGCTGGGCGAGTTGAATACGTTGTCGCATCGCCTCCAGCAAACCTTTCACGTAAATTAGAGGCTGTGCTTCTCGCCAAGTTAAACGGTGCTGAAAAGACGACTTTTTAAACTTCGATTTACTTTTAGAAGTGTTTGGAATTGAGAAAAAAGAATTGCATTTTCGAACCGTTCTGCTAGAATGAATTCCATTGTAACTGAATATATTCACCTACCTTATCAAGAGCGGCGGAGGGACTGGCCCGATGATGCCCGGCAACCACTGATCATGTCTATGCATGAACAGAAAGGTGCCAATTCCTGCAAAACCTGTACCATGGTTTTGACAGATGAGGAAGAGAACGGCTACGTACGCAAACTCTTCCTCCGGGAAGAGTTTTTTTGTGTATTTGTAAATGGGGAGGGGGAATAAACGAACGATAAATTAATTTTATAAGATAATATTCGTAAATAGTATTGAAAAAATAGGTAAAAAGCCGTACATTACCTAATAGGATAAAGAAAAACGTAAAGTTCGGATAGGGAGAGATACATCATGAAGAAGTTATTGCTGGCATTAACGACATTCGCAGTATTGGCAACAGGGTGCTCGACTGGAACCAGCGCACCTGCAGATCAGCCAGGAGGACAAGCAGCAGGACAAGAGGGAGCGGCCAAAAAGCGAATTGCCTTGATTTTGCCCGAGAAAATCGGTGTGAATCCGTTCTTCCAACAAATGGATGAAGGGGCAAAGAAAGCCGCACAAGAGCTGGGCGCAGAAGTGAAAACGATCGAATCTACGGACCATGGAGCGATTGAAGAAAATCTGCGTGTAGCTGTTGCAGAAAATTATGATTTGATCATCACTTCCTCCTTTACATCAGAGGATGCATTGAAAAAAGTAGCTACCGAAAATCCTGACCGTAATTTTGCGATTATTGATACCGTAGTAGATTTGCCAAACGTACGCAGTGTTACTTTCCGCGAGCAGGAGGCGGCTTACCTGGTGGGAGCAGCAGCAGGCTTGGCAACGAAAACGAACAAAGTAGGTATGGTTGTCGCTCTTGATATTCCGCAGTTGAAAAAATGGACAGTTGGCTTCGGAGAGGGCTTGAAAGCGACGAATCCAAAAGCAGAGCTGATGGTCAACTATGTAGGAAGCTTCACTGACCCGGCAAAAGCGAAGGAATTGGCTTTGCTCCAAGCTTCCAAAGGCGCTGACTTCATTAACGGTGCAGCAGCAGTAGGCGATCTCGGCGTTTTCGAAGCAGCGAAGGAAAAAGGCTTCTTCACAGCAGGTCAGGACGTTGACCGTACCACGATTGACCCAGAGCATATTGTTCTGTCCCAATTGAAAGGGACTGACGCGGCAGCTTATGAAACCGTGAAGACCTTTGTAGAAGGAACGTTCAAACCAGGTGTTGTGGCGTACGGCTTGAAGGAAAAAGGTGTTGGCGTAACCTATGTCACGCACGAAAGTAAAACGCCGCTGAACGCTTTTATTGGACAAGAAGTCGTGGATAAAGTGAAAGCGATCAGCGATGAGATCGTAGCGGGAACTCGCCAAGTACCAGATAAATTCTAAACACGCACGTCAAAATGCTTGTGCACAGTGATGGATGTGACCGACTACGGCTGTGTAGTCGGTCTTCCATTTTCATAAAAGGACGTACAGAAATGAGGGAGTGGGAATGACCGAACGCTTGGAAATGAGGGCCATGACCAAGAAGTACGGAGATTTTACCGCCAACGACAAGGTGTCGTTCTCACTGGCAGCAGGAGAAGTCCACGCGATTGTCGGGGAAAATGGGGCGGGCAAAACGACACTGATGCGGATGCTGTACGGGATGGAGCAGCCGACGTCGGGAGAGATCGTGTTAAACGGCAAGCCAGTTGTTTTTCGCGGACCAGAGGACGCGATTCGAAATGGAATCGGGATGGTTCACCAGCACTTTATGCTCTTCGGAGAATTCAGTGTGGCTGAAAATATCGTGATCGGATATGAGCCGAGGCAAGCGGGTTTTTTCAAAAGAAAGGATGCGGAGGACAAGGTGCGGGCGCTGAGTGAGCAGTATCGCATTCCGATTCAACCGCAGACCAAGGTAGCGAATTGCTCGATTGGGGAACAGCAACGGGTCGAAATTCTGAAGGTCCTGTATCAGGGAGCGGATATTATCGTGTTGGACGAGCCGACCGCTGTCCTTACCCCGCTGGAGGTACGCGACCTGCTGCAAACGATTCGAAACCTGGCAGAGAGCGGCAAGAGCGTCATTTTAATTACACATAAGTTGCAGGAAGTCATGGAGGTAGCCGATCGTATTACGGTATTGCGCGGGGGCAAAGTGACGGGAACGGTTTCGCGGAATGAGACAAATGCGGACGATTTAGCCAGATTGATGGTTGGACGTGAATTGCAGGAGCTAGCTGAGCGAGTTCCTCTGGATAAAGGTCCCTTGTTGCAGGTGGAGAATCTCACCGTTCGAGAAAAGCAGACACTGCTCGATCAAGTCAGCTTTACCGTACATCACGGAGAAATCGTAGGAATCGCTGGTGTTTCCGGGAATGGCCAATCCGAGCTGCTGCAAGCGATCAGTGGCTTGCGAGCGGCACAGGAGGGCACGGTGCGATTAGGTGGCAAGGACGTGACGAACAAATCAGTAGCCACCATTCGGGATTTCGGCTTGGCGCATATTCCGGAGGATCGCTACCTGTGGGGAGCGGCCACACTCTCAAGCGTCGAGGAAAATGCGTTGATGGGCTATCAGCGAAAGCCTGCTTACAACCGCCGCGGTGTCGTTTTGCGGGAGAAATTTCGCCAAGTCGTAAAAGGCTGGGTTGAGAAGTTTTCCATCAAGACGGGCTCCCGACAATTGCAGGAGCTGGCAGGAAATCTGTCAGGTGGAAACTTGCAAAAGCTGATCGTAGCAAGGGAGTTGGGACATGAAACCCCGTTTTTGATTGCGGCTGAGCCTACACGAGGGGTGGATATCGGTGCCATGGAGTACATCCATCAGGCGCTGATCGAAAAACGCAATCAGGGAGACGCGATCTTGCTCGTCTCCTCCGAGCTGTCCGAAATTCTCGCCTTGTCTGACAGGATTTTGGTCATGTATAAAGGGCGAATCGCTGGAGAGCTTTCACGCCTGGAGGCAACCGAAGAAAAAATCAGCGTGATCATGGCGGGAGGAAGCATTCATGGCAGCAATCAAAGAGCTATCTAAGTCATTGGTGCAGCCGATCTTGGCTGTCGTTATCGGTTTGTTGACCGGGGCGCTGGTCATTGCTGCGGTTGGCGAATCGATCTTGGGCACCTACCAGGAAATGTGGAAAGGGGCCTTTGGCAGTTTTTATTTCTTTACGTCTACATTAGCGAGAGCCACGCCTATCATGCTGATTGCCTTGGGTCTTTCCCTTGCATTTCGGGCAGGGGTATTCAACCTGGGGGCGGAAGGGCAAATGGTGCTGGGTGCCGTCAGTGCTGCGCTAGTCGCGATCTATTTGCCAGCACCGGGAATGGTCAAAATTTTGGCGGGTATTTTCGCGGGAATGGCGGTTGGCGGGTTCTGGGCGTTGTTGCCAGGTTTTATGGAAGCGCGCTTTCGCATTCCATTGCTCATCTCTACGTTGCTTTTCAACTACATCGCGGTATTGTTTGCGAGCTATCTCGTGACAGAGCCATTCCGGGATCGCACGGGCTCTGCGGCACTTGCACAGACTGTCATGCTGGAGAAAAGCGCGTGGCTTCCGAAGCTGTTTGCCGGGATGAGCGTACATGCAGGTTTTTTGTTTGCGATCGTTGCAGCGCTGCTCTTGTTCTGGGTCCTTCGTTTTACGCCTTTTGGCTATGAAGTGAAGATGCTGGGTCAAAACTCGCTGTTTGCTCAATACGGAGGCATTAATCGAATTCGAGTCATGCTGACAGGTATGTTTGCCAGTGGTGGATTGGCTGGCTTGGCGGGAACCGTCGAGGTAATGGGGGCGCACTATCGTTTTGTGGACGGGGCACTGACTGTACCGGGCTTCGCCTGGACGGGCCTGATGGCAGCTCTGCTTGCGAACTCGCACCCGCTTGGCATCATTGTGACTTCGATCCTGCTTGCTGCTTTTCAGACAGGAGCCATGGGTGTAGAGCGGAATACGGATGTGCCGCTGGAGCTGGCAAGTGTGATACAAGCCGTATTGATATTGTTCATCTCCGCCAAGTTCAGCTACGACTGGTGGAAAAAGCGGAAGGCAAAAGGAGGGGAATCGCATGGAGCTCTTTGATTGGTCCCTCCTCAGTTCTACCATTCGGATGGTCACGCCGATCTTGTTGGCAGCTTTGGGTGGAGCGCTCTGCGCACGTGTTGGAATCTTTAATGTTGGCTTGGAGGGATTGGTACTGGTCGGTGCCTTTTCTGCGATTGTCGGCAATCATTTTACCGGGAATCTCTTTCTGGCCGTCTTGATTGCAGCACTGGTCAGCATTGTCTTTTCACTCTTATTCGCATACATGACGATCAAGCTTAGGGCGAATGAAATCGTTGTCGGTGTGGCGATTAACTTTCTGGCGCTCGGGTTGACGACATTTGCACTGCGGGCGATCTTCGGTGTCAAAGGCGCGTTTTACGATAAGGATATGGCTGGCTTGCCCACCGTCGAGATTCCTTTCATTCACGATATTCCGGTCATCGGAGGCATTGTCTCTGGTCATTCGCCGCTCGTGTACTTTGCGTTTTTGGCTGCGATTCTGTTGTATGTGTTCTTTTATCGGACGGTTACAGGCTTCCGCGTCCTCGCAGTTGGTCTGAATCCCGTTGCGGCACGTAGTCTCGGCCTGAAAGTGACGGCGCTTCAAGTGCTGGCGATTGTAATGAGTGGCGCATTGTGCGGGATTGCAGGGGCACAGCTCTCACTGGGGCAAGTCACGATGTTTACAGAAGGTATGACGGCTGGTCGAGGCTTTATCGCATTGGTAGCGATGATGATGGGGCAGTCGCATCCACTCGGTATTTTGGCTTCGAGTCTTTTGTTCGGGTTGATGGATGCCCTCAGTATTCGTTTGCAGGGCTTTTCGCTTCCGACGCAATTTACGGCGATGCTGCCATACGTGCTGACAATTGCGGCGATGTTCTTCTTGAAGAACAAGAGTCAGATCGGCAACGACAATCAGCAGAGCACCCGTTAAACACAGGCTATATAGACAGCAAAGACAGGGGGAAATGCGATATGAACAAGGCAGATCGGATCAAAAGAATGAAAGTACCAGCTCCGGTGGGACCGGGACTCGCCAGACGACTTCCGCCAGGACAAATCCTGACAGAGCGCTTTCCCATTTTGCATGAGGGAGACGTGCCAGTGTATGACATGAACGAATGGACGCTGCGCGTTTTCGGAGAGGTAGACCGGGAAGTGACGCTTACCTACGAAGAGATCATGGCGATGCCGCAGGTGACAGTGACGAGCGACATTCACTGCGTGACGCGCTGGTCCCGTTTTGACAATTCGTTTACAGGTGTGCGTTTTCGTGATTTTCTACAGGCGATTGGCGTGACTCCGCAGGCGAACTTCGTCATGCTGCATGGTGATCACGACTATACCGCCAATGTGCCGCTCGCTGATCTGGAGCGTGATGATGTGCTGCTGGCTCACTCCTTTGATGGAGAGCGACTAACGGACAAGCACGGCTGGCCGCTTCGCCTGGTTGTTCCTCATCTGTATTTCTGGAAAAGCGTGAAGTGGATCAGAGGAATTGAATTTATGACGGAAAACAAGCCCGGCTTCTGGGAGCAAAATGGTTTTCACTTGATCGCAGACCCGTTCCGCGAAGAGCGGTTCTCTGGTGAAGCGTTGCCGATCCCAGAGGATGAGTGGGAGAAAAAGGAGTTCGATTGAGATGTTGACGAATCTAAAGGTAGATCCAGAACAACTGCCAAAGCGCGTCATCGTGTGCGGTGATCCAAAACGTGCAGCCTTGATTGCATCGAAACTCGACAATCAGCATCAAATCGGGGAAAACCGCGAATATCACAGCTATGCGGGTACGTGGAAAGGCGTCGAGGTAGCGGTAGTGAGCCATGGGGTAGGCGCACCGGGAGCAGCCGTATGCTTCGAGGAGCTGGCGAAGGGCGGCGTGCAGGTCATCATTCGTGTAGGAACTGCCGGGTCATACCAAAAAGAAATCGAGACAGGCAGCCTCGTTATCAGCTCCGCGGCGGTTCGCCAAGACGGCTTGACCAGTCAGTTGGTTCCGGCGGGCTTCCCGGCTGTTGCCAATCGCCATGTCGTGGACGCGCTCGTACAAGCAGCGGGAGCAAACGCATCAGACTTGAAGGTATTCGAAGGAATCACACTGACACTCGATGTCTTCTACAGTGGAGTGCTGGAATTCCCCCACAAGCTGTACCAAAAAGCTGGCGTTTTGGCAGTCGAAATGGAAAACACCGCCCTGTTCGTGATTGCGGCTCTCCGCGGTATGAAGGCAGGCTCTATTTTAGCAATCGACGGATATGCAGATGCAGAATTGCTCGAATCGTATAACCCGCACACCGATGTGATGGCACAAGCCATTGAAGCAGAAGCATTGATTGCACTGGATGCGGTTATTGCGGTTTCCCAGTAAAGATTAGGTAAGCCCAGAACGATTACAAGTCCTGGGCTTTTTTATAGTTTTAAAAGGTATCGATGAACCAACAAAGCTGGTTAGAAGAAAAAGCACAGAGCTCGTAGACCTTGACAACGCCAACCCAGTCGGAACTTCAAAAAGGGGACCCGCTTGTCGAACACTTCTTCCTTGAGAAACTTCCGCCCGTAGGGTGGCTTTGGCTCGACGGTCCCCTTTTTGAAATGGAGAGGGACAGTTTATCCCCCCTGCTGGCGTGTCAGAGTCGAAGAGAACTGTGCTTTTTCTTCTCCTCCACAATGTTGACTCAAACCAAAGCGACTATTCCTCGTTAAACCGATCCAGCATCGAGATCGTATCAATCAAATGATTGTTAAAAATCTGTCTCGCCACACTCAACAGCTCGATGATCATCGGATCACGCAGCGAGTAGGTGACTTTGTTTCCGTCCTTTGTTCCGTACACGATATTGTTGTTCCGCAAAATGGCGAGCTGTTGGGAAACAGCGGAGCCTTCACTCCCGATGAGTGTCTGAAGCTCGTTTACATTCTTATCTCCTTCCACCAGCAACTCCAGAATCCGAATCCGCAGGGGATGACCCAACGCCTTGAAAAAATTCGCTTTAAATTGCTGTAGTTCCAAATTCAATGATAGGTTCCTCCGATCGTAACATCATGTGGAAGTTTCAGTAGGAGCGGACAGGCGCGTGCATTCGCGAAAGGCAAAATGCTTGCATCCGAGGCACTTCCCAGTGTCAAGTAGACTAAGGGCATACGCTATCGCGTCCCCAGTATGAGTAAAAAAGTGAGCTTCGCCTACGAGGCCATATAGTCCCGTACGCTGCAAGATTTTCTTGGGGCCAGATTGGATTCCTGAAATAAGGACTGTTGTTCCTTGGTCCATACATTGTTTCACAATCCTGGACAAATTCGCTTCCCCAGTCATGTCCATCAGAGGGACTTTTCCCATCCGCAGCAGCAACACCTTTGGTTGTCGCTGAAGGGTTTGCGTGAGGGAGCTTTCAAACAAGTCGGCATCCCCGAAAAAGAGTGGGCCCTCAATCGTGAAAATGCTGATTTGCGGGCAATCATGCTCCTCGGTCACCATATGCGGCATGACTTTGTCGTGGTTGGACGAGGGATCAGGCAGTACCTGAGCTACCCGCAAGCTATCGCGCGTTCGTTTGACAAACAACAGGATAGATAGCACCAATCCCACTTCAATAGCAACGGTTAAATTGGTGAAAACGGTCAAAAGGAAGGTGAGCACCAGTACAAGAGAATCGCTCGTCTTTACTTTGAACATGTGGGCAAATTCCTTGCGCTCACTCATATTCCAGGCAACCAGCATCAAGATCGGCGCCATACTCGCCAACGGAATATGCGAAGCATAAGGGGCGAACAGCACGAGGATGAGCAAAACGACCAGACCATGAATGATGCCAGACATGGGGGAGGTTGCTCCGGTTCGAATGTTGGTGGCTGTTCTCGCAATCGCGCCAGTAGCAGGAATTCCCCCGAATAACGGAGTCACGATATTGGCAATCCCTTGGCCGATTAATTCACGGTTGCTGTTGTGGCGACTGCGTGTCATCCCATCGGCGACGACGGCAGATAATAAAGACTCTATCGCTCCTAGTATAGCAATGATCAGGGCTGGACTCAGTAACTTTTGGACACGTTCCCATGTGATTTCAGGAAAATGAAAGCCGGGTAATGCACTTGGTATCTCTCCAAAGGTGGAGCCAATCGTCGCTACCTTCCCTTCCAAAAAGAGGACGGAAACGACACTGGAGACTACGAGACCAACGAGAGAGGCCGGTATGCTACGGATGAATCGGGGAGTCACCAAAATAAGGGCGAGACTCAAAATAGCAATGGCTACGCTGTATAGATTAATCGTGTTCAGATGAAGGACGATTTCCCTCATGTTGGACAGAAAATCTTCATGTCTCTGCAACTGCTCCAGGCCGAGAAAGTTGGCAATTTGACCGGAGAAAATGATAACGGCAATCCCCGAAGTAAATCCGATGATGACGGGGCGCGGAATGAATTTGATCAGCCCTCCCAGCCGTAGAACCCCCATGAGAACAAGGAGAATCCCTGCCATGAATCCAGCGAGGAGCAAGTCTGCATAACCGTATTGCATGACGATTGCAAATAATATCGGGATAAAAGCACCAGTAGGTCCACCGATTTGATAGCGGGAACCGCCAAATAGAGAAATCAAAATCCCGGCGATAATGGTCGTGTAAATTCCGTACTCAGGCTTTACTCCGGAGGCGATAGCAAATGCCATCCCCAATGGTATCGCGATAATACCGACGATTACTCCTGATACACAGTCTTTTCGAAAGGAAACAAGATTGTAGCCTTCGAATCTTGGTGCCCACTTCATGATTGCAACCCTTCTTTTCGTATTTTCGAATATTTGATTATTTGAATATAGATGGATCATACATCCGCTCTTCCATTCCGTCAATTCCAATCCTTACATGAACTTTTCCGTTTATTAATAATTGCTTCAAGATTCCTTAACGCTCGTACAGTACCATTCAAAGTAACAAGTGAACACATCCCTTCGGTTGGAGCCATGGAGAAACCCCCGACAGCCTTTCCAAGCACTTTCATCGAGAGTTCTTTGGCATTGTCATGTCGTAGGGTTTTTTGTCTTGGGCATAAGGAGGCGTAAGCGAGTGAACCAGGAACAGTTTCGTGCAAGACTGGCAAAGTACAAGCTAATCGCTTCCGTAAAAGAAGCGAAGCACCTGGAAAAAGCGGCAGAGGCAAATTTGAGTGCTGCGGTACTCTCGATTGGCAACATTGGTGTGATCAAAGGCTACGTGGATTATTTCAAGTCGAAAAATATCCCTGTATTTCTTCATTTGGAGCGGATTGGCGGAATCAGTCATGACCGGGAAGGCATCGCATTTCTCGCGCATTACGTCAAGCCAGACGGGATCGTCACTACGCGCAACACCCTGGTCAAGCTGGCGAAAAAGCAAGGCCTGCTGACGATTCAGCGTTTGTTTTTGGTGGATAGCGACTCGATTAAATCAGGCTTAACCTCCCTGCAAGATACACAGCCTGACGCTGTTGAGCTGATGCCTGGTTTGCTGCCGGAGTTTATCGAAGAATTTCGAAGTGTGATCGATACCCCGATCATTTCTGGTGGGCTGATTCGCAAGCAAGAACAGATGGAGGAAGTATTAAAGCATGGAGCGACAGCTGTTTCAGTCGGAAATCCGCTGCTGTGGAAGGAGTGTAAGAACCTTGATTCAAGCGTTGTTATTTGATTTGGACGGGACCTTGCTGGACAGTCGGGATGCGGTCGTGGATGCCGTTGCTTTTACGGCTGAGCAGTATGCACCGGGACATTTTAGCAGAGAAGAGCTTCTCGCGCGTTTTGGTGAATCGTTTGATGATTTTTTGGCGGCAGTTGCTACAGCAGCAGGCGTCCCTGACAAAAAGGAAGTGCTACAAAGATACTTCGCCTATGTACGGGAGCATCATGAAGAACACGTCAAACTGTTTCCGTTTGTTCGCGAAGGGTTGGAAAAGCTAAAGGCGGCGGGCTTTGCGATGGCGATCGTCACGAACAAGCAACGGGAGTTTACATTGGCTGGTCTGGAGATGGCGGGGATTGAGCATCTGTTTGAGGCCATCGTCACCGTCGATGATGTATCACGAGGCAAGCCGTCGGCTGAGCCTGTACAAAAAGCGCTGGGGGCACTTGGTAAACGTCCCGAGCAAGCCATGATGATCGGCGACAGTCGTTATGACGTACTGGCTGCGGTAGGAGCGGGTGTGCAATCTGTCGTGCTGGAGTGGTACGGACAAGAGAAATGGCCCTACGCTTCTCCGGATTACCGCTACGCCGATTTTGAGACATTTGTTATGGAAATGCTGGCCGCAAAAGCACAAGGAGGGAAATGAAAACAGATGGCACGTGTGGTGTTGGAGCAGGTAACGAAAGCCTTTCAGAATCAAAGCGTGGTCAAAGGATTGGATTTGGTCATTCCAGACGGCTCCTTTACGGTTCTGGTAGGTCCGTCCGGCTGTGGGAAATCAACCACACTCAGGATGATCGCTGGCTTGGAAACAGTGACGGACGGCAAAATCATAATCGGTGATCAAACGGTGAACCAATTGCCACCTGGCAAGCGTGATATTGCGATGGTTTTTCAAAATTACGCCCTCTACCCAACGATGAATGTGTACGACAATATCGCCTATGGATTGAGAAACCGAGGAACGTCGAAAAAGGAATGTCAGGTGCTGGTAGAGGAGATCGCGGAAATCGTCGGGCTATCCGATTATCTCAAGCGCAAGCCATCTCAGCTCTCCGGAGGTCAAAGGCAACGTGTCGCACTCGCGCGGGCCATGGTGAAAAAGCCAAAGGTCTTCCTGATGGACGAACCCCTCTCCAATCTCGATGCGAAGCTGCGAAATCAGATGCGTGTGGAGTTGACGAGCCTGCACAAGCAGCTCGGCAGCACCTTCATCTACGTGACACATGATCAGGTAGAGGCGATGACTATGGGCGATCAGATCGTCGTCATGAATGACGGACACATTATGCAAGTAGCGAGCCCGATGGATTTGTATCAGGAGCCGGAAAATCTGTTTGTTGCCCAATTTATCGGTTCTCCGCCGATGAACATTGTTTCTGCGGAGGGCAAGAGTGAACACGTATGGGGATTCCGCCCGGAAAAAGCAGTGCTGTTGCCTGCTGCTGTCCCAGCCATCACGAGCGAAGAGATGTGGAACACACGCGGTCAGGTCGTATCCAGGGAAATTCTCGGCTCAGACACGCTCCTTCACGTGGAGACGGAAAAAGGCAGGGTCATCGTCAAAGCGGACTCGGAGGTAGCGATGCAGGTCGGCTCCTCGGTCACGGTTACTGTACCGTGGGAATACATCTATGTGTTTGAAAAAGGGAGCGGAAAACGAGTGGGTCGCATGAGTGGACGAGTGCCTGTATCGACACGCGCAGGAGGGGATAGCTGATGCGAAAAGCGGCAACTGTACAGGAGTTGCCGGGTGTAAGCCAGTCGAAAAAAGAAGTGCGTTCACAGGCATTTGCATGGTCTGACCTAGCATCCCGGCTGCGTCCGTACTTGTATCTGGCACCCGCATTGATTTGCTTTGCCCTGTTCTTCTTTTACCCGATTGGCTCGATCATTTATTTGAGCTTTCAGGACTGGTCATTGATCAATCTGGAGCAAATGGAATGGGTAGGCTTGCAAAACTATCAGGACTTGATGAAGGACGGAGATTTTCATCAAGTATTGGGAAATACCGCGGTCTTTACCATTGCGACAGTGGGGGTCGGCTTGACGCTATCTTTCTTGCTTGCCCTATGGCTGAACAAAAAGGCAAAGGTGTACGGCATTATTCAGGCGACTGTTTTCAGTCCTCACATCATTTCGCTGGTATCTGTCTCGATGCTGTGGATGTGGCTGATGGACCCGCAGTTTGGCCTGTTGAACGCAGGACTGGAAGCGGTCGGACTGCCTGCGTATACGTGGCTGACTGACCCGAAAAGCTCCTTGCTGTCACTGATTATCGTCAGCATTTGGAAAGGGGTCGGCTATAACACGCTCATTTTCATCGCAGGCTTGCAAAGCATTCCGGGCGATATATACGAGGCAGCAGCGCTCGATCAATCGCCATGGTGGCGGACGTTGAGACGGATTACGATACCGATGCTGTCACCGACGATTTTCTTTTTGCTCATTATCAATACGATCTCATCCTTCCAAGCGTTCGACACGATTGCCATTATGACACAGGGTGGTCCAATCAATAGTACGAACATGCTTGTCTACTACATTTACGAGCAAGGAATGGACTTCTACAATGGCGGGATTGCTTCGGCTGCCTCTGTCATTTTGCTGATACTGGTAGGGATTTTAACAGCTTTGCATTTCCTGGTGATGTCCAAGCGCGTGCATTATCGCTGATGAACTCATGAGAAAGGAGGAGGAGCATGTATCGAGTGGTTTTGGCTTCACGCAAGACCGTGGAATGGATTGGGCTTTTGGTTGTGGCTTTCCTGTTTGTGTTCCCGTTTCTGTGGATGGCATCGACGGCTTTCAAAACGATGCCAGAGGTCCGGCAATTTCCCCCGACGCTTTTGCCTGAGACGTGGGAGTGGAGCAACTTCGCCCAAGCGTGGGAATCAGGTCCGTTCCTTATGTTTACGTGGAACAGCATTCTGGTTGCAGTAGGGATTTTGATCCTGCAATTTTTGACGGCGGTGCCTGCGGCTTACGCTTTTGCACGCTACAAGTTTCCCGGTCGCAATCTGTTGTTTGGTCTTGTCTTGATTGTCTTGATGATTCCGGGACAAGTCATCTTTTTGCCGATCTACGTGCAATTGAGTGGCTGGGGACTCGTCAACACGCTGTGGTCGCTGATCCTGCCGTACGCAGCCAGTGCTTTCGGAATCTTCCTGCTCAGGCAAGCATTCATGCAGGTGCCCGATGAAGTGATCGAGGCAGCACGTCTGGATAACGCGTCCGAATGGAAAATCATGTGGACGATCATGGTGCCGATGGCGAAGCCAGTGCTGGTCACTTTCGGACTATTCAGCTTTATTTACCACTGGAACGACTATTTCTGGCCGCTGATTATGACCAACAGCGACGAGGTGCGCACCTTGCCGATCGGAATATCCAGCTTGCACATGTCCGACGGCGGAACCTTGTGGAACGTCATGATGGCGGGCAACATGATTCTCATTCTACCGATTCTCGTGATTTTCTTCGTGGCACAACGGCATATTATCAAAGCGTTCATCTATCAATCCAAATAATAAAAGAGAGCTCTTAGGGAGGAAATCAAACCATGTTTTCATTGAAAAAGACTGGAACGATTCTATGTGCATTGACTATCGGTTTGTCAGGAGTTTTGGCTGGTTGCGGATCATCTAGTAAAGATCAGTCTGCAAGTGCAGGAAGCACTTCCCAGCCAGCAGCGTCTACAGCATCCAGCGGCCCTGTCCAAATTGATTTCTGGTATGCGTTGGGTGGCGTTCGTGGGAAAACAATTGAGGATATGGTCAAAAAATTCAATGAGACACATAAAGATATTATCGTCAAACCGGCCTACCAAGGTGCGTATCAAGAGAACCACTCCAAAGTACTGGCATCTGTGGCAGCAGGCAACAATCCAGATGTCACGATGGTCGAGATCGCTTCGATCGCGGCATTTGCGGATGCAAAAGTTTTGGAAGATTTGACTCCCTACTCCCAAGGGGATGAAAAGAAGTACATTCCAGGTCTCATGAAAAACTCTTATTGGAATGACAAACTGTACGCAGTGCCGTTTAACCGCTCCACTCCATTGCTGTACATCAACCGCGATATGTTAAAAGAAGCAGGACTTGATTCAAACGGTCCGAAAACATGGGATGAGCTGGTCAGCTTCTCGCAAAAGCTGAGCAAAAAAGAAGGAGACAAAATTACCCGGTACGGCTTCTCAACACCTGTTGATATCTGGTTCTACGAAGCGCTTGTTTTCCAAGGCGGGGGCAACATCCTGAGCGAGAACGGCAAGGAGCTGACGATCAACAACGAAGCAGGAAAAGCACCACTTGAGCTCTGGTCCAAAATGGTGAAGGAAGGCATCATGAAAAACCCTCCAGGAGAGAACTACAATGCGTGGGATGTAGCGGAGCAAGACTTCCTGAATCAAAAAGTGGGCATGATTTTTACCTCGACAGGTTCCTTGACGGAATTGAAGAAAAATGCCAAATTTGACATGGGTGCAGCTTTCTTGCCAGCCAATAAAACGTTTGGTACGCCAACGGGCGGTGCGAATCTCGTGATGCTGGCGAAGTCGACCGATGCAGAGAAAAAAGCAGCGTGGGAGTTCATGAAGTGGATGACCGATACTGAGCAGACAGTTCCGTGGTCCATCGCTTCCGGTTATATGCCTGTTACGACAGAAGCTATCGATTCGGCTGAAATGAAGGCATTCTATGAAAAAGAGCCAAACTTCAAGGTCGCGGTAGATCAGTTGCAATACGGCTATCCTCGTCCGATGGCTCCAGGCTACAAGGAATTGCAGGATGTGATTCAAAAAGAACTGCAGCGTGCGATGCTTGGCCAAGCGACTGTAGATGAAGCGATGCAGGCGGCGACGGAAAAAGGCAGCAAGCTTTTGAAAAAATAACAGAAACGAAATGATAGAGGAGCTGGCGAAATGAACATTTGTATGGCACATCGCGGGTGGTCAGGCAAAGCCCCGGAGAATACAATGACAGCGATTCGACTGGCTTTGGCAGAGCCAGCTATCAAAGCAATGGAAATTGATGTTCAACTGACGCGTGACGGTGTTCCGGTGCTGATTCATGACTTTACGCTGGAACGCACGACCAATGGCCGCGGTCTGGTCATGGATCATACCTTGGCAGAGCTGCGTGAGCTGGATGCAGGGAGCTGGTTTGGCGACAAGTTTGCGGGCGAGCGAATCCCTACGCTAGAGGAAGTGCTGATCGCAGTAAAAGGTCGCTGCATGTTAAATATCGAGTTGAAAGCAACAAGTGACATGTACCCGGGTATCGCGGAAAAGGTGCTCGCGCTTGTAGAAAAGCATGGAATGAAGCAAGAGGTGTGCCTGACTTCATTTGACCACGATTTGATTCGTCACGTTCGCACGCTCGATCAAGAAGTTCAGACAGGCCTGATTGTATATGGTCGCCCTGTACTCATGCTGGAACAGATGGAGGCAGCAGGTGCTACGATCCTCTCCATGGGTTATCCGTTCCTGAATAGAGAGCTAGCAGTAGCTGCTATTGAAAAAGGTTTCAAAGTCATCGCGTGGACGCTGGATGATCCGAAGCATATCCGCGAAGTTATTTCGTGGCATCCTCAGGTTCAAATTTGCACGAACCATCCTGACCGGATGTGGGAGTTTGTATAAGCACAAGCAGGAAAAAGCCGCCGAGCGACATGCAAGGCGGCTTTCCTTTTTTCTTGTTTGGACTATATCTTGAATTTGCTTACATGAGATTGCAGTTCTTCGGCTATTCTTGCCAAAGAAGTAGCTGATGAACTGACTTCTTCCATAGCTGCCAGCTGTTCTTCTGTGGCGGCCGACACGCTTTGTGTTCCGTCAGCAGAATTCTCCGCTACTTCTTCAATGACAGTGACCAATTCTACCACCTGTTTGGTGCCAAAAGACATTTGCTCGGAATAAGCTTTTACTTCTTGAATTTGGCTTGCCACCTGCGTGACAGCATCCTGGATCTGTTCGAAGGACTTGCCTGCATTGTTAACGACCGTAAGTCCGGTGGCGACCTCTTTGGTGCCCTGTTCCATCGAAAGGACAGCCTGGTTTGATTCGAGCTGAATCGTCGTAATCAACAGTTTGATCTGTTGCGCGGATTGTGCGGACTGCTCAGCCAATTTGCGCACTTCGTCTGCCACAACGGCGAATCCCCGTCCCTGTTCACCAGCTCTCGCCGCTTCAATCGCTGCGTTTAGCGCTAACAGATTTGTTTGTTCAGCTATGGCGGTGATGACTTGTACGATTTGTCCGATTTCCTGTGAGCTGTTTCCTAATCGTTTGACGATATCGGCAATGTTGCCGACCGTGTTCTCAATCGATTGCATTTGGCTGATAACGACCTGAAGGGCCTGATTGCCTTCCACTGCAATTTGGGAAGCCCCCAAAGCTGATTCGGCAGCTTGCTGTGCATTCGTGGCAACTTGCTGAGCCCCTGTCGATACGCCTTGAATTGCGGTGACACTTTCCTCTACACTCTTCACTTGTTTTTCCGCACCGTAAGCTACTTCCTGAATCGTTATGGCGATTTGCTCGGTAGCCTTGCTCGTATGGTCGGCGTTGACCGACAATTCCTCTGCGGAAGAAGCCAGATCTGAAGCTGTATCATTTACTTGTTGAATAATCGTTCGCAGGTTGAGCACCATTGTGTTTACTGATTGGGATAGCTGTCCAACCTCATCCTTGGTTCGAATTTGCAGGGGTTGTACAGTCAATTCACCCTCGGAAATGCGGTTAGCCACGGAGGCAACTGCCGCAATAGGGCGTGAGATTTGTCGGGAAACAGCGTATGCGATTGCGGTCACGACAGCGACAACAACGATGACAATGATCCTAACCATGGTAGTAACGGATGAAACCGCAGACGTTATGGACTCGACAGGGATATGCAGATACAAACCAAAGTTGGTCTTGGGAATGGGGGAGTAGGTGACAACGTATTCCTTGCCGTTGTCCGAGTAGCTGTATGAGCCCTTTTCCGTTTTTCCTGATTTAAGGATTTCCATTAATGGTTGCGGCAGAGCGGATTCCTCAAGGGGTTTTCCGATCAGATCCTGGGTAGGATGGTACTGAATTTGATCCTTGTTATCAACGAGAATCGGATAACCATCGTTGCCTACTTTCAAATCTTTGAGAAAGGTAGCTGTGAAGTCATCTACATTGACGAGCCCGGTCAAGACACCGAGCTTCTCATTGTTTTTCGTTTTTACAGGGGAAGCGACGATGATAGAGCGATTGCCGGTTGTCTTTGCAACAAGAACATCGGAGAAGCTAGGCTTGTCCTGCATACCGTCTTTGAAGAATTGGCGCTCGCCAAGATTGATTCCAACGCTTTTGGGGAACGTATCAGCCGTTACTTTTCCATCGCTTGCGATAAACGTATTCCCGTCATACAGTTTCATTTCCTCGGTAAACTTGCGGATGAATTCGTTTTTTGCCGCGGAATCATCGGATTGAATATCCGAGGTGCGGGCTAAAATTTGAATTTCTGTCATACGCCGGTCCAGATATTGATCCATAGCTATGGCTGTACTGGAAGTAAGGTCAACATAGGATGATTTTTGTTTATCAATCAAAATGGATGAAAAGCTGTTCGTGATAAACAAAGAAACGGCAGTAAGTGGAATGACAGCCACGATGAGAAACCAAAGGATCATTTTGTTCCTGAGCTTGTTGAACAAAAACATAGGTTTTTCCACTCCTAATCCGTGAATGCAAAATAGAAACAGGTAGACTGCTGAGATTTACTCAGCAGTCTGACAAAATATTAATAGCCCATTGCAGCGCCTTCACCGCGAGGGTCAGCACCGCCAAATTTTACATTGGTTTGCGGGTCAATCAGGATTGCGCCGGACTGTCCCATCGCGTCGGTATAAGCTGCTTCCAGCTTTTCGACTGGATGCCCACGTTTAATGAGCTCGTCCAGGACTTCTTGAGGGATGCGGCTTTCCACCTTGAGATTGTTGGAAGCAGATCCCCAGTTGCGTCCATGCAGCCATCTTGGCGCTTCAATTGCGTCTTGCACGCTGAAACCAAAGTCGACAATACGTGTGACGAGAGCGGCTTGCGTTTGCGGCTGTCCTTCTCCCCCTTGTGTTCCGTAAAGGAGATAAGGCTTGTCCCCTTTGAAGAGCATCGCTGGGTTAATTGTGTGGAAGGTGCGTTTGCCTGGTTCCAAGTGATTGATGTGTTTGGAATCCAAAGAGAAATAACTTCCGCGGTTTTGCAAAAGGACACCCGTATCTTTCGCTACGATGCCGGAACCCCAGTCAAAATAGTGACTCTGAATGATGGACACGGCATTTCCATCTTTGTCGACGATCCCGAACCAGGTTGTATCGCCTTTTGGATCAAGCGGTTCTACGGATTTGGCTGCTTGCTTCATATCAATACGCGCAGCTAAATCTTTCCCATGCTGCTTGGACAACAGCTCATCTACAGGGATATCCGCAAAGGCTGGGTCAGTCAGCCATTTGTCGCGGTCAGCAAAAGCCTGTTTGGTAGCTTCCACAATCGTGTGATAGTAATCGGGTGTTCCTTCACCCATGCTCTTAAGGTCAAAGTTATTCAAAACATTAAGAATGGAGAGTGATGCCATGCCTTGGGAGTTAGGCGGAACGTTGTATGCTTTGTATCCGCGGTAGTCTACCGTAATAGGATCTGCCCAAGTGGAGGTATGCTTCTCAAAATCTTTCAACGTGAGCAATCCGCCGTTGGCTTGCATGTCTGCTACGATTTTTTTAGCAACTTCTCCTTTATAAAAACCGTCAGCGCCTTTTTTCGCAATGATTCGCAAAGTATTGGCAAGGTCCTTTTGTTTGAGAATTTCGCCTGCTGCATAAGGATCGCCGTTGGGCTTCAGGAATGTTTTACGGAATCCATCAAAACGTTGAAGATTCTTCAAGTCATTGTCAGTTGGATCTGTCGCGTATTTTGTCCAATACACTTGGTTGGGGGAGACTGGATATCCGTTTTCGGCGTATCCAATGGCAGGCTCCAGCAGTCTGTTCCATTGAAGCTTGCTGTTGCCCATTTTTTTATGGGCGTAGTTGTACGCCTCCCACCAGCCGGAGACAACTCCAGGGACAGTGTTTGCCGATTCATAACCGCGGGACGGGATTTTTTCGTAGCCTTTGCCTTTGTAATAGTCGATGGTTGCCTTTTCGCCTGCACGACCACTGCCGTTCAGTGCCTTCAGCTCTTTTGTTTTGGCATTGTAGATGAGCCAGAAGTTATCTCCGCCAATGGTTGTGTAATGAGGGTAGACAACAGCTAAGGTGGAAGCGGCTGTAATAGCAGCATCTACTGCGTTTCCACCGTCTTCCAATGTCTTCAGGGCCGCAGCCGTAGCCAGATAGTGAGGAGTCGTCACCATAGCGTTCGGTGACATCGATGTTGGACGGTTAGCAGCTTGTGCCCCAGAGAATGTTGATAGCCCGATGACAGCAGTCAGCGCGACGGTCGAGAGTTTCTTCAAGAATGACATTCCTATGAAACCTCCTTCATGATGAATAGAATAATGATTTCATTAAACCGGCTATCCGCTGTTGCCTCACCTCCTTTAAAAGTTAAAAATACACAAACATACAAAAATAGACAAAAATAGACATTGTACGCGCAAAAAAAGACCAATGATATAGGATCATTGGTCTCGTCCTACATCAATACTTCGGTAGCTGGCAAGCGTGTCCGCTGTTGCGGAGGTAGCCCCTGTAGCTTTGCGTCGCCGGATTTCCCCGGGTATGCCGTTTCGATATCAATGGGTGAAACATAAAATGACATGACACAAATAGTGATTCGATCGTTGTGGGAAAATGTTCCTAAAAGTCCGTTTGCCAATAATATAGACTATTTACCATTTGTGGTAAATAAGAAAAAATATTTTAATCCAGAAAAATAGTCAGGAATGCTATAGGAAAGGTTGTTTTTCGCATACATTCACACACCTCCTGGGGCAGAACTGCTTATGATGATAAAAAGGCACATTCGCCAAGGAGTGAAACAAAGACCATGATGCATCCCGATACAGAATTGCGCTATATCAACGATGAGATCGGGTACGGTGTGTTTGCGACAAGGTTTATCCCAAAAGGAACGATTGTATGGGCACAGGATGATTTGGATCAGGTATTGGACCCTGCATTTGTGGAAAGACTTGACTCATTACGAAAACAGGACGTACAAAAATATTCGTTTAAGAACCAGTTCGGAAAGTACATTCTTTGCTGGGATAAGGCAAGGTACGTGAACCACAGCTTTCATGCGAATTGTGTGCCGACCATGTATGATATGGAATTGGCAGCACGGGATATTTTACCGGGCGAAGAGCTGACCGATGATTACGGAACGTTAAATTTGGATGAACCTTTTGATTGTTTGCCCGAGTCTGACACGGAACGCTCCCGCGTAATGCCTGATGATTTGCTTCGGTATTACCCGCAGTGGGATCGGATTGCAGCGGAAGCATTCCAACGTTTCAATTATGTTGAACAGCCTTTGCTACATCTCATTTCCCCGAAGCATCTCGAAACGATTCGTGGAATCACGGAGCAGCGCTTAGCCATTGATTCTGTCGTTCACCTGTATTGCAGGTCACAATGGCAAACGAGGCAGCAATGGGAGACGTGAGCGGGTCGGTCAACGACCCGATTTTGTTGAACTCTGGGTAGAGAATCAGTATTATGGAATGTAAAGGTGAAGTGAAAGGTTGATTTCATTGGAAAACAAGGTAGCGGCATCCAATTTTATCCGCAATATCATGATTGATGACTTGCAAGAGGGCAAAGTAAAGGAAATCATTACCCGCTTTCCCCCAGAACCGAACGGGTATCTCCATATTGGACATGCAAAAGCGATCTGCCTCAACTTTGAGTTGGCTCGAGAATTCTCCGGCAAGGCCAACCTGCGTTTTGACGATACGAACCCGGTGAAGGAAGACATCGAATACGTAGAGGCCATCAAAAGGGACGTTCAATGGCTTGGCTTCGAATGGGACGGGTTGTTTTTTGCATCTGATTACTTTGAAGAGATGTACAACCGTGCGGTGCTGTTGATTAAAAAAGGTCTGGCTTACGTAGACGATCTTTCTCCAGAAGATATGCGGAAAATGCGCGGAACATGGACAGAGCCAGGCACAGATAGTCCGTTCCGCAGCCGGTCAGTGGAGGAAAACCTGGATCTGTTTGCACGTATGCGCCAAGGGGAATTCAGGGACGGAGAAAAGGTGCTTCGTGCGAAAATCGACATGGCTTCTCAAAACTTCAACATGCGTGATCCGGTTCTGTATCGGATCTCCCATGCAACGCATCACAACACAGGTGACAAATGGTGCATCTACCCGATGTACGACTTCGCTCATCCGTTGGAGGATGCCATTGAGGGCGTGACACATTCTCTGTGCTCACTGGAATTCGAAGATCATCGCCCGTTGTACGATTGGGTAGTCCGCGAGTGCGAAATGGAGAATGTGCCTCACCAGTACGAATTTGCTCGCTTGAACCTGACGAACACCGTTATGAGTAAACGCAAGCTGAAACAGCTTGTCGATGAGAATGTAGTAGACGGCTGGGATGACCCGCGCATGCCAACCATCGCAGGCTTCCGTCGTCGCGGCTATACACCGGAAGCAATTCGTACATTCGCCCGTGAAGTAGGGGTAGCGCGCGCGAACAGCACCGTTGACGAGAAAATGCTGGAGTACTTCATCCGCGAGGATTTGAAACTGAAGGCACCACGTACGATGGCTGTATTGAATCCATTGAAGGTCGTCATCACGAACTATCCGGAAGGACAAGTCGAGATGCTCGAAGCGGAGATCAATCCAGAGAACCCAGAGATGGGCAATCGTCAAATTCCGTTCTCCCGCGAAATCTACATTGAGCAGGACGATTTCATGGAAAACCCGCCGAGCAAGTATTTCCGCCTGTTCCCGGGAAATGAAGTGCGTCTGAAGCACGCGTACTTTATTAAATGCAATGACGTTGTGAAGGATGCAGAGGGCAACGTGATCGAGATCCATTGCACCTATGACCCTGAGACGAAGAGCGGCAGCGGTTTTACTGGTCGCAAGGTAAAAGGGACGATTCACTGGGTGGATGCGACCAATGCGGTTCCTGCTGAATTCCGTTTGTACGAGCCGTTGATTATGGATGATGAGGACGCAGAGGGTACATTCCTCGACAACGTTAACCCGAATTCATTGGAAGTGCTGCAAGGCTATGTGGAGCCAAATATGAAAGAAACCAAGCCACAAGACAAGTATCAATTTTTCCGTCATGGTTATTTCAATGTCGATCCGAAGCATACGACTGATGATAAGCTCGTATTCAACCGGATTGTATCGTTGAAGAGTTCCTTTGAACTGCCAAAAGCATAGGAAATACTCATATAAATCAAGCGCTGCTGTGCATGGAGATCCCGTGTGCAGCAGCGCTTTTTTCTTTCGTGATTATAAATCGGCGTGTATAATTATTCTGTTACAAAAAGGGGGACAGGCAGTGAACGGGAGAGCAGAACTAACACGTAGTTTGAAGTTGCGGCATATTGTCGTAATTGGACTGGGCTACATGGCCCCGATGGCCGTTTTTGACACCTTTGGCATTGTTTCTGGAGAAACGGGGGGGCACGTTCCTGCTGCTTATGCAGTCACACTTCTTGCGATCCTGTTTACGGCGGCAAGCTACGGTAAGATGGTACGGCTATTCCCTTCAGCAGGGACCGCGTATACGTATACGCAGCAAACGATCCATCCCTACGCAGGATTTTTGGTAGGCTGGGCATCCTTGCTGGACTATTTGTTTTTACCGATGATTAACGCCTTGTTGACGGGGGTATACCTATCATCCGTGTTTCCTGATGTATCGACAGCGTGGTGGATTATTGGCTTCATTGTTTTGGTGACGGGACTAAACGTATTTCGCGTAACCGTAACTGCATCCGTCAACTCGATTTTGGTGCTGTTTCAAGTCGTGGTCGTCTTGTTGTTTGCAGGATTGGCAATCCGTGGTCTTATGCATGGTGACGGTCTTGGGCAAGTATTCAATCTGCGACCATTTGTGTCACCGGATATGTCTGTCATTGCACTGCTTTCCGGTGCGTCGATTCTTTGCTTTTCCTTCCTGGGCTTTGATGCAGTAACCACACTCACAGAGGAAACCGTCGATGCGGAAAAGACGATTCCTCGCGGGATTATGCTCGTGGCACTCGCAGGAGGAGCGCTATTTATTACGGCATCTTATTTCATGCAATCATTATTTCCTGATGTTTCGGTATTGTCTGATCCAGAAGCGGCTTCTGCGGAGATTGCTCTGTTTATCGGTGGGACGATCTTTCAATTGGTGTTTTTGGCGGCGGCGTTGTCCTCTACACTCGCTTCCGGGCTTGTATCCGTCACGAGTGTCACGCGTTTGTTGTACGCAATGGGACGAGATGGATTTTTGCCGAAACGCTGGTTCGGTTATGTACATCCGAAGCTGAGAACGCCTTTGTTTAACGTCTTGCTGGTCGGAGCACTGATGCTGTTCGCTCTGTATTTGGATTTATTAACGGCAACTTCCTTTATTAACTTCGGTGCACTGATCGCCTTTAGCTTTGTGAACATCAGCGTAATGGCGTACTATTTCCGCAAACAAAAGAACAAGCCTATCAAAGATTGGTGGGGCTTCGTGCTGTCTCCACTCATCGGGACAACGTTCATCGCCTTTTTGTGGGTCAACCTGGAAGCAACGTCCATGATGCTCGGCTTGCTCTGGACCTTTGTCGGCCTGATCTATTTGTTGTATTTGGTGAAGGTCAAGAAAACCAACTTGGAAATGGTGAGGTTTGAGGAGTAGAGGGGAGTAGCTGTAGTGGGGAAGAAGTGAATTTCCAGTCTACGCTTCGGCCTACGCCCTGCGAGGGGGATTGACTGTCCACTTCGGAATAAATGGCGGGAGCGCTTCAAACGTAGAAATTTCGAAGAAGGAATTCATAAGTGAAGTTGAAAACCCCCGCCATTCATTCCTACGCTAAGCTGGGCTCCAGAGGCGGTTGGACTGGAAATGCACTTCTTCTCACGTGGCTTTGTTAATCATTTTTGAAAGTGGATTCAGGAGAGAGAACAATGATTCTCTCTCTTTTTTATTCATCCAGATTCGCCCCAATCAAGCAGGGGTAAAACAAGCAGCTCGCAGAGGAAACAGGAGAAATAAGCGAAGATCTTAGGGACACCGACAGAGACGGAATGCAAAAAGCGAAACACGCCCTTAAGCGTCCACCTCTGAAGCACATCCTGATTGGACCACTTTGGACGCGGTTTCGCTTTTTGCATGGAGTCGTGCAGTCAATCCCCCAGGGGGTGGCCCTAGAAGCTGAGCGTTTTCTTCTGTTTCCTCCCCACCACTACAGCCAGAACAAAGGGGTTCTTCTAGACGATCAGGTAAAGAGAGAGTAAACTGGCTACAGGAATATTCCAAACATTAGCGCTTGACACAAGGAGGGTTTATTCTGATGTTTTCGACTCTATTCCGGCGGAAATGGACGACAGTAGATTACGTTCTGATTGTCGTCACTGCCGCGCTCTACGCTGTTGCCATTATTATGCTTGCCAATATCAAGCTCATTCCTTCCGTTCCGATCCGTCCAGCCAATGCCCTTCAGCCCGTATTTGGCATGTTATTCGGCCTGCCGGGATGCATTGGCCTTGCCTTTGGAAATATGGTCAGTGATTTGTTAACCGGAAGCGCCCCGCCTCATGCGATCGCGGTCGGTTTCTTTTCTAATTTTATGGGAGGCTTTATCGGGTTGCTCGCTGTGAGTCACCCTGCACTGAAAACAAAGCGGAGCATCCTTCAATACATCGTGTTTGTTGTCATTATCAGCTCGATTGTGGTAGCGTGCGCGATTTTGATTAACGTGGCACTGGGTCTGACACCAAAAGAAGTGGCGGTCTGGTACATCCCAACCGTGTTCTTGAACCAAGCCATTTCAACGGCGATTCTGGGGCCAATCCTCTTGAAGCTGTTGTACCCATTTGTGAAACGCTCTGGACTATACCGAGGCCGTCCCTTGCAGGAATTCAACTATCTTGGAAATGAAAGCAGGATCGCAAGGTGAAAACAGAACCATTGCTGCGAGTAAACGGAGTCTATTGGCACTATGAAGAGGGAGCAATGCCTGCGTTAGCGGACATTCATCTGGCGCTCTATCCAGGGGAAGTGGTTGGCATCGTCGGGCCTGCTGCCGCAGGGAAAACGACGCTGCTATTGACGATGTCGGGTCTGATTCCGTCTAACTACGGCGGACACTTCGTGGGGAGTGTCGAGTCCAAAAGCGAGCAAGGCATCGTCTTTCAAGACCCGGAAACCCAGTTCATCGGGCTGACCGTCGAAGAGGAGCTTGCTTTCTCGCTTGAGAATGCCGGTTGGTCGGACGAGCGAATGGAAAAAAGAATGGAAGAAGTACTCGATCTGATCGGCTTGCACGGCTTTGCTAATCGTTCGCCTCTTGAGCTGTCGGGGGGAGAAAAGCAGCGGGTCGCAATTGCATCCGCTCTTTCCCACAGTCCGCAGGTGCTCATTTTGGATGAGCCTACTTCCGAGCTGGACCCGGTGGGAGCGCGGGAGGTCTTCTCGCTCCTTTCACGGCTGAAGCAGGAAAAAGAAATGACGATTGTGGTATCGTCCCATGCAACGGAAGAGCTCGCGGCCTTTTGCGACCGAATGATTCTGATTGCCGGGGGGAAAATCGTATTGGACCAGCCGACTCGCCAATTTTTTGCCCAAGTGGACATGTTGGACGAGCATGGTATATTGGTCCCGGACGTCATCCGACTCTACCACCAGCTATGTCAGGGAGGCGTCATGTCGGCCTCCTCTGCTGGTGTGCCTCTGACTGTTGAGGAGCTGGCACTCCACTACAAGGAAGGAAAGCTCGTTCGGGAGGGAAGCCTGTGACTACCGTCATTGAATTCGATGAGGTCTGGTATGGCTATGAAAAAGAAAAGCCGGTGCTGCATGGCGTTTCGCTCCAACTAAAACAGGGAGAATTCGTCGCGATCATCGGGGGAAATGGTTCCGGTAAAACGACGTTGGCCAAGCATTGTAACGGTTTATACAAACCGACACAGGGTACCGTCAAAGTGAATGGTCTTGATACCAAGACGATGAATGTTGCCCAACTATCAAGAGTCGTGGCGTATTGCTATCAAAATCCTGATCATCAAATCTTTCATTCGACCATCAAGGCGGAGGTAGCATTTGGGCCCAAAAACATGGGCTGGCCGTCTGAAAAGATTGAGCAAGCTGTCGCGGAGGCGTTGGCAGCAGTGGGGTTATCCGACAAAGGCGAAAAAGAGCCTCATTTTTCGAGCAAAGGCACGCGGCAAAAAATTGCGGTGGCTTCGATCTTGGCGATGAAGCCGCAAGTGATCGTACTGGACGAGCCTACGACCGGTCTCGATTACCGAGGGATGCAGGAAATGATGGAGTTGGTACGGCATTTACACGCGGAAGGCCATACCATTATCGTCATCACGCATGATATGCGTCTGGTAGCGGAGTACGCCCAGCGAGTGATCGTTATGCATAAAGGAAAGCTGCTATGCGACGGGGACCCACAGCACGTATTTTCGCAGCCGCAAGTATTAGCTGCTGCCCAAGTAGAAGCGCCTGCTATGTATCGTTTCGGGAAAGCGGTGGGTGTCCTTGACCCGATTCCACTCACGCTGACAGCGATGAAAAAACAGCTGCTGGGAGAGGGGAACTAAGATGAAGAATGCCCATCCGAGCTACGCGCTGCTTGTATTTATGCTGCTGGGCTTGCTCCCTTTTTTATTCCAGGACCCGCGCGCGCTTATCATTCTGTTGGCGATAAACATGGCACTGATTGCCAAGCTGGGCTGGGAGCGCTCCATGATCAAGGCGTATGTACTGGTTGGTGGAATCGGTTCGTGCTTTGCAGTGATTACGTGGCTGCCGTTTACCAATGTAGGCACTCCGTACTGGAGCAGCACCATTCCGTTGATCCACTATCCCGTGCAAATTACGGATGTCGGTGTCTTATGGGCATTGGGAATGGGACTACGATTGGCAAATGTAGCACTATTGTCCATGTATTATGTGTTTACGACAACGCCCAGAGAAATCGCAATGGGACTTCGCGGGATTGGCGTTCCATTTCCGATCAGCTATTTGCTCTCGCTCATTTTTCGCTTTATCCCCCTCGTCAAAAATGATTTGGCGATCATTCGGGAAGCGCAGATGGTACGAGGGATGTCGACGAGTGAAGGAAGTGTTCCAGAACGCATTAGGAAGTACAGCTATTTGCTCGTACCGCTCATCTTCAATTCTCTCAAGCGTGTGCAATTGATCGCCAATGCATTGGATGCCAAAGGCTTTCGCATGCGTAACAGTCAGCATCGTTTTTACCGCAGTAAACGGTGGAGAAAAACGGAAGTAATCACATTAGTGGTCGGTTTATGCATCGTCGCGGCACTATTTTACATCGCCAGGTTGCATCCCGATCATATTGGCGTACTAATTCCGGGGCGTATTTAGTAAGGAGGCAGGCAAAATGAACGAAGAATTGTTCTCGCAAGTCAATCGTTTGCAGGTAGAAGGGGGCACGCTGGAGTACGGCGTAACAGGAAAGCCAGATGCACCTGCCCTGCTGCTTTTGCATGGCATTCGCAACACCAAGCTACTCTTTGCGCCCATCTTGCCAGCATTGGCAGAGCGATATCGGGTGATTGCGGTAGATATCCGTGGTCACGGGAATTCTGTGAGCCATGGTTCCTTTTCATTTGAGCGGATCGTCACGGATTTGATTCAACTTTTGGAGAAAGAACAGCTCGAACAAGTCACGATTGTCGCAGCATCCTTTTCTGCTGTGCCTGCCCAGATGCTTGCGATTCGCGAGCCCAAGCGCGTAGCTTCGCTCGTTTTGCTGGATGGAGGCTATTATTCCTTGGGTGAAGTGCCCGGATTCAATAGGGAGAAGGTTGTCGACCGGCTGACTACCACGCGGTTTTCTTCGGTAGAGGAAGCAGAAAGGCAGTTCGCAGAGCGGTATGGTACGAAAATGATGCCAAAGGGCTGGATGCGAGACGAGCTTTTGAAAAGGGAAGACGGCAGCTACGGTTACCGTTTGCCGAGGGAAGCGTTCTCTGCTTACTTCCAGGAGTACAGCGTCCACAGCCAGCCGGAATTGTTCCAACTGCTGACATGCCCTGTGCTTTTACTACTGGCTGACGCCAGCCTAATGTCAAAAGAAGAGCAGCAGTTTCATCGTCAGGCAGTCGTCCATTATCAACGGATTGTGAAGCAGGCCAAGGTGAAAATGATACCGAAAGCACAACACTTGCTGATGGTGACGCATCCGCAAGAGACCGTGAACGAAATCCATGATTTTTTATCGAAATAAGGAAGGGACAAGCGAGTGTGCTTGTCCCTTTTTCTTTGTTTACCGCTTCGCTTCACGAATGAGCACGTTCAACTGTTCTGCCATGGCTTGCTGATTCTTTTGATCTCTTATGTGCTTTTTCACCGTTTCTAGCGCTTTGATGCCTTTTTTTGAGCTCACGAACTTCACGGGTGTATCCGTTCCATAGATTCGCTCGATTTGGGTGCGAGCTTGTGCAAATGTGTTCCGATGATCGCTCGTACCCAATGTCCCTGAGGTTCCGCTCCCTGATTTTGTCCGGGCATCATCGTGCCCGCGACTGGAGCTTCCAGAGTAATTGCTGATGAGATGGGACTGCATCGGGTCCATTTGATTGATTGATTGTGCATTGGCAGTAGAAGGTGCCAAATAGATCGCATCATTTACAATCAATGCCTGGACGCCGTGAACGCCCGCTGCTTTCAGTTGGGCTTCCAGCTTAGTAGAAGGACCACCCGTGTGCAGGTGTGAGCTGCCCATGGAGCTGTAGAGAGCATTGCCCATACCGCTATACGTATGACCGTGTGCGTTTGTCGTGAGTTTCTTATCGCGATCCACGCTTGGAATAACCGTAGCACCTTTTGGAGCTTGCGCAACGGACTGTGTCCGTGCTGGCGGATGTGGCTGTGGCTTCGTAGGCGGAGCGGCTTGATTCATACAAGCTGTCAGTAAAAGTACAGTTCCTAATCCTGCGGTTCCAACCCATTTGTGGAAGTGCTTCATCACGATCCCTCCAAGTCTTCCTACCTATGTAAAGTTATCTTTTGTTCGCTGCCTGAAGTTATGAGTGGAGCTTGTTGGAAAAATTTCCGCGACCACGATTATCTTGGGTAAAAAATGCACAAACCAAAGGAAGGAAATCACTGGAGGTGGTAGACTTGGCAGATTCAAACAACGTGAAGGAGCAGCCAGTATCCCGAAGGAACTTCTTGAAAAACTCTGGCTTGGTGCTTGGTAGCTTGGTCGTGGGTGGCGTGGCAGGGAGCTTGCTCCGCAAACCGGAACCCCCGGCGCAGCCAGCAGCACCGCCCCCCGCGGCCGATTACAATCAGGCGCTCATGTTTTTTACGCCTGAACAATTCAAGGTGGCGGATGCTGCTTGTGAGCGCATCTTTCCTGAGGATGAGCTGGGGCCGGGCGCGAAGGCACTCGGTGCAGCTTATTTCATTGACCACCAGCTAGCGGGTGATTGGGGCTTTAATGCTCGAGAATACATGCAAGCTCCCTTTTATCCAGGTGAGATTACACAGGGCTATCAAGGCAGGTTGAAACGAAGGGAAATATTCGATATCGGCCTTCAAGAGATGAACAACTACAGTAACAGTACCCACGGAAAACGGTTTTATGAGCTCCCGCCGGAACAGCAAGACGCTGTTTTAAAGGCTTTTGAAACCGATGAAGTAAAATTGACGACCATTTCGGCGAGCACTTTTTTCAACATGCTGCGGGCCAGTACGATCGAAGGCGTTTATGCAGACCCTCTATACGGAGGCAATAAAAATATGGACGGCTGGAAAATGAAGAATTTCCCAGGTAATCAGATGGCGTATACACAGGTGATTGATAAGCCTGAGTTTGTGAAGATGGCTCCCTTAAGCTTGCGGGATCATCAACATTAAGGGAGGACAGTACATATGGCCAAAAAGTTGCCTAAGGTTGACGTCGTGATCGTAGGGGTGGGCTGGGGAGGAGGCATTATCGCTTCTGAGCTAACCAAGCAAGGTCTGACCGTAGTGGGACTAGAGCGAGGCAAGGAGCGCAAAACGGAAGACTACTTCATGGTACACGACGAATTGCGTTACGCTCTTCGCTACGAGTTGATGCAAGATTTGTCCAAGGAAACGATTACGTTCCGCAGTAGAATGAACGTTCGTGCGCTTCCCATGCGGTCATACGGTTCCTTTTTGCTCGGGACAGGACTCGGGGGATCTGGTGTCCACTGGAACGGACAGACATTCCGCTTCTTGCCGTATGATTTCGAAATCCGCTCCAAGACGATTGAACGGTATGGGGCAAAGAAAATTCCAGAGGGAATGACAATCCAGGATTGGGGCATTACCTACGATCAACTGGAGCCGTACTTCGATAAGTTTGAAAAGATGGCGGGAATCGCTGGCGAGGAGAATCCGTTGGGGGGGAAACGCTCCAGTCCTTATCCGATACCTCCGATGCGTACTACACCGAGTATGAAAATGTTTGCGGATGCCGCGAAAAAGAAAAACCTGCATCCATACATCCTTCCATCGGCAAATCTCTCGCAAGCCTATACGAATCCAGACGGGGTGGCACGGGCAGCTTGTCAGTACTGCGGCTTCTGTGAAAGGTTTGGTTGTGAGTACGGAGCAAAAGCCGATCCCGTAGTGACTGTGATCCCGGTCGCCAAGAAGACAGGAAAGTTTGAGATTCGCACGCATTCCCATGTCCGCAGAATTTTACATACAGGGAACAAGGCGACAGGCGTCTTGTATACAGATGTCACGACAGGGGAGGAATTCGAACAGCCCGCCGATATAGTGGTGATGACCAGCTATGTATTCAATAACACGCGAATTTTGCTCATGTCCAAGCTAGGAAAACCATATGATCCAGCAACGGGAAAAGGCGTGATCGGTAAAAACTACGCCTATCAGGTCATAAGAGGAGGCGCGGTGGGCTTCTTCGACGACAAGGAGTTTAACAATTTTGCAGGCGCGGGATCGTTGGGAATGTGTCTGGATGACTACAACGGTGATAACTTCGATCACTCCGATTTGAAATTTATCCATGGCGCGAATATCTCTGTCACACAAACCGGCTTCCGACCAATCGGCACGAATAAGGTACCGCCGGGAACGCCTAGCTGGGGCAAGGATTTCAAGGCTGCCTCGATCAAATACGCGAATCGGTTCATATCCGTAGGCGCCCAAGGAGCTTCGATGCCATTTCAACAGCACTTCCTTGATCTGGACCCGACGTACAAGGATGCATTTGGTGATCCGTTAATCCGCATAACGTATGATTTCGTCGACCAGGACAGAGAGCTGGCGGCTTTTTGTGCAGATAAGTGCGCGGAAATTGTCAAAGAAATGGGTGCGAGCGATAAGCTCGAAATCAACCGTAAGCTCGGGCCCTACGATATCACACCATACCAATCGACGCATAATACAGGCGGCGTCATCATGGGCGCATCACCTGACACTTCGGCAGTCAACAACTATTTGCAGATGTGGGATGCAGAAAACGTATTTGTCGTCGGAGCTTCTGCCTTTGCACACAATAGCGGCTACAATCCGACTGGAACGATGGGTGCTCTCTCCTATCGAGCGGCAGAGGGTATTTTGAAGTACAGGAAAAGCGCGGGTGGCATGCTCGTATAAGCTGTTTTTCTAGTCATGCAAAACGTAATTGCAACTATGAGAAAAGTCGTTGGGGCAACTAACGGCTTTTTCGCGTGCATTTGAAAAAGTTCATTTGCATGATTGCGAATGTCTACAAGCACCAAAAGCGAAAAGTACTGGTATAATGCGGTTTCTCATGTTGGCATGCTCCTTGCTATACCCTTTGGTAACAGCACAAACCAAAGGGAGAGACAATCAATGACGACAAACAAGTGGAAGATGGACACCTCCATTATTCATACCGCACAAACGCCTTGCCAAAAAACAGGAGCCGTCGTATCCGCAGTGGTGCCTGCCGTGGCCTACGCGTTTCCAGATGCAGACTCCGCCGCAGCGTGCGTGGCTGGCGAGCGGGAAGGAACGTACTACGGAAGATATGGCAACCCTACCATTACCACTTTGGAACAAAAGATCGCCGCATTGGAAAATGGCGAAGCTGCCTTGGGTGTAAGCAGTGGGATGGCAGCCATTTCGGGGGCTTTGCTCGCCTTTTTGAAGCAGAGTGATCATGTGGTGTGTACGCGAGATGTGTACGGGGGGAGCTACAAGTTTCTTACGACCATGGCCCCGCGTTATGGCATTGCGACGGACTTCGTCGATTGCACCGATTTGCACGCAGTCGAGAGTGCCTTTTTGCCAAACACAAAAGTCTTGTACATCGAAACACCCTCGAACCCGTGCCTGACTGTGTTAGATATCTCGGCGCTGTCGCGATTGGCGCACGCACATGGCATTGTGGTAATCGTCGACAACACCTTCTTAACGCCGTATTTGCAGCGACCGCTTGAGCTGGGGGCGGATGTCGTCGTCCATAGCGCCACCAAATATTTAAACGGACATGGCGATGTCATCGCGGGCTTCATCGTCGGGAAGCAGGAGCATATCCAATTCATGCGCAAAAATGTCATGGGTGACTTGGGACAAAATTTGAATGCTTGGGATGCTTTTTTAATCCTGCGTGGGCTAAAGACACTCGGCTTGCGCGTCAGACAGCATGGACAAAACGCACAGGCAGTGGCGGAGTTTTTGGCACAGCACCCTGCGATCTCGCACGTCTACTACCCTGGTCTGCCTTCGCATCCACAGCATGAGCTGGCTAAACGGCAAATGGCTGGAATGGGCGGGATCGTTTCTTTTGAAGTAAAGGGCGGCTACGAGGCAGCCAAATCTTTCATTAACGCTCTGCGCTTGGCTATGATATCGTTTAGTTTAGGAGATCCCGAGACACTGGTACAGCATCCTGCCTCGATGACGCATTCCTCGATCCCTGCCTCTGAGCGGATCAAGTTCAACATCACGGACGGTCTGATTCGCTTATCGACTGGTTTGGAGGATGTGGAGGATATCATCGCAGATTTGGAGCAGGCACTGGCTAGTCTGCCAATGGCGGCAGCGACCAGGGGATAAAGGAACGTGAAACTGGAGGATTTGGCATGACAGAGTTTTCCCGGATCGAGGAATTCATTCAATCGTACGCCGACAATATTTCCAAGGTACTGGGACTCGATGTCACCATCCTGGATGAACAAGGGATACGTGTGAGCGGAACCGGCTACTATCAGGAGCTGATTGGATTGCCTGCGCCGGAGGGATCGTTTTTCCGAATGATCCTACAAACCGGACAGCCGGGAATGATTTTTGACATGAAAAAAAACGAGTCGGAGTGTGGCAATTGCAAGTTTTTGCAGCAATGCCAGGAGCTGGCGACGATTGGGTTTCCTGTGCACAAACGGGAGAAGACAGTAGGAGTCATCGGAATTATCGGCTTTTCCCTTGAACAAAAGGAAAAAATGCTGCACCACTCGGAAAAATGGATGCCGTTTTTGCAGCATACGAGTTCCTTGATAGAGCACAAGCTGCTAGAGCTGGATGCGGAGCGGGAGAAGAGCTGCAATATTCAGGAGGAAATGCCGCAGGCCTCGGTTCATCCGGTGTATTTCGCCCAGTTGATTGGGGCGGAAACAGGCTTGCGCGATGTGATTGCCAAAGCGAAAAAAGTGACGAACAGCATATCCACTGTTTTGATCCGGGGAGAGAGCGGAACGGGTAAGGAGCTGTTGGCCAAAGCCATTCACTGCGAGAGTGTGCGCAGCAGACAGCCGTTTGTGGCAGTCAATTGCGCAGCGATTCCCGAGACTCTGCTAGAAAGCGAATTGTTCGGGTACGAAGGCGGCGCATTCACAGGCTCCAGACGCGAAGGCAAGCCGGGGAAATTTGAATTGGCCCACAAGGGAACGATTTTTCTGGATGAAGTCGGCGATATTCCGTTGTCCCTCCAGCCCAAGCTGCTGCGCGTCCTTCAGGAGAAAACAGTAGATCGGGTAGGCGGCGTGAAGACGTTAGGCGTGGATGTTCGTGTCATTGCGGCTACACACAGAGATTTGGAGAGCATGGTCAGGGAAGGAACGTTTCGCGAGGATTTGTATTATCGACTCAATGTCATCCCCCTGCGGTTAAAGCCGTTGCGTGAACGTACGGAGGATATCGCGCTTTACTTGCAGCACTTCCTGTATCGGTACGGGACGTTGCTGCAAAAAGGCAGACTGGAGCTCGAAGCCCAACTCGTCCAACGACTACAAGCATACGAATGGCCGGGGAATATACGTCAGCTGGAAAATGCCGTCGAGTATATGGTCAACATGGCGGAGGGACAAGTCATCGGCAACGAGGAGCTTCCTGAGTATTTGCTGTTCGAGGATGGGCCGCCGACAGCAGGCAGCGATTTGGGACTGGAAAAGCTGGTGGCAGAATACGAACGCTCCATTCTCCAGCGCTATTTGAACGCAGGCAAGTATGGACAGGACAAAGCCGCGATTGCCAATGAGCTGCAAATCAGCTTGTCGACCTTGTATCGGAAGATGGAGAAGTACGGATTGGAAAAAGGATAGAGGAAATAAAAAAACCAGCCAGAATTGATCGCGGAGTTTTCCGAGGTCTGGGCTGGTTTGCTTGTATTTACGAAGGCTGCGGTTCTTTTTTCGCTTTCAGCTCGTAATGGCCGGTTTTGCCGCTAATGTACCACTCAGGAGTTTCTTCTTCACGTGCTTGGCGGTGACCTGCCAGATGAACATCACTCAGCTCCCACTGCTTCCACGCCTCTTTTGATTCCCAACGGATCATGACGACCACTTCTTCTTCGCCTTTGCGTGGCTTCTGTACCAGCACGCTCAAATCTACAAAGCCAGGAGCCTTCTCAACAGCACCAGGCTCGCTAAAGCCTTGTACGATTTTGTCTGAATGACCTTCCTGGACGACGTAAGTTTTTATTTCCATCATCATGAAGTGCGACACTCCTTATATCCCATTTCCCTACTTTCCCATATTATTGAGAAATATTATCATTGTCAACCAGATATTAGGAAATGGCAGGACGAACAGGCCATGGTTTTCCAAATTGTGATAATGTTGTGTTCGATTTGTATTTTGACCTCTTTATTTATTAGGGTGTAGTAACATAAAGTAATAAAATTGTAGGGGGGCTTTAAATGCCTGATCTCTTGCTTGTGATATTCTTGATAAACTTATCTTTATTTCTTTTGCACGAAATGGATTCGATAAGACGTTCTGAGTGGAGATTGTTTATCGTGCTTAAGGATATGGAAGATTCTAAAGCTTATCAAGTATTCACATTTATTCACCTTCCACTTTACACAATCATACTCTGTTTACTTTTTAGTAAATATCAGACAGTAACTTTTTGGGTCCTAGATTTATTTTTAATCATACATACAATTCTGCACCTATTTTTTGAAAAGCACCCCCGTAATGGATTTAAAAATACATTTTCAAGAACAATTATTTATCCAATGGGAATCCTTGCGGCTATTCATTTAGCATTACTATGTAATAACTGAGTACCAATCATATCAAAGAAAAAGATGTTTGATTCGATAGCAATATGAAAACTCATGTGTCCTTTTTGGGAGCAGTAAAAATATCAATACCACGCTCTAGCAGGATTTCTACCGCCTCGCGAACAGGGAGAAGTGGCAGTTGCATTTCATCGGCTACGGCAGCTTCTATATCAGAGATAGTGTGGAGGGGTGTTATCTGGTCTGTGCCATCTGAATAACCGATGTGGAGAGTGTTGTTTTTAAGGACCACGAAGCGATCTTGCTCCAGCTGAAAACGATGGATGTGAAGTCGATTCAAAAAGAAGGCGTCTGGTAAAAAAGAGGAGCGGATGACTTCGGACAAGTCGGACAGTTCTTTTCGTTCATTCGGATGAAAATCCCACGGAGGAATTGCCACTTTTCCGTTTTCATACCGCGTAAAGCGATAGTGTTCAGGATGATCGGGACTTTTGGTCAAATCCATCGAGACAGTGCCAAAACTTCTGGCGTGGTTCCCGCTTTCCAGAAAATGAATCGGCTCAAAGATAGGAGCAGTAGCGCCTGTATCTACATAGACAGGTGTTTCTCCCGTATTGGGACCATCGATCAGGATGGCAGCATGCCCTCCGCCTGGCAAGACCAGATTACCAGAAAATCCAAGTGCACGAAGCAGTGCGAGAAAACTGTGATTATTTGTCATGCACGTGCCGCCGAAGTGATGACTGATTGCGTTTTGTACATATTCTTCCGGGGAAGGTATATCATGTTTTCCGTCATGAAAGAAGAGCAGCTTGCTTACATTTTCATAAGGGAAGGTCTGCAGATGCGCACGACAGAGCTGACTGAGATAAGAGAGGCTAGGGGACTTGCGGTCAAGCTGTAATCGTTGCAGGTATAAACTCGACCAGTTCGGTAAGTCAGACATAAACAAGTTCACTCCTTGCATAAAATAATTAATAAATAAAAATGTTTGTTAAGTGTCGGTAAGGAGATCGTATCACAAGGGACAAGTGGTAATCAACCTAAATTTTCCCAGAAAACAAAAAGGCACCGGAAGGATATCCTCCGGTGCTAGCGGGTCCCTAGTCCGCTGTCTTTTTCGTACGAATAAATAAGTGCAGAAGAAATTATAACAACGACTTAATTTCCCCGGTATTCGGGTTCACCACGAACCAGCCATACGTACTGGTGTAGCTGTCGCCAGATTGGAAGTTGTTAACGACCGTTTGGTACACTTGGATGACATAGTGACCTTTTTCGTCGTCATGAGCGTACTCGACTACATGTGTCGGCGAGAGTTTGCCAGCGAATTTCTTTTTCACCAGCTCGATCGCTTCCATTTTGGAGTACATTTTTGCTGATGGAATTTTACCGATGAAAATCGATTTGGTTCTCGCGTCGTAAATGACCGGTTTGTTCAGGTTCTCAGCTACGAAACGGATTGGAACATAGACGGAGTTTTTGTACATGATGCCTTGTACGTCGCTGTTTGGTGATTTCGGCAACCCGTCAAAGTAGTAGGTGAACGGTGTTTTCATTCCTTCTTCCGCGTCTGGAAAAGCGGGTGCTGCAATGGCAATTCCGGAAAAGAGCACCGAACCTACAACAATGCCCCCCAAAAATGACTTGATGTCCCATTTCATGATGTGAAACCCTCTCCCTTTCTCTTTTCTCTAAATCTTCCCAGCCATCATTATGTCAAAGATCATAGGAAAAAAGCTATCAAACGAGGGTACTAGGAAACAAAGACTAGGAATCATGGGAAAACTAGGACTAAATCAGAATAGTCCTAGTTCTCGAATCAGTGGTTCAGTGATTGGAAAGTTTGTGGTAAGGTAGAAAAAAAACAGCGGACAAGGTGAGGAACATGGCTACCATATTGCAAAATGACTGGGCCCCCGTGTTGGCCGATGAATTCGAGAAGCCCTATTATGTAAAGCTTCGTCAAACGTTGAAGGAAGAGTATCAAACGCAGACAATCTACCCGGATATGTATCAAATATTCACAGCGCTGCACCTGACTGAATATCAGAATGCAAAGGTTGTGATTTTGGGGCAGGACCCGTATCACGGACCCGGACAAGCACATGGATTGAGCTTTTCGGTCAGGCCGGGAATCAAGCCGCCGCCGTCTCTGGTCAACATTTACAAAGAGTTGAAAAGCGATGTCGGTTTTGAAATTCCCCAGCATGGTTACCTGAACCATTGGGCGAAGCAAGGCGTCATGATGCTGAACACCGTTCTGACAGTTCGTCAGGGCACCCCGAATTCGCACAAGGACATTGGGTGGGAGACGTTTACGGATCGAATTATCCATTTGTTGAACGACCGGGAGACTCCACTTGTTTTCATCCTGTGGGGTAAGCATGCGCAGGAGAAGGCGGCATTTATTGATCGAAACAAGCATTTCGTCATCGCCTCCCCGCATCCGAGCCCATTTTCGGCGAATCGCGGCTTTTTTGGCAGTCGTCCTTTTTCGCGGACTAATGAGTTTTTGCGTTCGCGCGGGCTTCAAGAGATTGATTGGCAGTTGCCAATGCATGTAGAGGAAGAGTAGCTTGCATTTGTGAAGGTAAAAGGAAAAGGATCTCCATTGTTTTTCAGCATGCAAGGGAGATCCTTTCTTTATTGATGTGATTAGTCTTTGCTTTTGACAACGAGCAGCATGCCCGTTTGAATCGTGATCGTTCCAGTCTGTTCCGTTAGCAGATTGCTGATACCAAGAGTGTCACCAATCCGCAGGGTTGCGTCCTCCAATGGATAGAGGAATCCGGTTAAGGTAATCCCTGTGACTTCCGGTGTAAAAGGCAGCAGGGAGATATGATCAAAATGATTCTGCTCTATCGTACTCTGGCGGTCAATCAGACGGATTTCATTGGTCTCATCGAGGATGCGGCAGTTGGTGCCCGTCTGTAACGCTTTGTTCAGCAACTGTACGTTTGCCAGCATATGGTCAAAACGAGAGCCGAGCACACCGAGCAACACAATTTCCTCGGGCTGTTGCTCGATTGCCCAAGTAAGGGCCATCTCTGTATCGGTTAAATCTTTCATAACGGGATCGCAGGAGGAGACGTGCATACTGTGGCGTTCAATTTCTGCCATTTCCTCGGAGCTGACAGAATCAAAGTCACCGATCGACAATTTTGGCACAAGACCGTTGCGAACGAGGAACAAGGCACCTCTGTCAACACCGACGAGCCAATCATTTTCGCGTATCTCCTGGATCGCCCAGTTGCCCAGATTGCCTCCTGCGAATAGTAGGATGCGTGTAGGATTCATGCTACGGCCACCTTTTTCTATTGGAAATATCCTCTATGTAGGAATCGAAGAGCGAAATGTGCTCTGACAAGCGAGACGATAGCCTGTAGCGAGTTTTTCTCCCAACTTTGCTTTTTCCTGTCCAGTCGGGGTGTCGAGTAATGATGCACCAGCTACGATCTGTACACTGCACTTGCCGCAATGCCCTTGTTGGCATTTGTAAGCGATGGGTAGATCTTGCGTGAGCGCAGCTTGTAATAATGTCTCGGAGGGAGTGTACCGGACTGGCATCGTTTGTGAGCGTTGCTTCACCTGTACGAGCTTTTGCTCTGATTGTGGGCGAGCCGGGTCTGTTTTTTTCAACGACGTATGCGTATGCATGGGAACGGGAGCTGGACTCGACATCTGTACGTCAGATCGTCCAGGAATGAGCGAGCCGACCGTAAGCTGTTTGCGCATAGGAACCTCCCGAGTAAGTGATTTTTTTCATATTACCATGTCAGGCGTGTGGGTGACAAAGCTGGAGAAAGTGTTTAAAGATGATTGAATTTTTAGATTTTATCGATTAAAATAATTTTATCAAAACCAGGAAGGTGATACCATGATTACCATCAAGCGGATGAGCGACTGTACCTTTGCAGAAGTGACCAAAGCGTGGAACAGAGGCTTTGAAGGCTATTTTATCGAGTTTACGATGACAGAAGAAATGCTTGTCCAGCGACTGGGGGGCGAGGGATACGTACTGTCCCTGTCGGTGGTTGCTTTTGACGGCACAGAGCCGATTGGCTTAGTGGCCAGCGGGATGAGGACCGTTGCAGGGAAAAAAGTCGCGTGGAATGGTGGAACGGGTGTCGCTACGGAATATCGTCGCCAAGGAGTAGGGAGGCAACTGATCGAGGCGACATTGGATCTGTACAGGGAAGCTGGGGTGGAAGTAGCTACCTTGGAGGCGTTGAGCCAAAATACCAAAGCGATTGCTTTGTATGAGCAAAAAGGCTATGACGTCGTGGATCGTCTGTTGTTTTTGCAGCAGAGTGGATCGCTGGCAGAGAATGCCTTTCAGACAAATGAACAGGCTGATTATCGGGTTCGGCGCATTTTGGCCCAGGAAGCCGCCACGCTGCCGTTTTACGTGACCGATGTCCCTTGGCAAAACTACTGGGTGAACTTGCGAGACGCGCAGGCCGTGCTCGTAGAAGACAGAGAGGGTCAGGTGGTCGGCTATGCGATGTACAAGTGTGCGGTAAACGAAGAAGGCAAAGTGAGTGGGATCGTGCTGCGTCAATGTGTAGCACAGCCAGAGCATCCTGATGCACCAGACATTTTGAAAACCGCACTCGTGCATGTGTATGGGCCGCTTGCACACGATTGCCGCCGGTCTACGTTTAATTTGCGTGCGGCTGATACCTTGCTTGTCGAAATACTGCAAGCGACGGGATTCAGTCCTTCCGAGACAGAGCAGGTGTTTATGATCAAGCAGATGGAACCTGCACAGACCCCTGTTGTTTAAGGGAGTAAAGAAGTCTGTCAATGCTGGCAGTTCGTGCAGGCAAATACTTTGCGGGAGGAGAGCTCGCTCTTTTCAATAGGCTGTCCACAGCGCGGGCAAGGCTCTCCACCGCGATCGTACACCTGACAGCGCTCATCGAAGCCCCCTGTCAGGGAATCGCCTTGAAAAAGCGGCTGCATGTAACCGCCGAATCGAATCGCTTCTTTGAGCACGGTTTGCATGGAATGATACAGTCGTTTTTGTTCCTCGAGAGAAAGTGTCGGGATCGTCCTGGTAGGCAGGATGGCGGCATGAAAGCAGATTTCGTCCGCATAGCAGTTGCCGATGCCCGCGAGCCAATGCTGATTGACTAATGCTGTTTTGAGGACACTGCGTTTATCAGCGAGCAGCTCCGTAAATCGAGTAAAGGTAAACAGCATGTCCAATGGCTCTGGCCCAAGAGGAGCCAGCCTTTCGTCGATCTGAACGTTGGTGAGTAAATGCAGATAACCTAAACGGAGGCCGTGAAAATATAAGATGCGTTCTCCAAAAGCAAGAGTCACTTGGGCGGTTCTCTTTAGCTTGTCATCCGCAGAACCCAGGTATAGAAAGCCGCCGAGCATCAGATGAAGCAGCAAAACATGTCCACTTTCCAGATGGAAAAGAAGATGCTTGCCACGCCGGTCGACAAGTGTCAGACGATTGCTTTGCAAAAGACGAGAAAATTCCGCAGGCGGCAGATTAATCGTTTTTTCCCGCTGAACGTGTGTGGCTGTTATCGTTCCGCCACCGATTTTCTCCTGTAGCAGTCGGCGATAGGTCTCCATCTCAGGTAATTCTGGCACGCTGACTCCCTCCCGTTACACAAAGTTTTTCGTAGGATTTCCCATATGAATGATCCACATGCCGTACCCGTCACTGTTTTTTGGTGATGGGTCTTTTGAATTTAGACAAGTTTACCAACGCTATTAGGAAATGGGGTAATATAATATGTAAGGTAAGTAGGATGAGGGCATGACCCGAAGGATTATTGGACGGACAGGAGATTACATATGCAAAAAGTAGAATTGATCGCTACGGCGACTTTTGGTTTGGAATCAGTAGTAGCAGAAGAAGTGAAGGCGCTCGGATACGGTCCGGTACAGGTGGAAAACGGCAAGGTAACGTTCACCGCAGATATTTCTGCGATTCCCCGCACAAATTTGTGGTTACGAACTGCCGACCGCGTGCGTCTAAAGATAGGGGAGTTCAAAGCAACTACGTTTGACGAGCTGTTTGAAAAGACAAAAGCACTGCCGTGGGCCGATTGGATCACAGAGGATGGGACGTTTCCTGTGGAAGGAAAATCGGTCAAATCTACCTTGTTCAGTGTGCCGGATTGCCAAGCCATCGTGAAAAAAGCAGTCGTAGAAAGTCTGAAAAAGACCTACAAGCGCGAGTGGTTCGATGAGCAAGGACCGCTGTACAAGATCGAGGTGGCACTTCTCAAGGATGTGGCGACGCTGACGATTGATACGTCAGGTCCGGGCCTGCACAAGCGCGGCTACCGGGAATTGATCGGACAAGCACCATTGAAGGAAACCATGGCTGCGGCGATGATTATGCTGTCTCGCTGGAAGCCTGATCGGGTATTTATGGACCCATTCTGTGGATCGGGTACAATTCCGATTGAGGCGGCGTTGATTGGACAAAACATCGCTCCGGGAATGAACCGGGAATTCGTTTCCGAGACATGGCCTATCATTCCGAAAACAGCTTGGCGTGAAGCTCGCGCAGAAACGCATGATTTGGCGCGCTATGATCAAAAGCTGGAGATTATCGGGACAGATATGGATGACGAAATCCTGAAAATTGCCCGCCGCAACGCGACGGAGGCTGGTGTAGATGACCTGATTCATTTTCAGCGCATGGATGTACGGGATGTGCGAACCAAGCGCAAGTACGGCTACTTGATTTGCAACCCACCTTATGGGGAGCGCTTGGGAGAATGGAAGCAGGTTGCCAAGATGTATGGCGAAATGGGGAAAACCTTTGCTGCCATGGATACGTGGTCTTTCTACATTATTACTTCCGACGAACAGTTCGAGGAGCATTTTGGTCGTACAGCAAGCAAAAAGCGCAAGCTCTACAACGGAAATATCAAGGTAGATTACTACCAGTTTTTCGGACCTAGACCGCCGCGCGGACCAATGGTTACCCCGACCGAATAAACAGAAAGAAGGGGCATAATTGGAGGAGAAAATGTAATGAGCAAGAAACGATTTGGGAGCAGAATGCTGGCTGCTTTATTGGCAGCGACTACATTACTGGTCCAAAGTACGCCGTTGACTCATGCTGCAACAGAGCCAGAGACACCGGCAGCAGACACCAAGAAGCTGGAAGATCAATTCAAAAAACAAGAAGAAGCCCACACGGAGTTTACCGATTTGGGAAACAGTTACGCTAGTAAAGCCGTAAACAGACTTGCAGCGCTTCATATGATCAGTGGTCAGGGAGAAAACCGTTTTAACCCGCAAAACACGATTTCTCGACAGGATATTGCGGTGCTTTTGACAAAAGTAATCGGTCTTCAACCAACAGAAATTGAGGATGCCGCTTTTGAAGATGTTCCGTTGGAAAGTCCTTATGCACCGTACGTTTATGGACTCTCCGAATTGGGTGTGATGAACGGCAGAAGTGAGTATGCCATGGGTGCTTTAGACCCGCTTACACGTCAAGAGCTGGCTGTCATGCTGTCTCGTTTGATGAAAGAGGGCTCTGTGACCAAAGTGGCAGGTCAGACTCCTGTTACATACAGCGATGAAGAAGAAATCGCCGACTACGCCAAAACGGCTGTGGAAGAAGTGACGAATCAGCGCTGGATGCAAGGGGCAGGCGGCAAGTTTAATCCGACAGGAACCGTCACACGTGCGGAGGCAGCTGTGATCGCTGAGCGCGTCTTGGATGCACGCTACCAGCAAGCAGAGCAGGTGAAATACAAGGTAGATGTAGAGCGGCTGAGTCTGGCTGCTGGCACGAGCCAACGCTTGAAGGTAAGCAGTATCAGTGGAGATGAGCTGCCTTTTACACCGATTTTCGCTTTTGATCGTCCTGAGTTGGGAACCATTTCGGCTGACGGAACTTTTGTAGCTGGTTCTACAGCAGGAAAAGGAAATCTCACGGTGACAGTCGGCTACCAAACGACGACAATTCCGGTTGAGATCAAGGACGCTGGTAAGCCAGCTGTCGAAAAGGTGGAGGACACGCCAAAGACTTCAACTGCGACTTCCTCCAATGACTCGGCAACGAAAGTCGATGAAAGCAAGACGGCAGTAGAGGGAGAAAAACCAGACGCAGACAAAGGAACAACAGAAACGGATGCAACCAAGCCTGCTGATCCAAAAGAAGAGGCGAAGGAGCCAGCAGAGAAGGACGAACTGGTCAATATCGCACCAGGCAGTTATACATCGGTTACTACTTTTGGAGCGCCAGACTCGTATTTCCAAGAGCTGGAGAAGCAATATCCTGGTCCAGTAGGGGGACTTGTAACGCCTACAGAAGACTGGACGGGATACCACCGTCAGTTTGGACGCAAGGTGACCGTTGAGCTCGACGAGGCGAAGCCATTGGAGAGAGTTGCGCTAACGTTTAAGCAGCAGAAGACTTCGGGTATCACGATGCCAGAATACATGGAAGTCGAGGTATCTCGCGACGGGAAAGTGTGGTCGTATGCGGGAAGAGCTGTTCACGATGTTTCCGCCAAAGAGGACAAGCTGGTTACACGCACATTGAGCGTGACCTTGCCTGACGTGAACACCCGCTATGTCCGGGTATCCTTCCCGGTGAAAGTATTTACGTTCGCTCGCCAGCTGGAGGTATGGGCAAAAACGGATAGCGACTGGAACAATGGCGCTGTCTTGCTGCCGCCACCAAATCCGGCGAAGCTGGAAGAAGCCAAACAAGCAGGGCGTCGTGTGGAAAATATGCTGCTCGCTTATTCAGGAGAGCATGGCGAACTCGGGACATGGACCAAAGAGGATTTCCTCCCGATGGTTGGCTACCGCACTGTAGATGGTTATATGCGTGACCAGATGTTTGATACGATTCTGTTCCTGCCATATCAGACCATTCCTGCTACGAAAGAAAGCTGGACAAAGTACATGAATGATTTGTTCGGCTCGAACAAGCAGCTCGACGCTCTCAACCAGGCTATGCGGGAGTATAACCGCTTGCGTGGAACGCTGTATACGACACCGACGCAGGAAAATGTCGTGCTGGCACTGCCGTATCCGAATGCCAGTCAGACCAATTTTGGTCAGCTGGATGAAAAGAAACCATCCCTCTCCTTCAACCCTGCGGGAATTGGGGAAGAGCAAGCGTATTTGAATCGCAAAGCTGCGTTGGAATGGTACTTCCAGGAGCTCATGAAGCGCTGGAACAAGGAAGGATACGCTTATCTGAAGCTGGAAGGAATCTATTGGTTCCATGAGCTGGTGGAGGATAGCGCACCGAAAGAGCGTCAGTTGATTCGTGACATGGGTAGCATGGTGCATGACGAGGCGTTGCGCTACTACTGGATTCCGTATTTCGGATCACCGGGAGTGTCCGAGTGGAAATCTCTTTATTTCGATAAGGCATTCCTGCAGCCGAGCTATTACAGCGACAAGCCGGTAGGAATTGACCGTATTCAAGGGGTACTGGATGTCGTCAACAAGTACGACATGGACATCGAGATCGAAGGCGACTGGAAGATGTACAATGATCCGAAGTTCTATCAGACCTACTACAATCAGTTAGTTGCCACCCACAAGCTGGGGATGGATAAAAACAACGTACACGCCTACTACTTCGGCTCCAAGACATTGCTAGAGTCTGTCAAGAGCACGGACCCTGTCAAACGCGCCATCTATGATGATACGTACAAATGGATGCGTGGTCGTTTTGACAGAACAGAATTTTTCGAGGGCAGCGAGATGCCGTAGTGAATGGAAAAGAGTCTGTTTCCCGCATTAAGGGGAGACAGACTCTTTTTTATCTAAAGCGGATGGACAGACTCTCCCCCAATCGTTTTCCTATAGATCCCCACCAGCTCCTGCACGATCTTTTCTTTCGTCGCATGTAGAGGGGGACTCGGATGGTAGTAATCGATTCCTTTTGGGCAGGGTTTGCCAAAAGTCGGTACCCCTGCTACTGCGATCCGTTGTTTCCACCGTTTCTTGAGGGAAGAAAACTGCAGCCACGAATGGTGGTGGGAAAGCCCCCAACCAAGTAGGAGCCACGGGTGTTTTTGCAGTTCCCGCGTAGATACGAGCTGAGCCTCAAGCGTCGTCTCTTTCTCCTGAATAAGTTGCTCAAAATGAGATATAGCACTCACGGCAGCAGCATTTTGCACAGAAAACAGGTTGTACATATGAAATCTGCCTACCAATGCCTGTTTTCCGTAGATTGCTTCCACCAGTCGGATCAATTGTCGCATGGTGGGATCGAGTGTGGTCTGACCCATGATGCTATGACCGGATGCAGGTCTTTCACGAAAAAGCTTGGCACTACCAGGGTTCAGTAAGAGACAGCTCCCAAGAGAGCGATGGCCCTCTGAATTCGGTCCCCATTGAAGATAGGTAGAAATTCGATAGACGACTCCTCGATGCTCCTTAAAGGTAGCAAAGGCATTCGGCTGGTTCATGACGATCCCCTCCTGGTCAAGCTATCTATGATCCATTTATATGAGAGGAGGGGATTTGGTAGAACGGACATACCTCTATTCTAGCTATTTTTGCTAACCTCTTTGGTACCGATCATGCGGAACAAAATGATATACAGATAAGCACTGACTAGGGTTAAGCCCAGGACGACACCGAATACGCCAACAGGAGCAAGCCATTGGGATAGACCGATCGTCAGGGGAGCGATGAAGCGACCAATCGAGAACTGAAGCGAAGAGGCTCCCATGTACTGACCGCGTGCATCCTCCGGCGAGTATTTACTGATAAAGCTCTGGGCGACTGGTGTCCGCATCAGCTCGCCGAATGTCAAAATCGCCATACAGCCAAACAGAAGCCAAATATTCGTCGTAAAGGCCATCAAGAACAGACCGACACCGAATAAGATGGAGGAGATGACGAGGCTGTTGCGATCACTCCAGTTTTCGAACCAGCGTGTGACTGGCAGTGTAAACAGAACCACCAAAAAGCCATTCAACGCCATGAGCCAGCCGAATGCGCTGGTTCCCCCGACTGTATAAGTCCAATTGCCCCATGAGAATAATACTTGCTGCATGACATGCTCTTTGACATACAAAGCCATGTAAATATCCAATTGCATGAATCCAATGGCGATCAAAATCCCTGCGCCAATGTACAGGGCAAACGCTTTGTCTCGGAAAATAATGGCGTAACTCCTGAACTGCTCAATCAGGGAAAAACGCTCCTTTGCTTTCTCCTGACGGACGTGTTCAGGCAGCGTTTCCTTGATCAGGAAAAAGACGGTGATCGCAAAAAGCAATTCAACGATGGTACAGAACATCAACAGCTGCGGGCGATAATGGACAAAAAAGACAGAACCCAATACGGGACCTGCAACCACCCCGATGTTCATCGCTGTGTAAAAGGTAGCAAAGACAATTCTTCGATCCTCTTCTGTGGTCAAATCAGCTACCATGGCAGAGCTGGCAGGCCAGTAGAGAGCCCCAGCGATCCCGATCCCGATGAAGGCAAGATAGTCGATCCAAGGTGACGGAGAGAACGCAAAAAGTGCGAACATCACCGTCGATGTACAGAGCGAGAGCAGCATGGTGAATCTGCGCCCTACCCGGTCGGCCAAATACCCGCCAAACAGATTGGACAGCATCCCGAGCAGCGGTGGCACCATCAATAGAAGACCCGCTACATCCTTCCCGAACGTATCGCTAAAATAAATCGCCATAAACGGAAAGTACATCCAAAAGAATGTGTGCGTAATCAATTCACCAAAGAGACGTACTTTCAAATTTAGATCCCACGAACGCCAAATCATGACACGAATTCCTCCATTCATTTCGGCAGGTGCCTTGACCTCGGTTCTCTTTTTGGAAAAATTCCACGTAAAAAAGCGCAAACGGGGTAGAGACACTGCTCTTCCGCTTGCGCTTCATCAAACGATACAAAGGTGGCGGGAAATAACCAATTCAACGGGGGACAAAAGAGAGACGGTCACCTACCTATGGTTTTAGGTACAGTAAACCGACTGTTCACCCGAGAACATGGCCCGCAATTCATATCGGGAAAAAGACGGAAGCGGTTCAGGCATCCTGCAGCTTCTAGCTTTTGATAGGGTTATAAGAGGCAGTGCCCCTTAAGAGAGGCCCCACCTAAGCGAAGATAACTACAGAAAACACCATGAACTCAGCACTCCCGTCTTTCAAATTTTTTACATAGGTAAACTCTTGTTGATTAGAATACTCGAAATCGTCGAATTTATGCAAGATAATTTTTTAGTTTTTTTCGAATAGTACCAAGAACATATAGAATTGAAAAAGGGGCTTCTATTCGGTAAAATATTTTTTAACAACAACCAAATCATGCTAGGAATGTGGGGGATATCGCATGCGGGATGCACGCATCGTCAAGTTGGCTACAAATTTGCTGAGCCATTCTGTACGCCTGAAGGAAAAAGAAAGCTTGCTGATTGAAGTTCGTGGCGAGGGTCACGATTTGGCGAAGGAATTGGTTAGGCAGGCGTACGATTTGGGGGCCTATCCGTTCGTACGGATTATTGACCCGTCTATCCAACGTGAGCTGATGCTCGGTGCAAGTGCAGAGCGTGCGACTCATTTGGCGAAATGGGAAGAGCCAATGTACAAAGATTTGGATACCTATATCGTCATCAATGGTCCATCCAACGACAGTGAGATGGCAGATGTGCCGGTAGAGTGTCGTCGTGCGCATCAAAGCGTGATGCAAGAATTGCATGACTACCTGACCAACAATGTACGCTGGACACTGCTCAACTACCCGACAACGGCTTTGGCGCAAAATGCCAACATGTCTACCGTTGCTTTTGAAGATTTTTATTTTGACGTATGTTCCGTTGACTATAAAAAGATGCACGAAGCCTTTTTGCCTTTGCAGCAATTGATGGATCGTGCGGACAAAGTGCGACTGGTTGGACCGGGAACGGATCTTCAATTCTCGATCAAGGACATCCCTAGTGTCATCTGCTCCGGACTTCGCAACATTCCAGACGGCGAGATTTTTACAGCTCCTGTGCGCGACTCTGTGAATGGAACCATTACGTACAACACCGCAACAAGCTACATGGGCACGAAATTCGAAAATGTATGTCTGAAGTTTGTAGACGGAAAAATCGTCGAAGCGACTTCTAACAATACAGAAAGACTCAACCAAATTTTCGATACGGACGAAGGGGCGCGCTACATTGGGGAATTCGCGATAGGCGTACATCCGTACATCCTGCATCCAATGAATGATATTTTGTTCGATGAGAAAATTGCCGGCAGCTTCCACTTCACACCAGGCCGTGCATACGACACCGCAGATAACGGCAACCGCAGCCAAATTCACTGGGATATGGTAAACATCCAGCGTTCTGAGTACGGCGGCGGCGAAATCTGGTTTGATGATGTGCTGATTCGTAAAGATGGTTTGTTCGTATTGCCAGAGCTGCAAGGACTCAATCCGGAAAACCTAAAAGGGTAATTGGTACAACAGAGTCATCATGCTGAGCATGGTGGCTTTTTTGTTTTTTAACGTAGCTATCGGTGAGGGAAGAAGCGCATTTCCAGTCTACGCTTCGGCCTACGCCCCGCAAAGGGGATTGACTGTTCGCTCCGGAATAAATGGCGGGAGCGCTTCAAACGTAGAAGTTCCAGGAAGTATTCCATGAGTGAAGCTGAAAACCCCCGCCATTTTTTCCTACGCTGAGTTGGGCTCCAGAGGCGCTTGGACTGGAAATGCGCTTCTTCTACGTGGCTGTTGTTTAACTTCTTGTAAGTTGATTCATGTTGATGAAAGTTCTAAACCTCCCTTGTATCACAATCAAAACGCTCTAAAAGCACGAAGTAATCACAAGCTGTACGCAAGCACTGTCACATGTCTGGAAGGAGACCGCCCGAACGAAGAGAGGATACAGGCGACTGGAAGACATGTGGCAGGGCTTCCACAACCACAAACGTTGGACGACTACAAACGAGCATCTCTGGCATCCTTTTGCTACAATAAGAAAAAAGCATGGAACAGAGGGATTAGACGTGAGCCGCAAAGAGTGGATCGAATACATCGTCAGTGAACAAGACACGGGAATGAACGTGGAACAAATCGTCCGGCAAAAGCTCAACGTGTCAGGTCGTATGATGCAGCGGCTGACGAGAAGCAAGGGGATTTTGCTCAATCGCAAGCAGCCCTTCCTGCAAAGACAAGTAAAAACAGGAGATACAATCGCTGTTCGTGTCATCGAGAGACAAGAGCAAGCGCCTAGGCAGCCCCAGCATGATACAAAGCCAGAGGGACCGATCACACCAATGCCGTCCATCGACATTTTGTACGAAGACGATCATCTCTTGATTGCAAACAAACCGGCAGGCATGATGGTGCACCCGATTAAACAGGAGACCGACACATTGGTACATGCACTCGCTGCCGTACTGGCGGCACGTGGTGAGCAGACGAGCGTACATCCTGTGCATCGGCTGGATAAGGATACATCAGGAGCTATTCTGGTAGCCAAAAGCAGCTATGGTCATCAATTGGCTGACAGGCTGTTGCGCGAAGGGGGCATTCATCGCGAGTATCTTGCGGTTGCCAGTGGGGTGCTGTCAGAGAGAGCTGGAACGATTGAGGCGCCAATCGGCCGAGATGCGCGTCATCCTACGAAGCGCCGTGTCGTGGAGAGTGGCGATCCTGCCATCACGCATTACGAGGTACAGCAGACCTCTGAGGGAATGACGCTTGCTCGCGTCTGGCTGGAAACGGGTCGTACCCATCAAATTCGCGTTCACTTTGCCCACATTGGACACCCGCTTGCTGGCGATACGATGTACGGGGGAGCGAGAGGTTTGTTACGCCGACAGGCTCTGCATGCTTCGAAATTGTCCTTTTTACATCCGCTTCTCGAAAAAGAGATTGTAGTCGAGGCACCGATACCATCGGATATGAAGCGCTTGATGCAAGCAGAGTTTACATAAGAACGGCCAAGAAGCTGAAACCACCTTTAATAGAAAGGTGGTTTCATTGGTGTATTTGGTAAAGGTGGATTGTGCCCCCAATATTTTAGAGCATCCCTAGTTGATCAAGCCGTTTTCAGGCGAAACGACGAAATCATGGAAGACTCCTTTGTGGTTGATCGATGCCGTAACAGTCGGTTTCCCCTTTTTCGTAAACGTATATACGTTATATTTGGACGAAACATTGTATCCGGTCAGATCGAGGTTGAAAACCTTTTTCATCATCGGGTTGGCAGCAGCAATCGCCTTTTCTTTTGTAAAGAATGGTTTGGCAAACACCTTGGGAATATCTTCGTCTGCGGTATAGTTCTCATTTATGAACTCGCTGATCAGGGTAGCTGCCACCACTTTCCCTGTTTTCGCCCCTATGACGATACTGTATTTCCCTTCGGTATCCATGAAAGCCCATACTTGATCCAAGCGTTCTTTCGATTCTTTCACCAGTGTTACCTCAGGGAGCAGCGCCGATGCTTTATCGTTGGAAAGAGACTTCAGCGCCTTTTGCGCTGTATCGGTCACTTTGGGGTTTATTTGCTCGTTTGTATAATGCAATTTCGCAGCATTGACCTTCCCGGTGGCAGCGTCAATGCTGACCGATGCATGTTGCCCTTTGAACAGCCAAATGTTTTGTTTTTCCCAGTTGATCCGTTCTACCCTATCAATCGTAAAGGCATGCTGATTATCCATTCCTTTTAACGTGCTCGTAACAGTATTCTGCAAATCAGCTGCCACTTCGCTAAGTTTTAATTTTACGTTTACAGATACAACCTTTCCCTCCTGCTTGGTAACGAGCACCTCACCTCTGTTGTTTTTTGCCGTAATCACCCAGGAATTTGCCGTTTCTCCCCTGATCTCGTCCAGTTCGATCGGCACATCGCCCGCCTGCTTTTGCATCGCTTGTCTAGCGGCTTCTACGACATTTTTGTCAAGCTGGGCGAGGGTCTTCATTTCTGGCTTTACTGCGGGCGCCTGACCAGCTGCGTATGCTGGTGTCTGTGTGTTTGTAAACGGAGATGCTACGGTTAACAGCAAGGCAATCATACTTGTCACAGCTAGTGTTTGTTTTTTCATATGTCCTTCTTCCTTTCTACATTCCAATCATTTATTTGATCCAGCTCATGAGATTTTGTGACAATCATTCGAGTGTCAAACAATCTGCAGTTGAATAACGTAACAGTGTTATGTTACATTGTCTTTGGAGGTGCTTCACTTGGACACAAATGTAATTTCGAAGAAGGACCTGCTGGAGCTTACTGGCATTTCGTATGGACAATTGTACCGTTGGAAACGAAAGAACTTGATTCCAGAGGAGTGGTTCATTCGTCGAGCAACTTTTACAGGGCAAGAAACCTTTTTCCCGCGGGAACAGATTTTGGCTCGAATCGACAAGATCCTGAACATGAAAGACGACCTGTCGCTGGATGAACTGGCGGACATGTTTTCACCAAGTATGAGTGACACGTCGTTGACCGCAGAGGAATTATTGGCACGAAACATTGTTTCGACAACTTCTTTAGAAGTGTTTAACGTTTTTCTCGGGAGTCTGCGGACCTTTACCTTCCAGCAGGCACTATACGCCTATGTGTTAGAAAAGCTTTTGGCCGCAGGAGACTTAAGTGTAGATGAAGGCGGCGGATTGCTGCAGGTACTTGCTAGCCACTATCCCAAATTCGAAGGGAAGCCTTGTGAGCTGATCTTTATGCGTAAGATGGGGATTTCCACGTTCGTGTTGGTGTCTGGCTCTACCGAAATGTATTTTGATAGCGGTGTAAAGGTAGTGAAACGGCTCGATCTAGCCAATTACATCGAGGAATTAAAAGGAAAATATTTGTAGGGGGAGACCATACCATGCAGAACGAGAATAAGAACAAGCTAGATTTGATCTTTCATGGGGCAGTGAATGCTACGGGTGGCGTATACAACAAAGTAGATGTGCAGGGTTACGGCAAGATCAATGGCGATGTAGAGTGCGAGTCGCTTCATTGTGCCGGACATGTCAGTATCACGGGAAATCTCATTGGCTCTTCGGCAAAAGTAGAGGGCAACGCGTCGATTAAAGGCAAAGTGAAAATGGATACATTGTCTGTATATGGTCAGCTTGATGTTGCGGACGATTTGAATTTTACGAGTCTAAAAGTCGGTGGCAATGTCAAAGTACAGGGCAATATGGCTGGAGAGGATGTAAAGGTTCACGGATCATTGAAGACCGCAGGGGATTGTGAAGCCGAAGTGTTCCGGGCAAACGGTGCGTTTAATATCGGAGGACTGCTGAATGCGGGGCGAATCGAGGTCATTCTGCATGGCAGCTGTGAGGCAAAAGAAATGGGCGGAGAGCACATCGAGGTGCGCCGAACAGGCAATAGCACTTTGGGCAAGCTGTTGAAGCATTTTCTCAATAATACCTTGTCCGTAGAGACGATTGAAGGTGACGAAATCTATTTGGAAAACACAAAGGCCAAGGTCGTTCGCGGCAACAAGATCGAGATAGGTCCCGACTGCGAAATTGATCTGGTCGAATACAGCACAGAATGCAAGCAAGACCCGAGCTCACAGATTAAGACGCTGACACAACGGTAAGACTGACAAGGAAAAATGAACATTCCAAACTGTATGCAAGTATTTACATGCATGCAGTCTTTTTATATAATGAGCTTGGAAAAAAATGAAAATGCAAGTAATTGCTTGCTTGGCATGGAGGTGCGCTATGGATCACCCAGATATAGAACAGAAGCTGGGGGGGAGAGGCGAAGAGGAACAGGAAACCCGTGAGCGAATTTTATCGGCCGCACGTCAGCTAATGGCACAAAAGGGATACAAGGGAGCGACTACACGCAAGATTTCTGAGCTTGCGGGGGTTAATGAGGTAACGGTATTTCGTCACTTCAAGAACAAGGTAGGCATCTTGACAGAGCTCCTGAAAGAAATCATGGATGTCCGGGAGCAGCTGGAGCAAGGGTTGCAAGGCGAGTTTTCTGATATCAAGGAAATGCTGGTCAGCTACGCACGTACGTATTACGGCTTATTGGTCGAGCGCAAAGAAATTTTCATGATCTGCATGATTGAAGCGGATAACCACCCGGAAGTCGTGCAGATGTTCAGCAGTTTGCCGATGACCGCAGTCGAGGTATTGTCCAAAAAGCTCCTTGCGTTTCAGGAGCAAGGGCATTTGCCAAAGGCAGATCCGTTCACGGCAGCTCTTATGTTCGTCTCCACTTTTTTCTACGCCTTCATGGCGAAGTATCGGGTCAATCTCGATATCCAAATGGTAGAAGAAGAGCTTTTTGAAAATGCTTCTGAAATCTTGCTACAAGGCATCAGAGGACTCAAATAAACAGCATAGCTACATAGGGGCGGAGGAAGTCATGAAGAGAAGATGGCTTGTATCTGTAATGATGATCGGACTACTGGCAACGACGGCTTGCAGCGAGCAACAGCCCGCTTCGGCACCCCAGAAGGAAGTGAAACATGTCGTTGTTGCGCCAGTGAAGAAGGAGGAGGCTGTCACCGTTACGGAGTTGTCTGGTACGCTGGCTCCTTTGGAGGAAGCACTCGTTTCTTTTGAAGTAGGCGGTCGTATTGTGGAGATGAACCGAAAAGAAGGGGACACGGTTAAAGCGGGAGATGTGCTTGCCCGTGTAAACGCCACAGATTATTCACTCCAGGTTGCTTCGTCCAGCGCTGCCGTGCAGCAGAGTGCGGCGAATCTTAGCAAGGTAAACAATGGGGCGAGAGAGCAAGAAGTGACACAGGCGCGTTTGCTTGTGGAGAAGGCAACAGTTGGACTCCAAAAAATGCAGGATGATTTCAATCGGATTGAAAAGCTCTACCAGCAAAATGCCATTTCCAAAAGCGAGTATGAAAGTGCACAAAATGGACTGACGATTGCTCAAAAGGATTTGCAAAACGCACAGCAGTCTTATTCACTGGTTACTCAAGGGGCTCGTGCGGAAGACAAACAGTTGACGCAGGCTGTATACAATCAGACGATTATCGCCAAAGAAGTGGCAGCCAATACACTTGCCAAAACGCAGCTTCGTTCGCCGATTAATGGGACGATCATCGCCAAGCTCTCGTCTGCGGGCAATTTGGTCGGTTCAGGTACCCCCGTCTATCAGGTCGGCAACATCGACACATTAAAAGTCGTACTGCCCGTTCCTGACCGTGAGATTTCTGCATGGAAAGTAGGCGAGACGATCTCCTTAGACCTGTATGGACAAAAACGGGATGGCAAAGTGACAAAAATATTTCCTGCCACGAACCAAAATACCGGAACGATTGGCGTAGAGGTCCAAATCGCCAACCAAGCTCGAGACTGGTTTGCTGGTCAGGTGGTGAAAGCAACCAAAACGGTAACGGGGCAGGAAGGTGTCTACGTACCAGTAGAAGCAGTCATCAGTAGAGGAAAAGATGATGCGCATGTCTTCGTCAATGCAGGCGGCAAGGCTGTCAAAACTAGCGTAGCTATCGGGCAGATTGTAAGTGACAAGCTCGAGATCAAGAACGGACTAAAAGAAGGAGACCAACTGATCGTCAAAGGGGTGGACCGTTTGTTTGACGGTGACCCAATCGAGGCGGCAGGAGGTACACAACCGTGATCAAGTACATCGTACAAAAGCGCAAAATTACGCTCCTGTTTTTCAGCATGATCGTACTTGTGGGCTCCCTCAGCTTTTTTCAACTGCCCAAGCAAGAGATGCCGGATATTATCGTGAACATGGCGACGATCACGACGGTTTACCCGGGAGCTTCGCCGGAAAAGGTCGAGCAGGCTGTTACGAAAAAGCTGGAAGAAAAAATCAATGAATTGCAGGGACTTAACTATATTTCATCCTCATCTTCCCTCGGCGTCTCATTTATCATGGTGGAAGCAAAGAGTGACGTAGACCCGAAGCAAAAATGGGATGAATTGCGGAAGAAGGTAAAAGACGCAGAGGCTGATCTGCCAGCCGATGCGAAACAACCGATCATCAATGATGATTTGAACCGTACGTTTGTCCAATCGTTTGCGGTCACTGCTGACACGCGTGAGGAATTGTACAGCATGCGTACCATGCTGAAATCGTGGAAAGAACAGCTGCGCACCATTCCAAACGTAGCGGATGTACTGGTGGAAGGTCTACCGGAGCAGGAAGTCCACATCGAGGTTGATACGCAAAAGCTGAGCCAGTACGGGATCACGTGGAGTCAGGTGATGATGGCTGTCAAAAAGGAAAATGAAAAAATCCCGCTTGGCGACCTGACCACAGAAAAACGGACCTACCAGCTCAAGCTGGCGGAAAATACAGATGTCGAAGAACTGAACAAAGTCATTATCTCCCGTTCAAAAGATGGCTTCCCGATCTATCTGAAGGACATCGGATCGATCAAAATGACGACGGAGACGGTGAAAACAACCTCGTATTTCAATGGGAAGCCTTCGATCACGATCAGCGTCAATGCAGAGACGGGAAGTGATGTGCCGTCCTTGCAGAAGCGCGTAGACGAGATGATGGTGACGCTGGATAAAACACTTCCGGCAGGGGCCGAAAGACACTCGATTTATAGTCAAAATGAACGCGTAGATGAGCTTTTTAGCGACCTGACCCGGGAAATGATGATTGCCATCATCGCTGTTTTGGTGGTGTGTGCGCTCGGATTGAACCTGATCACATCGTTGGTAGTTGCGATGGCGATTCCGATTTCTTTGGCTGTGGGGCTTATGTTCCTGCCATCTCTGGGTATTTCACTCAACATGATCTCGATCGTTTCCTTGATAATTGTGCTCGGGATCTTGGTCGATGACGCCGTGGTGGTCAATGACAATATCGAGCGACGACTGTCTGTCCTGGGCGAAAAACCGATGGCTGCGGCGGTTAATGGTGCCAAGGAAGTATCAATTTCGATCACGACCGCTACGCTGGCTACGATTGCGTCGTTTGCGCCCTTGATGTTTTTGAGCGGCAACGTCGGGCAGTTCATTCGCCCGGTTCCGGTCATTATTTCGATGACGATGCTGGCATCAATGCTCATGTCGCTGACGATCATCCCGATCTTTCGCCAATGGTATGAGCAACGTAGAAAGGCTGGCGTAGAAGGGTATCGCAAGCCTGCCGGACTTTTGGGGAAACAATTGTTGCAGCTGACCAAGTGGTATGCGAGCAAGTTCATGCCGAAAATTTTGAAGCGACCGCTTTTGGCAGGAATGATTGGCGTATTGATTGGAACGGCAGCATATGGATTGATACCGTTCACTCCCGTGGAATTGTTCCCGAACGATGATCGCCCGCAGTTTCTCATCGATATCCGTCTTCCCGTGGGCAACAGTCTGGAAGAAACAGACCGGGTGGTGCGTGGGACGGCAGACTGGGTGTTGAAGCAGCCCGGCATCGAGGCAGTATCTGCCTACGCTGGAGGCAGTGCACCGAAAATGTTCGGCGGAGATACGGCTGCCGGAAGCGGCATTACCGTCGGACAGCTGGTGGTTCGTTATAATGAAAAAGAGACCCATCTCGAGAACATGCTGGAGCCGTGGACGGAGGAATTCAAAAAGCTGTATCCAGAAGCGAGTATCTTGATGAAGCAGTTGGAGGCAGGTCCCCCGGTTGGAAAACCAGTTGTGATTCGTTTGTATGGAGAGGATATTGAGACGCTGCGCTCTCTTTCTGCACAAACAAAAGAAAAGGTTGCCGGATTAGAGGGAACGTACAATGTCCAAGACGATTTCGGGGTAGAACGCTACACCTTGGAATTTGTCGTCAACAAAGAGCTGATGGAGCAAAAGCTCGTCAACTACACGGACTTGTCCACGACATTGCGTCTGGTGAGCGAAGGCATTACCGTCAGCGAGTTTGATACGGGCTCAGACTTGATAGATATGAAGCTGTTCTTGCAAAAAGGCCAGGAAGACCCTGCCTTGTTGTTCCAGCGACTCAGCATCGCCAATGCGCGAGGAGAGCTGATCCCGCTGTCACAGCTCGCGGAGGTAAAACCGACTTTCAGTACACAGACGATCCCGCATCGTGATTTGTCGCGGAGCGTGACAGTTACCAGTGATCTGAAAGGCAGAACCGCGACAGAAGTAATGGCAGAGATCAAGCCGATGCTCGATAATATGTCCTTGCCTGAAGGATACCGCTATGAGATTGGCGGCGAGACTTCCGAGCAGACTGATATTTTCATCGACATGGGCAAACTCTCGATTCTGGTCGTTTTCCTGATCCTGATTTTGATCGCGATGCAATTCTATTCCTTGACCATTCCGGTACTGGTTACAAGTACGATTTATCTCGCTGTATCAGGGAGCTTGATCGGCTTGTTCGTGACCCAGACACCGCTTGGCTTTATGACAATGATGGGGATTATTGCGTTGGCGGGCATCGTGGTGCGTAACGGAATCGTTTTGATCGAGTTCATCGAGGAGGCACGCCATACAGGAATGGAGCTGAAGCAGGCGGTTATTTCTGCGTGTGAGGCACGACTGCGGCCTATTCTTTTGACCTCGCTTACTGCGATTGCGGGTATGATGCCGCTCGCTATTTCAGGTGACGTTTTGTTCAAACCGCTAGCGGTAACCATTATTTCCGGATTGGCGTTTTCGACCCTTTTGACCTTGATCGTCGTGCCGTCCTTCTATATGGTTCTGACGCAGCACAAGATCAAAAAGCTGGCGAAAAAAGCCGCGAAGCGCCCGGACTTGTATGGGCCTGAGGCGGAGACACTGTAATACATGCAACAGCGGCAAACTCTCCGATTTATTTCTTTCGGGAGTTTGTCGCTGTTTTTTTTAGTAAGCTTTTCTTGCTTTTCGCCAGCCGATTATCAAAAGAGTAAGGACCAGTATGAGAAAAACAAGTACACATAAAGCCCAGATTGACTGTAGCAACATGCTTTGGTTGACTAGCCAGGGAATCTCCTCCAGAGGCATGTTTTTCATTTTGGGGAGTGAAGGAATGATCATCGCGTCTGCATAAATGTGCAGGACGATTGGAGCTAGCAGTCCCCAGCGAAGTGCTGCCCATGCCCACAAAACACCAATGAGAAACGATTCAAAAATAGCTCCTAGACCATGCCCAGGTACGTGATAGTAGGCGAAAATTATCGAAGGAATGAGTAGATACATCCATCTTGCACCAGTGGGCAGATCTGTGTTCCCCCGATAGAGGAGTGTTAGCAAGAGAAACGGGATGCCGCGAAAGACAAGCTCCTCCCACAAAGGATTATGCCAAGTGGCAAACACAAGCAGATTTGCTTTGCCAGCGAGTGACTGTGCACCGATTGGCTGCGAGCTAGACCATCCGCTAATCGCCTGAAAAGCAGCTCCGGCCGCTTTTGCCAATAAGAGACCGACAAGGATGAACAGAAATACCTGCCCCAATTTTTTCCTCCCTACAAGCCATAAGATGCCGCCAGCGTAAAGCAGCGAGATAACACCAAAAATAAGCCAGCCAGGAAGCGGGACAGCGACCTTCCAATCGGTTTTCGGCCAGAATAGGAGAGATACGGAAACCGTTTGTCCCAAAAAACCTGAGGAGAGAAATTGTCCCCAGGAGGCGAGCAGGGGCAGAAAGAGCATCATCATCAATAGAAGAAGGAAAAGTGGGTTTTTGGTTATGTATCGAAATGTATTTGTCCACATTTGTGAAAACCTCTCATTCCAACCATTTTTTCCATATAATCCTATATACCTTTTACTCGGTCTAGACGAAAATGGCATTCTTCAGATTTTTGTAAGAGTTTGATTAAGCAAGAAATGGTATCAGACGTATGATATGATAGAATCAAAATTCACTGTCAGTAATAGATAGAAAGCAGTACAGGAAGGGAGTGTCCAGGATGCAACAGCCCCAGCTTCTTCATGAAGAAAAGGTATTCAAAGACCCTGTTCACCGCTACGTCCACGTGCGGGACAAATTCATTTGGGATTTGATCAACTCGGCAGAATTCCAGCGTTTGCGCAGAGTCAAGCAACTGGGCACCAGCTTTTTTACGTTTCACGGTGGAGAGCATAGCCGCTTTAACCACTCGCTTGGCGTGTATGAACTGATGCGCAGAATTTTGGAGACGTTCGAAGGTCGGATTCAGTTGACGTACGAGGAAAAGCTGCTGTGTCTATGTGCGGCTTTGCTCCACGATGTGGGCCACGGTCCGTTTTCCCATTCGTTTGAAAAGGTGTTCAAGTACCATCACGAGGATTGGACGCGCGCCATTTTGCTTGGAGATACGCAAATCAACCGCATTCTTCGTCGGTTTGATGATAGCTTCCCGAAGAAATTGGCAGAAGTGATTAATAAGACATATGACAATAAACTGATCGTAAGCCTCATCTCCAGCCAGCTCGATGCCGATCGGATGGATTACTTGCTGCGTGATGCCTACTATACGGGCGTTAATTATGGCAATTTCGAGATTGAGCGTATCTTGCGTGTCATGCGGCCGCAGGAGGATGGCATTGTCTTTAAATTCAGCGGGATGCATGCTGTCGAAGACTACATCATGTCTCGCTATCAAATGTACTGGCAGGTCTATTTCCATCCCGTTACACGAAGTGCGGAAGTCATCTTGTGCAAAATTTTTCAACGGGCGAAGCTCTTGTTCTCCCAAGGCTATCCGTTCATGCAGGAACCTGTCATGCTGCTGCCTTTTTTGCAGGAAAAGGTAGAGCTTGCTGACTATTTGGCGCTCGATGAATCCATTATTCTTTTCTATATGCAACTCTGGCGCAGAGAGCAAGACCCTGTGTTGAAAGATTTGTGCGCCCGTTTTTTGGACAGGAATCTCTTTAAATACGTCGAATATAATCCGAGGGATTTTCGCTTGCTGTCTGAACTAAAAGAACTATTTCAATCTGCCGGAATTGATCCGATGTATTATTTGGAGGTAGACACGACCTCCGATCTTCCGTATGATTTTTACCGTGCCGGAGAAGAAGAGGAGCGCATTCCGATTATGCTTCAAATGCCTTCAGGCGAGCTGGTCGAGCTGTCACAGAAGTCAGAAATTGTACAGGCCATTAGCGGAAAGCGGCGCTTTGATTACAAGCTGTACTTTCCATTGGATAAAGTCATGGCTTTGCCGGGGGATCTCTCCCGTAAGATTCGAGAACGTCTGGGAGTGATGGAGGATGCTTAATCGTCACGCCAAGATCATACGCCTGATTGAGATAGTCGGCGAAGTGAGCGGGCGAAAAAAATTGCAAAAGATGGTGTACATAGGAAAACATCTGGAGATGGATTTCGATGAGCGCTACGAGTTTCACATGTACGGTCCATATTCGGAGGAACTGACGCTTAGAGTAGATGAGCTGTGCAACATGGGGCTTCTGGATGAGCAAATGGAGAGTAAAGGTGCCATTCATATGTATCGTTACTCTTTGAACGAAACCGGTCATGATTTTCTCAAGTTTCATGAGGTTGACTTCGGGAGTGGAGAACGTGCGATTTTGCGCATGAACGAGGAGAATTCCCGTTTTCTCGAGCTGGTTTCTACGATTCTGTATTTCAACCACCTGCCTTATGAGGAAATGAAGGGCAAAATCTTTACGTTTAAGAGCAAGCAGCGCTACACCGAGGAAGAGATTCAAAAAGGGCAAGCGTTTATCGAAGAACTGCGTGCCCTGATGAAGGAAGACGGCGGCAATGCAAGTAAGTAATAGGGAACACCATACAAGGACAAGCACGGCGTACGAACTTGCAAGAGTTGTGGTACGTCTTTTTTTTATACATGTCAGCCAGTCCAATGGGGCTGGCTTTTTTTGTCTCAGTTCGGAGCTGCATAATACGGGCATCGTTCTTTGACAAGTGCATAGGTATGAAACATTTTGCTTAGCGAAAGGGAGATGGACGTGAGCAGAAGCAAGCAATGGTGGCTGTTGATCGCGCTCGGTGTTGTGATACTTGTCGCCGGTATAAGCGCGTGGGGGACAGCCAGTGCGCATGAAGTGAGAGTGGTGTATGTCTATAGTGATAGCTGCGTGTATTGTACAGAGTTTGGGCCGACATTTGAGAGAGTCGTGAAGGAATATCCACCGGAAATGATTCAACGACTGGATATCCATGAGCAGAAAGAGCTGGATGAAGCGTCGCGCCTCGGGGCAGAGGCAACCCCCACTGTTTTTGTCGTCGAACAAGGTAAAGTGGTCGACAAGCTGGAAGGGGCGGTACCCGAGAATACGTTGCGAAGCTTTTTGCAAAGGCACCTAAATCAGACTCTTTCTAAAAATGGATAATATAGGTAAAATATCCGGTAAAGAGGGGGTCATTCCATGAACAAACGTGCAATGATGTCATGCCTACTAGCAGCTGTTCTCGCAATGGCAGGGCTTACTGGAGTAGCTGACTGTTCTAGCGTACAGGCTGTTGCGCCAGCGAAGGATTACGCTTCACATACAGCAAAGGCAGCCATTGATTTCGGTGTAGAGAAGAAATACTTATGGCTGGATAGCAAGGGGAACTTTTATCCGAATAGTCAAATCACGCAGGGGCAGTTTATTGCGAGTTTAGTAGCGATTCGCGGATTGAAGGAGGCAGAACCCTTACCGCAACTCCCAGCAGGGCACTGGGCGAAGATGAGCTATGAGAAGGCGCAGAAGGCGGGGATTTTGGCGGGAGTGAAAGTCGAGCCGAACAGACTGATGACGAAGGAAGAAACAGCAGCGCTGGTGTATGCTGCATGGAAGCCGATTCGGGGTGAAAAGAATCCGAATTTAACTAATACCGGGGCGCTGATCACGTGGGGATGGATGAAGCCTGCGCCTAGTGGACAGCCCAAATTTCGTGAGGATTTGCCTGTGACACGAGGGGAAGCGGCGGAGATTTTGCGTTATTTGTGGAAGGATAAGTGGCAGCTTGAGCAAGGGGCTAAATTTGCGGATGAGTTTCATAAGAGCTTGAAGATTGTGAATGGGAAGATTAGTGGGAAGGTGCCTAAGGGTGATAGTGATTTTATGATATTAGTACAATTTTTTACAAAGCAAAATGAATTGGAAGGTTTCATAAACGATCAATCTTTTAACATTCCATTAAACAGCACAAGTTCTTTTTCTTTTAATGTCATAAATAATAATGACTCGACTGATGCGGGTATCTACTTGTATACCAAATTACCTTCTTTAGAGAAAACTAATAACACCCGAAAATTCTATAAAACGAAGGGTACGAAGTAAATGCATATCCACTTAACTAAGCATAGAATAATTTATTCTGTGCTTTCTCTTTTCCTATTGTGTTGTTTAATTATTGTTTACCCGAATTCGACCTATGGTTCGCCTAATTATCACAATATTAAAGTAGCAACTGTTGATTCGAATAAAGAACTTGCACCCAAAGGGCGTTTTTATCTTCTTTTAATCGAAGGAATTGAAGGACAACTCGGAGCAACAGTTTCTCAAATTGAAGTAGACAGAGTTACAGATAGTAATAGAGTATTGGGCTTTGCTGATGTAAACCAAAAGGCAGATAGAGGGTGGTATTTTGTTGACGAAAATGAAGCATCATACTGGATTAAACGGTTCGGAGGAAATCCAAACTACATTCTTGGAGGAACGGGTAATATTTATAGTAAGGAAGTCTCTAGTGATTCAGTACCAAATTTCGACCCCTACCAAGCCTACAACCTCGCAGAACTAGCCTCCGCCTCAGGCGGCGCAGGCTACACCAAAGGAGACAACCTCGTCCCAGACGGCAAAGGCGGATACATCTCAGTAGGCCACTTCCGAACAACCCCACAACCCAGCGGCAGCATAACCACTAACAAAACCAAATACAACCTCAACGAAACTGTTGAGATCCATGCAAATGCCACGGACTTTTCTTACTATGACCGCGGCATTTTTGTATGGTCTTTAAATGTGATCAACAAGACAACAGGACGTGGATACAAGAGCCTCTTGTCTAATCAAAAATTCAACGATCCAAGCACGGCTACACCCACAGTAAACGAGACAAGCAATCCCCCGGGCTACAAGTGGATCTATAAAAATACCGAATATAAGCCTACCGAGCCAGGCGTGTATGAAGTATCGCTAACAATCACTGACCTGCATCAAAGAAGCCGCCAAGGATCAAGCAGCATAAGCGTTTCCACACCTTACACAGCACAATTCACAGTAGGAGATGTAATCCCGCCGGAGAAGCCTGATCCCGAAAAGCCTGACCCGGGCCCAGCTTGTTCGATCGGATCAACAAAAACCAAACTGAACATTCAAGTCGTTGGCGACAAGGATATAAAAGACCACAATGCTGTTGCAAGCGGCGGCTCAGATATTGCTGTCGAAAAAAATGCCGATATCACTCTCTCTGCCAATAAACCAGGAAAATACACGATGAATGGTTATGACATGAAGCCTGGAGCGAATGGGGATCGGAAGGTCGCGACAGGTAGGGTGGGTAGCTCTGGACGGGTAAAAGTCGTCTACATCAGTGATGATGGAACAGAGTGCTGGGAGAAATATTTGAGAGTCGAGTCGCCAGACGGCGAAGACTCATGCCCCATCGTTACGCTATCGGCATCTGCAGTAAGAAACGGTGAAACGATTGAGATTATGCCGTTCGATACACTTGCGTTCCGAGCCAAATACACAACCAAATACGGAGATAGCTCGGAGGCATCTCTCAAGTGGGATGTATCGCTTCCAAACGGAAAAATCTATACCTTGCCAGTCAAAGAAAATGATAATGGCAGATGGGGACCCTATGATTCCTCCAGTTTAAAGCTTCCGGACGGAAATGTTCATAACCCGTACTATTTTCCATTCGAGCGAGGAAAAACGTACAAACTGAAGCTAAACTTCGATGGAACAAAGTGGGGGGAGCGACCTGAATGCAATTGGGAAATAACGATTGTGGTAAAAGATGCTTCCTGCTCAATCGCTGATCAAAAAAAGGTTGCGTTTTTGGTGCATAGTGAACCACCTCTGCCATTTTCTCCCGAAGGGGAAAGCATGAACGGATCGGTCAGCTCAGGTTTTACACTGAAAGACCCCGTATACATCAAGTACTTTACAGAGGTTGGAGATCAATACGATACCAATCTATCGTTTTCTTCGAAGGTATCTGGTACTTGGTATTGGAAGAGCCCCGGTGGAAAAACAGCGTTAACCGACAAGCTTGCAGCGGGCGAGCCATTCAGGCTCATGTTGCCGGCAAACGTAGATGTTGGCGATGAAATTGTACTGCTGTTCGAGTCCGAGACGGGCTGTACAGGTGAGGTGCGATTCACCATTGAGTCTGACCAAAAATGCTGGGATATTCTAGCGTCAGTAGAAATCGATCGAAACAATCAGAAGTGGAGCAAGGATATCCAACGTGGGGAAACCATTGAAATAGCAGCAGATGAGATTCGAGACAAGTATCGGTTTCGGATGTTTTTGTCGGATGATAGTCACTTTTCGATGAGATGGTTTGATCCTGCGTCTGGCTCTTGGGAAAGAAAGCGAGACGGAAAGGCACTCGATAGCTCAAACAGCTCCACAAATAACCACTGGGTGTATTTCCCGAGAGACGAAAATGGTCTTCTTTTAGAAGGGCTGTACAAGGTGCAATTTTATTCAACCCAGAGTGACGGCTGCGACGGTCATTTTTTTGTGCAAATCGGCAAAGGTGATCCAAAACCGGATGGAGAGAATTTACTCATTGTGAAATCGAGCTTTCAAATTGATCCGAAGAGCCCTCGAGCTGCAGGAACCGATGCGACGATTACATTTAACGTGAAGAATGCCGGGAAATTAACGCATGATACGAAATTGGCTGTTCGCTGGGCTAGCTCAGAAAAGGAAACTCGCTTGGACGTGAATGAATTCAAGCCGGGTGAGGTGCGCAAGATCACGGTTCCGACGAAGTATCCGCAAAAATCCGAGGATTTTATCGCCCATATCAATCCTGCGAAATCCATGCCGGAAAACGAGACGATCTGGACAGACAATCGTGCGGCTTGGCCAGTGAAGATTGTCGGTGGAGAAGTTCCGGAGCCGCCTGGCGGTGGGGGCGATTTTGATGGTGGTGAAATTGGCTTGGAGATTTATGACAGTGACGGTCGACAGCTACAAAAACTGCCATTACATGCAGACGGCGTGTGGGAACGTGAGCCTGCTACGATTCGCGTGGTCATAGATCAGACGAAAATAAACGAAGGCTTCCAAAAAACAGAGCAGGAGATCAATCAGAAAATTACGCAATTTAAAGCACAATTGGAGAGTGCAGTCAGCGGGGACAATATTAAAAACGTAACTGTCACTGCGAATCCGGGGTGGATTTCAGATGCCAAGAGTATGGCTGTCTATACACCACCACAGCTCGATCTGAAGCTGACGGGCCCCGGAGTGCCGATGCAATGGCAGGTAAGCAGTGCATCTACAGGCACTGAGGTCGTGTACACAGGAACTACGGTCCCAACACAGACGACTTGGCGCCAAGTACTCCAATCGCAAAAGTACAAAGCAGAAATCAACGGCTTTGTCATCGTGATGGATTATCAGGTCGATTTTGAGCTGTCCTACGAGAGCTGTGCTATGAACGACGAAGATGAAGAGGTGTGTGAACCACAGAACCTATCCAAAACGATGGCAGGACGCTATACCATTACGGTAAAAGGGGGAGAGCGCTCCTTTGAGGTCTTTGAGCCTAATGCAACAGGCTCGATTCGCCATACAGCTGAATGGGAAGCGTATCATGCCAGAGACAGGTATCCAAACAGCCAGCCTAACGATTATTACGCGGGTGAGCGCATCTTGACACAAGTGGAGCTGCAGGATCGACACCGTCATCCTGTGAGTAACCAGTTTCCCGTCGTGACATCTGGGCGGGCGTGGATTTCAGAAACTGGCATACGCCAAACGCCGTTACAGTCGTTGTTAGCCTTGCAACAAGCGACTCCTCGGCTCTGGAGAGGCCCCTCCTATTCCGCATCCAAGCTAGGAGCTCGTGAAGTGGGCGTAGATACGCCTTTGATGGGGGATAAACAGCATGGCTTCCAAAAGGATGCGAGCTACGCAGTCTATTACTCTGTTTCCTTTCGTTTTGACGTGAACAAAGGCTTCCCCTATCAAAATAAAGCCTCCGGGCAAGGGCACGAGCTAAAAGATTATCAACTACCCTTCCGAATCATTGCAAATGCATGGGAACGACAAGGAATCCGCAACCATACGACTCAGTAAAAATATTTGCACCCCCGCTCTGTCTTTTTCTACAGTAAAGCTAGAAAAAGGATGAGGGGGATTTTTGTGGGAATAATCACGCGGCGCTTGCTATGTGTACTTCTCCTATTCGCTTTATGCTTGGGAAATATAGTAGAACAGGGCTGGGCAAAAGAACCGGAGATATTCGTAGAAGAGGCGTGGGCATGGATCGACGAGGGAGAGGTGCGGTTTCAAGCACAATTATCGGGTACTCCGGATAACGTAGAGCTGTCTGTCAATCAGGGCAGCGACAGCAAAACTCGTTCTTTTCACGAGGAGTCTCAGATTTCCCTCGCTGTAATGCCTACGGATGATAGCCCTATCCAGATAACGATGTTCATAGATGATTCAGAGGAGCCGTTACGTAGCTGGGAGCTAACGTTACCTGAACACATAGACCCTACCGTAGAAAAAATAAAAATCCAAAAGGCGCCTTGGGATGAAATGGCTGCCGATCAGGGAGAGCCGTTAGTGTTGGTTGAACTAGAGATTGAAGACCAAAACGCAGCTCCGCCGGAAGAGTCAGAACAAGAACAGGAGCAGGATGCCACTGATGAAGAGCTTTCGCGGCTGGCAGAGGAATTTTATGCGGAATTTTCAGGTGAGAATAAGCCAGGAGAAGCGGAACTGCGCAGTCGAGAAGCTCGCTTTGAGGTAGAACCGAATGATACCTTGGGCAGCAAATCGGATTGGCTCTTTGATGGAAAGGATAGCCATGGAAAGATTAGCAGCAAGGATGATGTTGATTTTTGGAAAATCAGAGGAACAACAAATGGACAGATGAATATATCCCTCACAGATATTCGGGCAAACGAAGACTACGATTTGTATGTGTATGATGAGGAGGAACGGGAGCTTGCCCGTTCAGAGCAGCATGGAAATGAGCCTGAACTCATCGAAGGACTGGCACTTGAAAAAGACAAATGGTACTACATCAAGGTCGTTGGAAAACAGGGCTCGTTTTCGAAAGATTACTACTACCGCTTGCGAGCTGATTTCTCCGCAGATCAAGGAGGGGGCAAGGCAGATGGATACGAGCCAAACGACACAATGGAAGAGGCCTACGAGCTGGATGCGTATAACCGAAAAATCGTAGGGAATCTTCATTCAAAGACGGATGTGGATTTTTACAGCTTATCCATTAAGCTCTCCTCTACTGTGGAGGTCTCCCTCAAGGATATCCCTACTGGAATGGATATGGACGTATTTCTCCTCGACGAGGCTGGAAAAGTCGTCGCTAGATCCGAGAAAGCGAAAAATTCGGATGAACATATTATCTTCAATGCCTATCCTGGAACCTACAAAGTCAAGGTTATGGCCAGCCAACGCTCGGGATTTACTGCTAACTCGTACAGTCTTTATATAGGAGACAGAACGATTCCGGTTATCTTGATCCCGGGAGTGGGTGGATCGCGCCTGGAAGTGGAGCAGAATGGAAAGAGATCGGAAATATGGTTGGGACTTGGCGATAGTCTCATTGGTATTAATGATCCTAAACACCGTCGGCTACTCTCGTTGGAGCCGATCAAGCCAAATAGTGTAGATGTGCAGCCAGTCGTCCGTGATGCGACGATCCACCCGGAAAAAGATGATTTTTATGCCATCGAGTATCTTTCCTATGCACCGTTTTTAAAAGAACTTACCGAACAGTATTACAGCATGGTAAAGGAACTGGAGAAGGCAGGATACAAAAAGCACCGCACCTTATTTGCACTGCCGTACGATTGGCGTTACAGCAGCACCAAAAATGCCAAACTTCTAAAAGAGAAAATCGACGCTGCACTGAAGGCAAGTGGGGCAAATCAGGTGCATTTGGTGGCACATAGCATGGGTGGGCTCTTGGTAAAAGAAACACTTCTATCCAATGTGTCCTACCAGCGCAAAGTGAATCGTGTCGTATACATGGGCACACCCTTCCTTGGCTCTCCACGGGCCTATCAGGCTCTTAAGCACGGATACAATTTTTCGATCCCTTGGCTGGATGAGGAAACAGGGAAAGTGATTTCCTCTTATGCACCTGCCGTTTACGAGCTGTTACCCTCTAAAAAATACTTTGAAACGGTTGGCTTCCTGAAAAGGAGTAACATTCAGTACTACACCTATGATGAATTTTTAAAGGACAAAAATATTCGCCTCGACTATGCGCCGCTCGTCAAACATGGCGGCAAAATGCATGAAAAGTGGGATAACAAAACGATCAATGTTCCCCAGTATTCCATCGTGGGTACAGGTCAAGTAACACTGCTTGGTTACTTTTACGATTCTTTTTATAACGAATGGTCCCCGATTCTCGATCCTGGCGTTGGGGATGGTACCGTTCCGTATATGAGTGCCAATTACGCCCAGAAGGATATGAAAAAACGATACTACGTGAAAGGCGAACACGCCAAACTGCCGACCATACCAGAAGTCATCGACCAAGTAACGCGATTGCTACAGGGAGATGAGGAATTACAATCAGGATTGCGCAATGCTCCGGACCAAAATGCTGACTACCTGTATTACATCATTGCACAAGATGACAAAAGCTTTCCTGAAGTGACGATAAACAAATCCGGTCAGACCTTTACGCTCGACGCCAATAAAAAAGAAGTACGGGAAGACCTGTCAATTGAATATCACGATCGCATCGTTGTTATCCATGTTCGAGATGGTGAAAACTTGGAATTCCAGCCGACTGTAGCTGTAGAGGGAGAGGAGCCAGCGCGCTTTCTGATCAAACGCTTTTCTTCAGATGATTCGGAGCGTTACAAAGAAACAGGAAGACGTTACGTGCTTGATGTGCGTGGACTGACAGAGGTAGAAGAATCTACGGATTCCAATGATGTGTAGTCATCAAAAACAAAGGGTGTAAGACAATGGATGATAATTGGATAGTCTGGTTCATACTCGGTCCTTTCGTATTTTCATTGATGTTTGCGGGGCCTTTGATCGGTTTGCTCATCGCCGCTTCCATTCGCTTCACGCTAGGCTTTCGAGGCTGGTTGATCTTTCTAAGTGTTCTTTTTATCAGCTTTGTGTACTACCTGTTTATTGTTCCCTCTGACACGATGCTAGGTGAACTGTTAGTCATGAAGGTTGCCATGGCGGTCCATACAGCGGTCGTAACAATCCTGATCATGTGGGGTATCGAAAAAATGATCCAGCTCGTAAACAAAAAACGAAACACCCAATAGCCCATGGATAAATAACTGGGCACATAGGCAAATTGCGTCATCGCACGCTTTTCGAGTAGAATAAAGGAAGGAGAATGATTGTCTGGAGGTTATTCAAATGGATATTTTTGATAATAAAAAAGGCGGCTTTACCATCATGAGTGGAAAAACCGATGTACATGGCGGTTTTGGTCAAGGTGTACTCGACCTGAATGCTGTATCCTCGGTCATAATCGATGGGGACGAAGCGTACATTGACATGGGTGCCTTGCATGCCAAAAGTTCTGTAGAAAAGGGCATCAAATGGACGACAAATAAAGAAGAAGTACCAAATGGAAAGCCTTATTGGCTCGTTTGGGTAACAGTCGATCGCAATGAAGCTGGTCCTTACTATGCAGGGGCAACTGCGTGCTACATGGAAATCGATCGGGAAGCGCGTCGGGGCTACAAAATTTTGGCAGATCATGTGAATCGCATGGATTACTCCATGAAGAGACGTATTATGCTGTCCGATCTATCCGATAAGGAAAAGGCCGCTTTGAAAAAGCTTTTGATTGAAAATAACGCAGCGATGTATGAGAATTCCACAGAGGAATTAAAGCAAAATTTGTCCTAAAGTTGGAAATCGTGAACGGTCTGTGAACAAATCGTGAAATCAATTGTTCACACAATTGAAGTCAGGTAAACTTATTTCCATATTGTGTACATGTACACTTGGTCAGCAAACAGGGAGAGAGCCGTCACTCTTTCCCTGTTTGTCTTATATATAATTATCATTGCTGATCATAGTTTTTGGGAAATCGCGGAACACTAATGGGGATTGAACCAAACTGTTTGACGGAAGGGGCGGTACCCATTGGAAGAAGATCTCCGTGGTAATGAACAATCGCATGATCATTTTGTGAGGCACGGTGGTGTCCATTTCCGCACACACGTGACTCCGACCGAGATAAACAACTTTGTACGCAAGCTCCCTGCTGGAAAAAGGGACAGCTTGTTCGAAGTATTGGAACAGCTTGATCATGCCGGCCTGATTACAATCGTCAACGACCATGTTTTTGCCGATGGAGACGGAGTCGTGGGCGGCGGGGACAATCAGAGCACGCTAGGTTAATAGGTATATCAAAAAGGACGTACTCGATCAAGAGAAACGTCCTTTTTTTCTTTATTGATTCGGTTTCCACCAACTGCCCATGCGCTGCCAAAAGGTCGAAGAATCTGGCGGCTTTAAAGGTGTCGGTGTCTCATTTGTCGGGATGTGATCCGTGCAGTAATCTTGAGGCTCTGTTCCACTGGCGAAATAAAAGAGCTGTGGATTCGGACAATGCTCGGTCGCCAGTTTTCCAGAAGCGGGATCGATATAGACAGAAACAACACCAGCTGGCATGTCAAAGAGCGCAGGGGGCTGACCTTTGAGCGCACTTTCCATGAACTGTGCCCAGATTTTTTTGGACAGATAGCCTTCCTTTACATCATCGACCTTTTGATTTTTGTCGTAACCTACCCATACGGTCGAAACCAGCTGCGGAGTGAATCCGCTCAGCCAAGCATCATAATCCGTGGATCCTGTTTTCCCTGCTACCGGTCGGTTCATTTCGCCAGCTACGCGATATCCCGTACCGCCTTGTTCAAATACACTTTGCATCATATTCACTAAGAGAGCAGAGGCGACCGGATCAGCTACCTGTGTTTTCTCAGGTTTTTCTTCAACCAAAATGTTGCCCTCGCTGTCCTCGATGGAGGTGATGGCAATGGGCTTAACGGCTTGTCCCTTGTTGACGATTGCTGCATAAGCTGCGTTTAACTCCAAGGGAGAGACAGGTGAAGTTCCTAGTGCGAGAGAGGGAACTGCTTGCATCGAGCTGGTGATACCTAATTGCTTTGCCTGATCAACCACTTTTTGTGGCCCGAGAAAATCAATAGTCTTGACGGCATAAATATTGTCGGAGGTTTTGATTGCTTCACGCATGTTGATCAGTGCGTTTGCATATTTTCCACCAAAATTGCCGGGGATGTACTGCTTATTGTTATCGTAGGTAAAAACGGTCGGTTCGCTTTTCATCAACGTGAGCGGTGTATAGCCGTTTTGCAAGGCTGACAAATACATGATCGGCTTGAAGGAGGAACCGGGCTGACGCTTGCCAAGCACGCGATTGAACTGACTCACCTTGTAGTCACGTCCACCTACCATCGCTTTGATATAGCCGGTAGCAGGGTCCATGGCGACGAGGGCTACCTGCAAATTCGGATTATTCTTTGGTAGGACAGAAGCAACAATATCCTCGGCCTTTTTTTGTACAACTGGATCAAGGGTCGTGTGGATTTTCAGACCGCCATGAATAAATTTTTCTTCGTCAATGCCATATTTGTTTTTTACCAAATTCGCGATGTAATCGCGGAAATAAGGAGCTGGCTCGGTTACATTCTCGTTTGCTCGCTGTTTCAGCTTGATTGGCTCCGCGTAGGCTTGCTCTGCTTCCTTCGATGTCAGTAGATTGTCGCGCTCCATGGCATTCAAAATGAGCTTTTGTCTGGCTTTGGCACGTTCCAAATCGACAAACGGTGAATAATAAGTAGGACCCTTCGGGATGCCTGCGAGCATGGCGCTCTCTGCTACCGTCAAATCTTTGGCGTCCTTGCCGAAATAGGTTTGGGCAGCAGCTTGTACGCCATAGGCTGAATGACCGTAATAAATCTGATTCACGTACATTTCTAATATTTCATCCTTGCTGTAATTCAGTTCAAGCTGAATCGCAAGAAGGGCTTCTTTGATTTTTCGCTCCCAGGTCTTGTCCAAGCTGAGGTACAGATTTCTCGCCAATTGTTGGGTGATGGTACTGGCACCTTGACGCATGTCCATGTTAACGACATCGACATAAGCAGCCATGGCTAACCGTTTCCAATCAAAACCAAAATGCTCGCGGAACGAACGATCTTCGATAGCGATGGTCGCATCAAGCAATGCTGGTGAAATCTCTGCAAGTGGCACAGAAATCCGGTTTTCGCCACGGTGCATCGTATCCAAAACCTCTCCATTGGAAGCGTAAATCGTCGTGGTTTGCTTCACAAACGTTTCCGGGAGTGGTTGTGAGCGTAAGTACAAAATGAGTAGCAAGATGGCAAAAGAGAAACATAATAGGCTGATAATGGTAAATTTTACAAATTTCTTAGCCCAACGCAAATAGCGCAGTAATGGGGCTTCGCGAATGACTTCCATGTGTGCCTCTCCTCCTTTCTGCGGTTGAATCAATAAAATAGGACATACTACGTTACTAGTAGTATGTGTCGCTTGCAAGCTGGTTAAACTTTCCTTGCTAGAAAAATATCTTGCAATTTGGAAGACAGCTACTATAATTTTCTTGTTATATTGTATTTTCATGCGGTTAATTGAAGGAGGTTACATAGCCATGAACATGGAATTGTGGTACACCGAAAAACAGACGGAAAATCACGGGATAACAACGAAAATTACAGAAACCCTATACAGTGAGAAATCCGAGTTTCAACAAATCGACGTAATTAATACGAAGCAGTTTGGTCGCATGTTAGTGCTCGACGGCATGGTTATGACTACCGATGTCGATGAGTTTGTCTACCATGAAATGATTTCTCATATCGCGTTGAACACGCATCCGAACCCGAAAAAGGTTCTGGTTGTAGGCGGCGGCGATGGCGGTGCTATTCGTGAAATCGTAAAGCACGCGTCTGTAGAAAAAGCAGTTCTGGCTGAAATCGACGGTGGCGTCATTGAGTCTTGCAAAAAATACTTCCCTGAGATTGCGAGTGCATTGACAGGCAATCCACGTGTAGATGTACAAGTAATCGATGGCATTAAACATATTCACGACCACAAAGGTGAGTACGATGTGATCATGGTCGACTCTACAGAGCCAGTAGGACCAGCCGTAGGTCTGTTTGAAAAAGGTTTCTACCAAGGCATTCACGATGCTTTGAAACCAGACGGTATCATGGTTGCTCAAACAGAATCTCCTTGGTTCAACCGTGATCTGATCAAGCGTGTGTTCAAAGACCTGAAATCGATCTTCCCGGTTACTCGTCTCTACACTTGCAGCATCCCTACTTATCCATCCGGACTGTGGAGCTTCACCATCGCTTCCAAGCAACATGATCCGTTGGAAGTAGATCCAGCGAAAATCAAAGATTTGGGCACCAAATACTACAATGCGGAAGTTCACCACGCTGCTTTCAAACTGCCTAACTTTGTGGCTGAGCTGACCCGCGACTAATCGGGGGAGAACTACACCTATGCGTTTTGACGAAGCATACTCTGGAAATGTCTTTATCCGTAGTCACGGGAATTACGAAGAAAGCCAAGCGGTTATTTACGGTATGCCGATGGACTGGACAGTGAGCTTCCGTCCGGGCTCTCGTTTTGGCCCTGCCCGTATTCGTGAGGTTTCCATCGGTCTGGAAGAGTACAGCCCGTACTTGGACAGGCTGTTGGAAGACATCAAATACTTTGATGCTGGCGATATTCCTCTTCCTTTTGGAAACGTGGAAGGTAGCCTGGACGCGATCCGTACATTCGTGGCAAAAGTATTGGCAGATGGCAAATTCCCATTGGGTCTGGGCGGAGAGCACTTGGTTTCCTGGCCAGTATTCCAAGCGGTTTATGAAAAGTACAAGGACATGGTCGTATTCCACTTTGACGCGCATACTGACCTGCGCGACAACTACGAGGGATACGAATACTCCCACTCCACCCCGATCAAAAAGGTATGCAACCTGATCGGCGGTAAAAATGTGTACTCTTTCGGAATCCGCAGCGGGATGAAGGACGAGTTTGAGTGGGCAAAAGAAAACATGCACCTGTACAAATACGATGTACTGGAGCCAGTGAAGCAAGTGCTGCCTACCATCGGCAACCGTCCGATCTACCTGTCGATTGATATCGATGTATTGGACCCTGCGCACGCTCCAGGAACAGGTACAACAGAAGCAGGCGGCATCACGTCTCGTGAGCTGCTCGATACTATTCACTTCATGGCAAACAACGGTGCGAATGTCATCGGTTGTGACCTGGTGGAGGTTGCTCCTGTGTATGACCACAGTGAAATGACGCAAATCGCGGCATCCAAAATCGTGCGCGAGCTGCTCTTGAGCTTTGTAAAATAAGATATCCGCTTTAAATAAGCCTTCGGTTTGCAAAAGAACCGGGGGCTTTTCCTATTAGTTGGGACGTCAATTTCAATTAATAAACATTTTAGTTTACAAAGTATAAATTTGTCAGTACAATCATAATAGTAAGATGATTGAAAAGTCGACGGAGGGTTTCCTACAAAGGAGTTGTCTGCATGAAAGAGGTATTTGCCTACGCACCATTTCGAAAGCTGTTCTTTTCCAATTTGTTCTCCGGTTTTGGGCAAGGGATGACGATGATCGGGATTGCCTGGTTCCTCGTGGAAACGACAGGTTCTGCTCAACTTTTGGGTTCGACCATGTTTACTTCTGCGGTACTGATGTTTTTCATTGGGCCGTATATCGGGACGCTCATCGATCGTTACTCCCGCAAGAAGATGCTGCTGATAGAAAACTTGATCGGATTTAGCGTGCTTGGCATGCTTGCAATCTGGGGCTTTTTCGGAGAGTACACCGAGTGGATGCTGATTGTCATCTATTTGACGACGACTTTTATGTACCAAATTCATTACCCGACGCAGTCCGCGCTGGTACAGGAGACGTTTGAGCCCAAACACTACAACAGCATCAACAGTCTGCTCGAGATCGAAGGACAGACGGCATCCGTTCTTGCTGGCGCGTTTGCAGGGATTCTGCTTAGCTCCTATGGACTGCATGTGGTGATTATTTTCAATGCGATTACGTACTTGTTCGCCTTTACCTTGCTGTCTACCATGACGTATACCTTCACGCTGGAAAAAGAAGCGAAGCAAAACCAGGGTGTCGCGTGGACGGGGCAGCTGATGGAAAGCTGGCGGTACATTCAGCAAAAGAAAGGATTCCTGCTGTTTGGCATATCCGCACTCATGCCCTTCATCGCTGTTATGGCGACGAACTTATTGAAGCCTGTTTACATAAGCCAAACGCTGCAGGAGGGTGTCTCGGTTTATTCGCTGGGAGAGGTCACATATGCACTGGGGGCTGTGGCGGCAGGTTTACTCGTTGCGATCGTCGTTCGCAAGTTGGGACAACTGGCAGCCATGATCGGCAATACGTTGTTGTTCGCGATTGCCATTGTCGTCATGATTGCTTTGCCGTATGGCTGGGCGCTGATTGCGGCGTACACGTTTTACGGGTGGAGTAACGCTTCTGTGCGCTTGATTCGGCAATCGCTCTATATGACAGTTGTGCCGAAGCATCAGATGGGGCGGGTGATGAGCTTTTTCAACTCAATCGGCATGATGATGCGTCTGGTCCTGATCGGTTTGTTTACGGCTATGATTGATTATACGGGGGCAGGAGTCGGGTACTTGGTGTTGGCGGGTCTACTGCTGCTGGCGGCAATCGGGATTGCTGCTACCATGAGATACCTGCTGGCTGATGCCAAAGCAGAGGCTGCGGTTGCCACAGAAGAGCGATGAAGGGTAGAATGTAGGGATAAATGGGAAGCGAAAGAAAGTGGAGTGTGGAAGCAGCATGCAAGACATACAAGTGAAATTGACGGCACGGCATCATGTCGAAGGCAACTGGGAAGAAACGACCCACAGCTATGAGGGCAGGCGCGTACAAAAAGCATCCGCGTGGTACTTGACCTACAAAGAGCAGATGGAGGGCGTAGGCGAAGTAAGCACGACACTGAAGCTGACAGATACGTCTATTACGCTGGTCCGTCAGGGTGGTGTTTCAACCAGACAGCAATTCGAAAAAGGAGCCAGCACTCATTCTACCTATCAAAGTCCCTATGGCCCGTTTGCCATGGAGACGCATACGAACAAGCTGCGAATTCGCTACGAGGCAGAGGTTCCTGTACAGGTAGAAATCGCGTACCAGCTATGGATGAATGAGCAGTACGCTGGTGAGCATGAGCTGAAAATAGAGCTAGGAAAATAAGCCGCCCTTTGCAAGGGCGGTTTTTTGCACGTACAATAGGAGTACTTGCGGCTGAAGTGGGAGGGGGATACAGCATGTTTGTACTCGCAAATGGACTAATAGCCGGTCTGGGTCTTGCTGCTTTTTTAGCGCTCGGGGATGGTTTGTTTGATACCAATACCTTTCCCGTTTTAATTGATGTCAGCTATGTACCGGGTATGGAAAACCTGCCCTCTATTGTAGAACTATTGATTCATCTGCTGATTAGTGTGATCGTCGCCTTTTTTCTCATGCACTTTTACCCGCGGGAACGAAAAGCCCGGTCGGTACGATATTTGCTGTACTGGATGCTCAGTTTTTCTGTTGCGTTTTTCCCATTTAGTGTGCTGAGTCAATCCCCGATGAGTATGACAGCGTTCCTCATCTGGATATTGGGACATTTACTGTATACCGCAATGCTTGCCATTCAGGTAGGGCGTAATCGATAAATGCGTAAAAGTGCCGAATATTCGGCGAAGTGATGATTTTTTGGCAGTATGGATGAAAGGAAGGAGTGAAAGCCGGGATGCCGTTGTCAGATACGGTAGAAATGTTGCAGGCGATCTTGGGTGCTATCGATGAGGGAATTCACGTTGTGGATGCAAATGGCATTACGATTTTCTACAATCACGTCGCAGCCAAGCTCGATGGGTTGACCCCAGAAGAGGTGTTGGGAAAGCCATTGTTGGAGGTTTTTCCTTCACTTGATCGACAGTCGAGTACCCTGCTGCGTGTTATCGATAGTGGCGAATCAATTTACAACCAGACACAGACATATAAGAACTGGAAGGGAATGCGTGTAGAGACAATCAACACAACACTCCCGGTAAGAGTAGGCAAAAGGTTAGTCGGCGCAGTCGAGGTGGCGAAGGATATCGGCAAGCTAAAAGAACTGTCGGAACGCTTGGTGGATCTTCAGGCCAAAATTAGCAAGCCGAAACGGACAAAACGCACGGTAGATGAAACGACTTTCCATTTCGAAGACATTTTGACGATGAGTGAAAAAATGAAGCGCCTCAAAGAGCGCGCTCGAAAGGCTGCCCGGACAACTTCTCCTGTATTGATATACGGCGAAACCGGGACGGGAAAAGAACTGTTTGTTCAATCCATTCACCACGCGTCTGTCCGCAGCAGTAAGCCATTCATCGCGCAAAATTGTGCCGCGCTACCTGCCGCGCTGCTCGAAAGCTTGCTGTTTGGCACGACAAAAGGAAGCTTCACGGGAGCCGATGATCGCCCAGGATTATTCGAGCTGGCGGATGGCGGTACTCTATTTTTGGATGAACTGAACAGCATGCCGCTCGACCTGCAGGCAAAGCTATTACGAGTCCTCCAGGACGGTCAGATCAGACGGATCGGTGGGAGCCATTCGACCAGAGTAGACGTGCGGGTAATCGCCGCAGTCAACGAAGCACCGCAGTCACTCGTGGAGCGAGGAGTCATGCGTGCCGACCTGTACTACCGGATCAACGTCGTCTCTTTTGAACTGCCGCCATTGCGCGAGCGCAGAGAAGATGTGGAGATGCTGATCGATCATTTCTTGCAAAAGTTTAACCGGATCTTCGGTATGAATGTGCGTGGAATCAGCAGGGAAGTGGCTCAATTGTTTGCTGCGTATGAGTGGCCGGGGAATGTCCGTGAACTGGAACATGTCATAGAAGCAGCCATGAATATGGTGGAGTCAGACATTATTTTGCTGGATCATCTTCCGGCTCATTTACTGGAACGCTCGCAGTCCGAGAAAAAAGAAGCGTCAATTTCGGCTCAACTCCTACCAAAGGAAGGCTGTACGCTGCCCGAAATTTTGCGTGAGGTAGAGGAAAAAGTGATCAAAGATGCGATGCAGCAAACGGATGGCAATGTACTTCGCGCCGCCAAGCTCTTGGGCATCCCAAGACAGACGCTGCAATACAAGCTCTCGCAGCGGATGATCCCTCCCTGTTGATTGCCGAAAATTCGGCAGACTCGCGAAGGATTACAGGGAATAGAAGCGCTCACAAAATGCTCTATTCCATATTTTCTAAATCTTTTGATTTGTTGGCATGGCACTTGCATCTCTTGTTGATTGAGTGAAGCGAAGAGGTTCACCATAAGACGAGAGGAGACGGGATGCACATGACAGTAGCGACAAAACGCGATTGGCGTTCGATAGAACTTTGGAAGGATGTCACGGACGAGCAATGGAATGACTGGATGTGGCAGCTTACGCACACGATCAAGACGGTCGATGATTTGAAGCAGGTGATCAACCTGACACCGGAAGAGGAAGAGGGCGTACGTATTTCTACGCAAACGATTCCACTCAACATCACACCGTACTATGCTAATCTGATGGATCCAGACGATCCAAGCGATCCCGTTCGCATGCAGTCTGTACCATTGTCCTCTGAGATGGTTCGTACCAAATACGACATGGAAGACCCACTCCACGAGGATACCGATTCTCCTGTACCCGGTCTGACACATCGTTATCCAGATCGCGTGCTTTTCCTGGTGACGAACCAATGCTCCATGTATTGCCGTTACTGTACGCGCCGTCGCTTTTCCGGCCAGATCGGCATGGGCGTGCCAAAGAAACAACTGGATGCCTGTATCGATTACATTCGCTCAAGACCAGAAGTCCGCGATGTACTGCTCTCCGGTGGAGACGGTCTGTTGATCAATGACCGCGTACTGGAGTACATCATCAGCAGCCTGCGCGACATCCCGCATGTTGAAATTATTCGGATCGGTACGCGCGCACCCGTTGTATTCCCGCAGCGCATTACTGAAAACCTGTGCAATATCTTGAAAAAATACCATCCGGTTTGGCTCAATACACACTTCAACCATCCAAAAGAGATTACACCGGAAGCGAAGCTGGCTTGCGAAATGCTCGCCAATGCTGGTGTTCCGCTCGGCAACCAGGCAGTTATTTTGGCCGGTATCAACGATTGCGCGAATACGATGAAAAAGCTGGTGCAGGACCTGGTGAAAATCCGCGTTCGCCCGTATTACATCTATCAATGCGACCTGTCTGAGGGAATCGGACACTTCCGCGCGCCCGTCAGCAAAGGGATCGAAATCATTGAGCACCTGCGCGGCCATACTTCCGGCTATGCAGTTCCGACCTTTGTAGTAGACGCTCCACACGGCGGCGGTAAAATTCCAGTCAGTCCGAATTACATCATTTCGCAAGCGTCCGATAAAGTTGTCCTGCGTAATTTTGAAGGCGTTATCACGTCCTACCCAGAGCCGAAGCAATACCATGAGCATGATGAAGAAAACTGCGAATACTGCAAGGCTGCAAAAGGCAAAGCAGTTGGTATCGCAGCACTCATGCAAGACGAGGTAGACAATCTGGAGCCGACTGATCTGCCGCGCAACAAGCGTATCAAAGCAACCAAGGTCAAATCACTCGCAGATGTTCGCACGGAGCAAAAGGCCAAGAAAGAACAGACCACTGCCGAGACCAAAGAAGCTTCAGGAAAATAAGCATGTTGAACAGCTACCCGTATGAAGGTAGCTGTTTCTTTTTTCGTAAGAATATTTCCAACTCTTCGAAGAGGATGGATGATTCGCAACTTGTGTGTTAAGATCGAGTTGTACCCATTATGAGCGGTCGCTCAGTATCGTTTCATTTTTCAAAAAAATAAACACACTGACTGAATACTCATTCATTTATTTCCATGATTCTGATAAGATAGAAAAAACGATTTCCACGTCCAAAGACAAACTCGCAATAGAGGGGAGTAGAAAACATGCTGGCACTCATTAATTTGATCGCCTTTTTCCTGGTTCTTGCTTACGGGCTGTATTTAGCTGGGCATGTCGTGTACAGCAGATACTTGTTTATCAGGCTGGGGAAAAAGCCGGATGTGAAAAATGACTTTGGGGCACGCATCAATCTGATGCTCGACAACGTCATTTTCCACAAGAAGCTGCTAAAGGACAAAAAGAGCGGCGTGATGCACGTTGTGATGTTTTACGGTTTTATCACCTTGCAATTCGGGGCCATCGAGCTGATTATCAAAGGGCTTTCGAAAGGCTACGAGCTTCCTTTTGGCAGCGCTCACAAATATTTCTCTGTCATGCAGGAGATCACCACGTTTCTCATTTTGGCTGCAGTCGGCTACGCTTTTTACCGCCGCTATATCGAAAAGCTCAAGCGTCTGAAGCGCGGCTTCAAGTCAGGGATTGTTCTCTTGCTGATTTCCTCCCTGATGGCGACTGTATTGCTCTCGCTCGCTTTTGAACAAATTTGGCTCGGACATGAGCCATCGGCGTTCGCTCCGATCTCTTCTGTTTTCGCGATGGCTCTCTCTGCGATTGGGGTAGGGACAACGGGTGCAGTGGTAGGCTTTTACGTTTTCTGGTGGCTGCATCTGATCATCTTGCTCGGCTTCGCGGTATATGTGCCGCAGTCCAAGCACGCGCATCTGCTGTTTGCGCCAGTCAACGTGTGGTTCAAGAAGCTGGACCCGCCAGGCAAGCTGACGAGCATTAATTTCGAGGACGAGACGCAGGAAGAATTCGGTGTCGGCAAAATCGAGGATTTTACACAAACGCAGCTCATCGACCTGTACGCTTGTGTGGAGTGCGGTCGCTGCACGAATATGTGCCCGGCCTCTGGAACGGGAAAAATGCTCTCCCCGATGGATCTGATTACGAAAATGCGCGACCATTTGACGGAAAAAGGTGCGTCGGTGACGTCGCGTACGCCATGGATGCCGAGCTTCGCTTTTTCGCAGACGACTGCCAATCAGATTGCGTTCCAAGCATCTGAAGTAGCGGCGACAGCGGAAGGAGCAACCGCGGTCTATGAGAAAAGCTTGATCGGCGATGTCATTACCGAGCAGGAGCTATGGGCGTGTACGACCTGTCGCAACTGTGAAGACCAATGCCCGGTAATGAACGAGCATGTCGATAAAATCATCGATATGCGCCGCTATTTGGTTATGACAGAAGGAAGCATGCCAGCAGAAGCGCAGCGCGCCTTGAACAATATCGAGCGTCAGGGCAACCCGTGGGGAATCAACCGCAAAGACCGGACGAAATGGATTGAAGGTCTGAATGGTGAGTACGAGGTGCCAACTGTGAAGCAGGTCGAGGAATTCGAGTACTTGTTCTGGGTAGGCTCGATGGGATCGTTTGACTTGCGCAGCCAAAAAATTTCGCAGGCATTTGTGAAGCTCATGCATGAAGCAGGCGTGAAGTTCGCCATTCTGGGCAACGAGGAAAAGAACTCTGGCGATACGGCCCGCCGCATTGGTAATGAATTCTTGTTCCAGCAGCTCGCTCAAGAAAATATCGCCTTGTTTGAAGCCTATGAAGTCAAAAAAATCGTCACCTGCGATCCGCATGCGTTCAATACGTTCAAGAACGAATATCCGGAGTTTGGGTTGAAGGCAGAGGTGTACCACCACTCTGAGCTGTTGGCGGAGTGGGTGAAGGAAGGCAAATTGAAGCCAACCAAGGAAGTCAAAGAGCGCATCACCTACCACGATTCCTGCTACTTGGGTCGCTACAACGAAATTTACGACAAGCCACGAGTGATCCTCGAAGCCATTCCTGGCGTAGAGGTAGTCGAAATGAAGCGCAGCGGCTGCGACAGCATGTGCTGCGGAGCGGGCGGCGGCTTGATGTGGATGGAGGAACATGAAGGCTCTCGTGTCAATGTCACACGTACGGAGCAAGCTCTGGAGGTCAACCCGACGGAAATCGCGAGTGCATGCCCATACTGCCTGACGATGATGAACGACGGAATCAAGACCAAAGAGCAGGAAGACCACGTTAAAACACGCGACGTCGCGGAAATTCTCGCAGACGCCATCTAGGTTCATACCATGCGCAAGTCTCGGTGCTAATCAAAGCGACGAGGCTTGCGCATTATTTTTTTGCAAAAAACTGTAAGATAAAGGAGCCAGCTGAATCTAAAGGAGTGGGAAGGGAGTGAGGAAGCTGGAGCTTGCAGAGAAAAGTTTAACAAAAACAAAAGAAGCATTATTTGATCAATTAATCCGGCACTATTTAAAAAAGGTGCTGCGACTCGTGTATTTAATGGTCAAGGACCGTAGTCTTGCTGAGGATATTACCCAGGAAGTGTTCCTGTTAGCTTACAAAAACTTGGGGAAATTCCGCCAAGAGAGCTCGATGCAAACATGGGTGTACCGAATCGCCGTCAACGAAGCGAAAAAACATCTGCGCTCGTGGTCGTTTCGTCACCTGTTTTTCAAGCCGGAAGTGGACATAGAGGTAGTCGAGGGAGCAGAGTCGTCTGTTTTGCAAAATGACCTTCGCGCCCGTTTTGCCCATCTCGTGATGAAGCTGCCGCATAGCTATCGTCAATTGATTGTCCTTCACTACTACGAGGAGTTGTCCGTAGAGGAGATCGCGGTCATTTTGGACACGTCCGCAGGAGCCATTTATACGAAAATGCACCGCGCACGCCAGAAGCTCAAAGCGCTCCTGGAAAAGGAGGGGATCGAATGAATCTGGATAAATTGCTGGCGGAATTCAAGGAAACGGCTGACCGGACACTGTTGCGCGGAATGGACGATACGACTGGCTTGGAGGAGAGGATTCGCATGAATATCGAGAAGAAAGGCAAGAAAAGGTTTCGTTTCATCTACCCCGTAAGCGCAGCGCTTGTTGCGGTCGCGCTTGTCATCGTGCTTACCCCTTATCTACTGCAGAAGGAAAGCACGACGAGTACACATACGCCGAAGGAAACGTCTGCCGAGCCAGGTACCCATCAAAAGCCCGATCCAAAAGCTCACCCGGCCTCTGATGATCAGGTGATTATGGAAACGGTAGATGAGATCATCGATGTCTTGCGTGTTGGGATGACACAAGAACAAATGAAAGAAAAGATTTCGATCCCTTACAAAGTTGTAGACGATTATGGCGGAAGCGGGGACGATGGCACAGAAGAGTACTGGGGCTATTCGATTCTCGCAAAAGAAGGATATCAGCGAAAAGACTGGACAATGATCGAGACAGAGGCTCTACTAAAAAGAGACGTGGGCTTGGAGATGTTAGTTGGATGGAAGGATAAAAAGCTTCATTGGTATTCCGTGAGCTATGTCCAAGGCAAAGACGTCTATTTTTTCAAGCTGAATAGCAACGGAACTGTCCAAGAAGAAATCGTTCAAGATGGTGCCGAGACACCTGCTCCTCCGTCCATATTCGATTTAAAGACAGAGGAACAGGATCGTTATTACAATTACATGTATGAGAAAAAAGATGAGCTTTTGCGTGGATTATCTCCAATCGATGTATGGAAGCTGTATGTGCAAGCACAGCAAGAGGGTCAGCTCGAAATGCAGTACGCTTTGCATATCGAGGACGATGGATTCGAGAAGCCAACACTGGAGCAATATTTGGAAGATATGAAAAAAGATCCGGTTGGAGCACGAAATAGCTGGAAGCAGTTGAAAACGATGCGAGAGTTGGCAAATGACTTAACGCTTGAACAAACGTCTGACAAGGAAGCGGTTGTATGGGTGACCTTCAAGGACAACAGGGATAAGGTTGGATATAAAATGCAGAAAAACAAACAAGGCATCTGGAAACTAAGCTGGATGGCACGACAATAGCAGCAACAGCCTGGCTTTCACAAAAGTCAGGCTGTTCTTTTTTTCATTATAGATTGACTATTCGTACGGAAGACGGCAAAATAAAAGTATGTAAAATGAACGAACGCTCGATCAATTTAGTTTTTATTGATGTGAAACATCATCCGAATGGAGGGCATTCGATGAAAACGGTCATTGCAGGGGCAGCGCGTACCCCTTTTGGTAAGTTTGGTGGCTCTTTGAAAGCGCTATCGGCAGTAGAGCTCGGCTCCATTGTGATCAAGGAAGCGGTAGAGCGCGCTGGTATTTCCGGCGATCAGGTGGACGAAGTGATCATGGGTATGGTCTTGCAGGCAGGTGCGGGTCAGGTGCCCTCACGCCAGGCAGCTCGCAAAGCTGGTTTGCCGTGGAATGTAGCGAGTGAGACGATCAACAAAGTATGCGCGTCCGGGATGCGTGCAGTGACGATGGGGGACCAGATCATTCGGGCCGGAGACGGAGAAATCATCGTCGCTGGCGGCATGGAGAGCATGAGCAACGCACCGTATGCACTGCCAGATGCACGTAACGGAATGCGGATGGGAGATTCGACCGTTCGCGATCTCATGATGTACGACGGCCTCACTTGCCCGTTTCATCAAGTGGCGATGGCTGTTCACGGCAGCAATGTGGCGGAAGAGAACGGGATTACGCGAGAAGAGCAGGATGCGTGGGCGCTGCGCAGCCAGCAGAGAGCCGCACAAGCGATGGAAAAAGGACTTTTTGCCGACGAGCTTGTCTCGGTTTCCATTCCGCAAAGAAAAGGGGATCCGCTGCAAGTAACCGTCGATGAAGGACCACGTCCGGATACCACCGAGGAAGGATTGGCGAAGCTGCCACCCGTGTACAAAAAGGACGGAACAATCACGGCAGGCAATGCACCAGGAATCAACGACGGGGCGGCAGCAATGGTGCTGATGTCAGACGCGAAAGCACAACAGCTGGGCATCAAGCCGCTTGCGACGATACTGGGGCACGCCGCAGTCGGCGCAGAAGCTCCTTATATCGCGACAACTCCGGGGCTTGCGATCAACAAGCTCTTGGAAAAGACAGGTGTCTCGCTTTCGGAGATCGATCTATTTGAGGTAAACGAAGCGTTTGCCGCGGTGATTTTGACAAGTGGCAAAATCGTTGGCTGGGACGCAGAGAAAGTGAATGTAAACGGGGGAGCGATTGCGTTCGGACACCCGATTGGCGCGAGTGGGGCTCGGATCATTATGCACCTTGCTTATGAATTAAAAAGACGAGGCGGCGGCTTAGGGATCGCGGCCATTTGCAGTGGTGCCGCACAGGGTGACGCCATCTTGATTAAAGTAGAGTAAGGGAGGCCTTTTTACATGAACGTACAAACGATTATGGTCATCGGGGCAGGACAAATGGGCAGCGGGATTGCCCAAGTAGCGGCGCAGGCTGGCTTTCGCGTTTTTCTGAACGATGTCCAGCAAGCATTTGTAGAGCGCGGTCTGGCCACGATTACGAAAAACTTGTCGCGCAACGTGGAAAAAGGCAAGCTCAGCGAAGCAGATAAGGAAGCGATTCTCGGCCGTTTGACACTGTCTACTGATCTGGCAGATGCGTCTGAAGCAGATTTTGTGGTAGAAGCGGTGACAGAAAACATGGCGGTCAAAACGCAAATCTTTTCCAAGCTGGATGAAGTATGTCCGCCGCATACGGTGCTCGCGAGCAATACATCCTCGCTGCCGATTACTGAGATTGCGGCAGTTACAAAGCGGCCGGAAAGAGTAATCGGGATGCATTTTATGAACCCCGTTCCAGTGATGAAGCTGGTTGAGATCATCCGTGGGCTGCAAACGTCCGATGAGGTCTATCAGCTGACAGAAGATTTGTCCAAACAAATGAGCAAGGTACCCGTGAGCGTCAACGATTTCCCAGGTTTTGTGTCCAATCGGGTACTGATGCCAATGTTGAATGAAGCGATTTATTGCGTGTACGAAGGAGTTGCAACACCGGAAGCGATCGATGAAGTGATGAAGCTGGGCATGAACCATCCGATGGGACCGCTTCAACTGGCTGATTTCATCGGGCTGGATACTTGCCTCTACATTATGGAAGTACTGCACGAAGGGTTCGGTGATTCGAAATACCGCCCATGCCCATTGCTGCGCAAGTACGTAAAAGCAGGATGGCTAGGCAAAAAATCCGGTCGTGGTTTCTACGTGTACAGCTAGCCGAAGATTTCGCAGAAAGGTAGGACGGACATGGATTTCCGATTGAACGAAGAGCAAGAGATGATGCGCCGCATGGTGCGAGACTTTGCCCAGAAAGAGATCGCACCATTCGTCCCGGTGATGGAGGAGACGGACCAGTTTCCACGTCAGATCCTCAAAAAGATGGGCGAAATGGGGCTCATGGGCATTCCAATCGCCGAAGAGTGGGGAGGAGCGGGAGCGGACTTTATTTCCTACATTTTGGCCATTCACGAGATTTCCAAGGTGAGTGCGACAGTAGGTGTCATTTTGTCCGTGCATACCTCCGTCGGGACGAATCCGATTCTCTACTTCGGTACCGAGGAGCAAAAACGCAAATACGTGACCAAGCTTGCGAGTGGGGAATACCTCGGAGCTTTTGCCTTGACTGAGCCGCATGCAGGTTCTGATGCGAGCAGTATCCGAACCACAGCCGTGAAAAAAGGCGATGAATACATCCTGAACGGAAACAAGGTGTTCATCACAAACGGCGGGGAGGCTGATACGTATATCGCCTTTGCCGTTACTGACTCGACAAAAGGACCCAAGGGAATATCGGCCTTTATCGTAGACAAGGATACCCCGGGCTTCACGGTTGGGAAAAAGGAAAAGAAGATGGGACTTCACGGTTCCTATACGACAGAGCTCATATTCGACAATGCCCGTGTACCGGCTGCCAACCTGCTTGGACAGGAAGGGGAAGGCTTCTGTATCGCGATGGCGAATCTGGATTCTGGTAGAATCGGGATTGCTGCACAAGCCCTTGGTATTTGCGAGGCCGCAGTCCAATACGCGACAGAGTACGCGCGGGAACGCAAGCAGTTCGGACAATCGATTGCCAAGCAGCAAGCCATCGCTTTCAAGCTGGCTGACATGGCGACAAAAGCAGAAGTAGCCCGATTGCTGGTATACCGAGCGGCGTGGCTGCGCAGTCAAGGAATTGCTTGTGGAATGGAAGCCTCGATGGCAAAACGCTTTGCCACAGACTCTGCGATGGAGCTCGCCACAGAAGCAGTACAAATCTTTGGCGGCTATGGCTACACCAGAGAATATCCGGTTGAGCGACTATTCCGGGATGCGAAAGTAACGCAAATCTATGAGGGCACCAACGAAATTCAGCGAATTGTTATCGCCAAGCATTTGCTTGCTGATTGATAGAAAAATGAAAAGCACATGGGGGAGTGAGCCATATGAATTTCCAACTGACGGAAGAACATGACATGATGCGCAAGATGATTCGCGACTTTGCAGAGAATCAAGTAGCTCCGACAGCAGCCGAGCGCGACGAAGAAGAGTGCTTTGATCGTTCCATTTTTGAACAAATGGCTGAGCTTGGACTGACAGGTATTCCTTGGCCCGAACAATACGGCGGAGCAGGTGCAGATTACCTGAGCTACGTTATTGCAGTCGAAGAACTCTCCCGTGTGGATGCCTCTATTGGGGTGACACTGTCTGCCCATGTCTCCTTGGCGAGCTGGCCGATTTACAAATTCGGGACAGAGGAGCAAAAGCAAAAGTTTTTGCGTCCATTGGCAGAAGGTAAGAAGATGGGCGCGTACTGTTTGACCGAGGCGGGATCTGGGTCCGATTCTGCTGGAATGCGCACGACAGCCGTACGTGATGGCGATCACTACATTTTAAATGGCACCAAAATCTTCATTACCAATGCAGGCGAAGCCGAAATCTACATCGTATTCGCGGTCACTCAACCAGAGCTGAAGCATAAGGGCATCACGGCTTTCATCGTTGAAAAAGGCGTGGATGGCTTCACGATGGGGAAAAAGGAGAAAAAGCTGGGCATCCGTTCCTCGCCAACACTTGCGGTCAACTTTGAAGATGTACGCGTGCCGGTAGAAAATAGACTGGGCGAAGAAGGCCAAGGCTTCAAGATCGCGATGATGACGTTGGACGGTGGAAGAAACGGTATCGCTGCTCAAGCATTGGGAATTGCACAAGGTGCGTACGAGCATGCACGGAATTATGCCAAAGAACGCAGTCAGTTCGGCAAACCAATCGCTTCCTTGCAGGCAATCCAGTTCAAACTGGCAGACATGGCAACCAAGATCGAGGCATCCCGTTTGCTCACTTACCAAGCAGCGTGGCTGGAGGATCAAGGTCTACCATATGGCAAAGCATCTGCGATGTCCAAAGTATTTGCAGGGGATACAGCGATGGAAGTGACAACCGAGGCTGTTCAAGTTTTCGGAGGTTACGGCTACACGCGGGAGTATCCTGTGGAGCGCTTCATGCGTGATGCCAAAATTACACAAATCTATGAAGGAACAAATGAAATCCAACGTGTCGTGATCAGCAATTTCCTTCTAAAAGAGTAGGAAGCTGTCCCGTCTTCCAACACGATTACACACATAGAAAAGAAAAGTTTGGCTTTGTGCTCTTACTCGCGTATAATGATCTGCGATGATACAAAAGTAGAGTGTTTGCGCCTTCTTTTCTATGAGGCGTCTGACCAAACGCTCAGTCGGTTGGAAAGGTGGATTTTGGAGTGTCTGACAAGAGAAAAACGATACCGTCCCTGGTAAAGGACCCAAAACTGATCGAGAGAAGACGAGAGCAGATTATTGAGGCTGCCGTTCATCTCTTCATTAATAAAGGTTTTCATAAAACGACGACAAGGGAGATTGCCCGGGCGTCTGGATTTAGTATTGGTACGTTGTACGAGTATATCGAGTCAAAAGAAGACGTGCTTTATCTTGTTTGCGATGCCATTCATGCGGAGATGGAGACGCGCTTGCGTGAAGCGATCAACTTCAACGGAACTGGCTTGAAAACATTAAAGGTAGCACTAAAAAGTCTGATCCGCGTGATGGATCAGATGAGCGACCGCGTGTTGCTTATTTATCAGGAAGCCAAATCATTGCCAAAAGAAACACTCCGCTACGTATTGGGCCGTGAAGAAGCCATTTCGCATATTTTCGTCGAAATCCTGGAAAAAGGGATTGCCGATGGTTCGTTGCGCATTGACGAAAAGAACGTCAAGCTAATGGCGGACAATATCATGGTTTTGGGCGAAATGTGGGTCTTCCGCCGCTGGGCATTGAAAAAGCACTATACCATTGAGGAGTACACAGAGAAGCAAATTGCCCTGTTGCTTCGCGAAATCAGTGTCTCCGATTAAGAAAAGAGTTTAAAAAGTCTGGGAAACATAGGGTGCCAAGCATACTTCGCGTCTACCGCGCCTTGATCTGCTTGGCCCTGTTTTTCCGCCTTTTTAAACGTATAAAAAGGAGAGTGGAACGATGGAAACGGAAGTGTATCGTCCGCAAAACAAGGTTCGCTTTGTGACCGCAGCCAGTCTGTATGATGGTCACGACGCCTCGATTAATATCATGCGCCGTATTTTACAATCGTCGGGAGTAGAGGTTATCCATCTCGGACATAACCGCTCTGTTGACGATATTGTAACAGCCGCTGTCCAGGAGGATGTGCAAGGGATTGCCATCAGTTCGTACCAAGGCGGTCATGTGGAGTATTTCAAATACGTAATTGATCTATTACGCGAGCGGGGAGCAGAGCATATCCGTGTTTTTGGCGGCGGTGGTGGCGTTATCGTTCCACGCGAGATTCGGGAATTGGAAGAGTACGGAGTCTGTAAGATTTACTCGCCAGATGACGGCAGACGATTGGGCTTGCAGGGCATGATCAACGACATGATCAGACGCAGCGACTTCCCAACCGTCAAGCAGCTGGAGGAAGAAGTAGCAGGCTTGCGCGAGCAAAACCATCAGGCGATTGCCCGGCTTATTTCCGTTGCGGAGTATGCAGTGGACCAGCCCGAATGGACAGAGCCTCTCCGTGAAAGTTTAGTGGAAGCCGATTCAACCATACCGGTATTAGGGATTACAGGTACGGGTGGAGCAGGAAAAAGCTCATTAACCGATGAGCTTGTTCGTCGATTTATTCGCGTTTATCCCGAGAAGACGGTTGCAATCTTGTCTGTCGATCCATCCAAGCAAAAATCAGGTGGAGCGTTACTTGGTGACCGCATCCGCATGAATGCCAACTCGACACCCCGCGTTTATATGCGCAGTCTCGCTACTCGCAAATCAGGCATGGAGCTGTCTGCTGCATTAAAAGACGCGATTCAAGTAACGCGCTCTGCCCATTTTGATCTGATCATTGTGGAAACGAGCGGGATTGGTCAGGGGGATGCGCAGGTCACAGAAGTGTGCGACGTCTCCATGTATGTCATGACCAGTGAATTCGGGGCGCCATCTCAGCTGGAAAAGATTGATATGCTCGACTTCGCTGATGTGATCGCGATCAACAAATTTGAGCGCAAAGGCTCAGAGGACGCTCTTCGCGAGGTTCGCAAGCAATATCGACGCAATCATCAGCTTTTTGAGCTGCCGGATGAGAAGGTTCCTGTGTATGGTACGATTGCGAGCCAGTTTAACGACCCGGGAACAAATGTGTTGTTTGCTGCCCTGATGCATCGGATTGTAGAAAAGACTGGCGTTGACTGGTCTGTAGAGCATTTGGATACGACTCCCGTAAAGATTCATAAAACTTCGTTGATTCCGACAGAGAGAATCAATTATTTGCAAGACATTGCCAACACCGTTCGTCAATATCGTGCCTATACAGAAGAACAGTCAGCGATTGCACGCAAGCTTTTTCAGTTGCAGGGTGCGAAGGAAACAATTCTGGCCTCGGGAGATTCTGCGGCTTCCGAGCTGGTTGCGGTACTTGATAAACAAATCGTTCTCTTTGAAGAAAAGCTGCATCCGGAGTGCCGACGTATCCTGGAAAATTGGCCCAAGCTCAAGGAGGCCTATCGGAAGGATCAATTCGTCACGAAAATTCGCGACAAGGAATTGGTTACCAAGCTGTTCAGCGTATCTTTGTCGGGTACACGCATTTCAAAAGTAGCCGTCCCTGATTACGAGGATTGGGGCGAAATTTTAAAGTGGTCGTTAAAAGAAAATGTCCCGGGGGAATTCCCGTATACTGCAGGAGTATTTCCGTTTAAACGCGAGGGAGAAGACCCCAAGCGACAATTTGCAGGCGAAGGTACTCCAGAGCGGACGAACAGACGCTTTCACTTCCTGTCTCAAAATGATGAAGCGAAGCGACTCAGTACTGCTTTTGACTCGGTTACGTTGTATGGAGAGGACCCTGACTACCGCCCGGATATTTACGGGAAAATCGGTACGAGTGGGGTTAGCATTTGTACTTTGGATGACATGAAAAAGCTGTACGCCGGCTTTGATCTTTGTGCACCTAGCACCTCTGTGTCCATGACAATCAACGGTCCTGCTCCAATGATTTTGGCCATGTTCATGAATACGGCGATTGAGCAGCAGTTGGATGCCTTTGTTCAAAAAGAAGGGCGTCAGCCTACCGAAGAGGAAGCGAAGCAAATCAGAGCGTACACGCTGTCGACTGTTCGCGGAACCGTTCAGGCAGATATTTTGAAAGAGGATCAAGGGCAAAACACGTGTATCTTCTCGACAGAATTTGCCTTGCGGATGATGGGGGATATCCAGCAGTATTTTATCGACCATAAAGTGCGGAACTACTACTCCGTGTCCATTTCCGGCTATCATATTGCGGAGGCGGGGGCGAATCCGATTACGCAGCTTGCGTTTACGCTCTCTAACGGATTTACTTATGTCGAGTATTATTTGAGCCGTGGGATGAACATCGATGACTTTGCGCCGAACCTGTCCTTCTTCTTCTCCAATGGTCTCGATCCGGAATACACCGTGATTGGACGTGTGGCTCGCCGGATTTGGGCAACTGTGATGAAAAATCGTTATGGTGCAAATGACCGCAGTCAAAAGCTGAAGTACCACATTCAGACGTCCGGCCGTTCCTTGCACGCGCAGGAGATGGATTTCAACGACATCAGAACGACCTTGCAGGCCTTGATTGCGATATACGACAACTGTAATTCTCTCCATACGAATGCATACGACGAAGCGATTACAACCCCGACTGAGAACTCTGTGCGACGGGCGATGGCGATTCAGATGATCATCAACAAGGAAATGGGACTCGCCAAAAACGAGAACCCGCTTCAAGGGGCATTCATCATCGATGAGCTGACAGATCTGGTAGAAGAGGCAGTTATGCAAGAGTTCGAGCGGATCAGTTCTCGCGGAGGCGTGCTGGGGGCAATGGAGACTCAATACCAGCGCGGCAAAATTCAAGACGAGTCCATGTATTACGAAATGAAAAAGCATACGGGTGAACTGCCAATTATTGGGGTGAACACGTTCATTAACCCGAATGCATCCGAGGACGATTACGAGATTGAATTGGCTCGCGCGACCGAAGAGGAAAAAGAACAGCAAATCATAAATCTCCGTGCGTTCCAGGAGCGCCACAAGGATGTTTCTGCGGCTGCACTCCGGCGCCTGCAGGAAGTGGCTATGGCGGGAGAGAACATCTTTGCCGAGCTGATGGAGACGGTAAAAGTAGCATCGCTTGGACAAATCAGTGCTGCCCTGTATGAAGTGGGTGGCCAATACCGCAGAAATATGTAAGACAAATCCCTCGGTAACGATTGCCGAGGGATGTCTTTGGTTTTGGTGTCGACAAGAATTAGTCAGCCCCTGTTTGAAAGCCTTGCATTTTCGTCTAAAATAAGGAATACTGTATGATAGCCTTCTTATGTTGTACGTTGTACAATCGAAGAAATCGATATCATTTATGAATGACTTATACAGGCCTGCGTCCCCCGAACAGGGCACCGGGTCAGTATTCAAATCAATCGTTTTCATATGGAAAGGACGTGCCCTGAGTGAGTCAATTGTTTGCTCATATTGATTCCGAGAAACTGAGTGAGATGGCGTTAGTTGACATTGCGTATGAAATTTTGCGTGAAACTAACCGCACTTACAACTTCCGCGAGCTGATGAATGAACTGGTTGCAGTGCGCAAGCTAACTGATGAACAACTCATGGCAATCATCGCGCAAGTATACACAGAAATTAACATTGATGGCCGTTTCGTGTGCCTTGGTGACAATGTATGGGGATTGAAACGTTGGTACCCAACTGACACCGTGGAGGAAACTCAAGAGGGTGGCGGAACGAAGAAGAAGAAAATCGTCACGGAAGACGACTTCGACGATTACGATACCGAAGACGAAGGTGTCGAAGAATACGAAGACGACGATGTTGTCATCTTTGAGGACGAAGAGGAATTCGTCGACGAAGATTCTGATATCGAAGAAGAAGAAATCGATGGAGAAATCGACGAGGAAGAACTCGAAGACGAAGAAGATGAGATGTTCGAAGAGGACGAAGAGCTTGAGGAAGAGGAATCCGACGAAGAGCTCGACGACGAAGACGAGAAATAGATCCTTGACTTCCGCTTAAGGGACAGATAAAATACTCCTTGGGCTTCACATGAAGAAGGATCAAATATGGGAAACTATAAAACAAAAGTGCCCCTACCCCATTTCTTTACGGGATAGGACTCGCTTTTGTTTTTCTTTTTTTTTGGAGCCGTCTTCATTCGATTTTTATAACAACTTAAGGGTGAGGGAAAGAGGGGACGTTAACGATGACGAAGTATATTTTTGTGACAGGCGGGGTTGTATCCTCGTTGGGAAAAGGAATTACAGCGGCTTCTCTGGGCCGACTCTTGAAAAATAGGGGTCTGAAGGTAACCATTCAGAAGTGTGACCCATACATCAACGTTGACCCGGGAACGATGAGTCCATATCAACACGGGGAAGTTTTCGTAACGGACGATGGTGCGGAAACAGACCTGGACTTGGGCCACTATGAGCGCTTTATCGATATCAACCTGAGCGCTAACTCCAATATGACGACGGGTAGAATTTACTCGACTGTCATCGCCAAAGAACGCCGTGGCGACTATTTGGGAGGAACCGTTCAAGTAATTCCTCACATCACGAACGAAATCAAAGATCGCATTTTCCGTGCAGGTCGCGAAACCGGGGCAGATGTAGTGATTACCGAGATCGGTGGAACTGTTGGGGATATCGAGAGCTTGCCATTCCTTGAATCCATTCGCCAGATCAAAAGTGACATCGGTCGTGAAAACGTCATGTACATCCACGTAACCCTGGTACCATATATCAAGGCAGCAGGTGAAATGAAAACCAAACCTACGCAACACAGCGTGAAAGAACTGCGCAGCTTGGGTATTCAACCAAATGTGATCGTGACACGTACGGAGCAACCGATGACACAAGAAATGAAAGACAAGTTGGCTCTGTTCTGTGATATCGATAAGAACGCGGTAGTGGAATGTGTAGACGCTGATAGCCTTTACGATGTGCCACTGCAATTGCAGGCACAAGGATTGGACGATTACGTATGCCGCCACCTGGGGCTGACTTGCCAGGATGCGGATATGACAGAGTGGAAATCGCTCGTATCGAAAATCAAAAACCTGTCGAAAACGACTACCATTGCAATTGTTGGTAAATATGTAGAATTGCATGATGCTTACTTGTCCGTAGCAGAAGCGCTGTACCATGGTGGCTATGCGAACGACTCCAAAGTAGAAATCAAATGGGTGCACGCGGAAGAAGTTACGCCAGAAAATGTTGGCGAATTGCTCGGTGATGTAAATGGTATCCTCGTACCAGGCGGCTTTGGCGATCGTGGTATCGAAGGTAAAATCATCGCTACGCGCTATGCTCGTGAAAATAAAGTGCCATTCCTCGGAATTTGCCTGGGTATGCAAATCGCTGTGATCGAGTTCGCTCGCCACGTAGCGGGTATGGATGGAGCAAACAGCTCCGAGATCAACCCGAATACAGCGTATCCGGTGATTGACCTTTTGCCAGAGCAAAAAGATATCGAGGACAAGGGCGGTACAATGCGTCTGGGCCTCGGTCCAACCAAAGTGGAAGAAGGCACGCTGACTGAGGCTGCATACGGAAGCACTCTGGTTTATGAACGTCATCGTCATCGCTATGAAGTGAACAACGAATACCGTGATCAATTGGCGCAAATGGGCTTGCGTTTTGCGGGTACAACTCCAGATGGTCGTCTGGTTGAAATCGTGGAAGTTCCCGAACATCCATGGTATGTAGCGACACAGTTCCATCCAGAGTTCACATCCCGTCCGAACCGTCCACAGCCACTGTTCCGTGACTTCGTGAAGGCTTCCCTGAACAAATAACATAGATCGATAAATAGAAAGACGCACCCGCGATGTATTCGCAGGTGCGTCTTGTGCTTTTAGAAGCAGATCAATGGAACAAGGGTGATAGCCAGGCTACCCAGTAGGCGGCGGGAATGAGTAGGAATTGAGCCAAAATCGTTCCGATAAAACGTGAGATCATCAGCCACAGGTACATATCACGAATCGATTGCTGCGTGGTTTTCCCTTGCATTGCTTTTTCTGTCAAAAGGGCAATTTGCGGGTCTACCAGAATCGTCATGAAAATCGTGGCAAAACCGTTGATTAATCCGGAAGACATCAAAACGGTTGCTTTGTAATCGGGGGCTAGCAATGTCGCGTACAACACGGACAGTACGCTGCTTGTGTAGATGGCTGTCCCAAATGCATTTAATAACAGTAATCGTTTGGGAACGCCTTTGATTCGAAACCGAGAGATGGCTTGCCAGCTAGGAATCCGAACATGGTGGTGGACACGTCGGATGGTATCGACACTAACTGCCGTGCGAATCATTTGTGGAATCGAGCCAGCTATCTCCAAGTGCGAGATCATTCGTTTCGATATTTGGACAAAAGTGGGAAACAGTACAATAGCCGCCAAGGTTCCGAGCGAGGACGCTGCAATAATTACGTGCAAATGCGTGCTAGGATCAAAGTGTTCCATTGCAGCTTGATCCATCAATCCCCCAGTAAAGGGTCCTTGAATCAGGTTGGAAGTACGGGAGAGGAGCAATACGATCCCGACCAAAGACATCGCTACAGCAATCCTGCCCGTTTGTACCCCTGCAAAACGGATTCCGTAGGTAAGTGTCTCTGTCGTATGGATAATAAATGTTAACAAGCAAATCAGCCACAGAGCATCCATAGTAAGTATCTGGCTCCTTGTGTGTAGGGGAAATTGGTTTTTCCATTATACTCGAAATGAGGCCCATGGGAAATTTTAAGTTGACGTTTAGCAAAAAAGGTGAAGGAGTTTCCTGATTTTAGGCGAACCCATAATAATTAAGAAAACGCATTCGTCAGGGGGGAATCAGATTGTTCGACAAACAAGATAAAAAGGTACTGGTTGTGGATGACCAGTATGGGATTCGCATTTTACTGTATGAGGTGCTGGGAAAAGAAGGGTACAAGACCTTTCAGGCAGCAAACGGGAAAATGGCATTGGAAATCGTGGAAAAAGAATCACCAGATTTGGTTATCCTCGACATGAAGATCCCTGGGATGGATGGTATTGAGATCTTGAAACACATCAAGAAGATCAATCAGGAAATCAAAGTCATCATGATGACAGCTTACGGAGAGCTGGACATGATCAAAGAAGCAACACAACTGGGAGCATTGACTCATTTTACAAAGCCTTTTGATATCGATGAACTACGAATGGCAGTACATCAGCAATTAGCTTGTTAGAAACAGACTGCAAAGGTCAGGGTACAAGCGTCCCTGTTAACAAATGCTTGTCTGTGGTATAATAAGCCACATGACTGAAGTCTGCTAGAGGAGGATTTACAAAATGCCACTGGTACCTATGACCGCTTTTACCGAAGACGTCAAAAAGCATAAATACGCCGTCGGACAATTTAACCTGAACAATCTGGAGTTTACTCAAGCGATTACGGAAGCTGCGATGGAAGAAAAATCGCCTGTGATCTTTGGTGTTTCTGAGGGTGCATTGAAATACATGGGGATCGATTATACAGTAGCGATTGCAAAAGTGGCTGCTGAACGAGCAGGAGTTCCTGTTGCTTTGCATCTTGACCATGGTAGCAATTTTGACATGGTAATGAAGTGCATTCGTGCTGGGTTCTCTTCTGTTATGTTCGATGGTTCCCATCATTCGTTTGAAGATAACCTTCGCCTGACCAAACAGGTTGTAGAGGCTGCTCACGCTGTTGGCGTATCGGTAGAAGGTGAACTCGGTACCATCGGCGGGGTGGAAGACGACTTGTCTGTTGACGAGGAAGATGCCACTCTGGCAAATCCTGAGGAAGCAATCCGCTTTTGGGAAGAAACAAAAGTAGACTACGTAGCGATTGCTGTAGGTACAGCACACGGTATGTACAAAGGAGTTCCAAAAATCCGCTACGACATTATCGAAAAAGTAGCGAGCAATATTGGAGCGCCGATCGTTCTTCACGGTGGTTCCGGCGTACCAGACGAAGCGATTATCGAATCCATCCGTTTGGGCGTAGGAAAAATCAATGTAAATACAGAAAGCCAAGTCGCATGCACGGAAACAGTTCGCAAAGTGCTGGCTGCCAAGCCGAATGAGATCGACCCACGCAAATACCTGGGCCCTGCTCGCGATGCGATCAAGGAAGTAGTCAAAGGAAAAATGCGCCTGTTCGGAAGCAGCAACCGCGCGTAACTGGGAGGATAATCATGCGTTTTTTGATCGATACAGCAAACGTTGAAGAAATTCGCGAGATTCACGAATGGGGAGTTCTGGCGGGCGTAACGACAAATCCGTCTCTGGTTGCCAAAGAAGGACGCGATTTTGTTGAAACCCTGAAAGAAATTCTCGATATTGTTGACGGTCCGATCAGTGCCGAAGTCATCAGTACCGATGCAAAAGGCATGATCGAAGAGGGAGAGAAGCTCGCTGCTCTCTCGAAAAACATCGTTATCAAGCTGCCAATGACCGCAGAAGGTTTGAAGGCAACCAAGTATTTTGCCAAGCGCAAAATCAGAACAAACGTAACACTGGTGTTCTCCGCGAACCAGGCACTTTTGGCTGCGCGCGCAGGTGCGAGCTTCGTGTCTCCGTTCCTGGGACGCTTGGATGATATTGGTCAAGATGGTATGCAATTGATCGAAGATATTGCAGAAATCTTTTCTGTTCACGGTATCGACACCGAAATCATTGCGGCATCTGTGCGCCACCCTGTTCACGTAACGGAGGCAGCCCGCCGTGGTTCTCACTTCGCTACCATTCCAGCGAAAGTCTTCAAACAACTCATTGCCCACCCACTGACAGACAGTGGCTTGGAGAAATTCCTCGCTGACTGGGCAAGCATGCAAAAATAAGGACACGTGTTGAAAGTCCAAGCACCTTTTCCATTGGGGAAGGTGCTTCTTTCCCGATTACGCCTGAGGAGAGCAAAGCATGGATAAGCTGATCATCAACGGTGGAAAACCGCTCGCGGGGACGGTGACCATCAGCGGAGCAAAAAACAGCGCGGTCGCACTCATTCCAGCAGCGTTGCTGGCAGATGGACCCGTTGTTATTGAGAATCTCCCCCGTATTCAGGATGTAGGTATTTATCACGAGCTCTTGCAGGAAATGGGAGCTGACGTGCTGTTCGAAGAAGATTGGATGGAAGTAGACGGACGCAGTATGAGGCTGATGCTCATGCCAAATGGTCGCATCAAAAAGCTTCGTGCCTCGTACTATTTGTGGGGAGCTTTGCTCGCCAAGTTCGGTGAAGCCCAGGTAGGCTTGCCAGGTGGCTGTGATTTGGGCCCGCGTCCAGTAGATTTGCATATCAAAGGCTTTGAAGCGATGGGCGCCGAAGTGGAGAACAAAAACGGCGTCATGACTATCCGTGCCCAAAATGGACGTTTGCAGGGTGCGCGAATTTATCTCGATCTGGTCAGTGTTGGTGCGACCATTAACATCATGCTGGCTGCTGCCAAAGCAGACGGTGTGACCATTATTGAAAACGCTGCCCGTGAGCCTGAAATCGTCGATGTAGCAACCTTGCTCAACAATATGGGAGCAAACATCAAAGGGGCAGGAACGGATATGATCCGCATTCAAGGCGTCGAACGCTTGCGCGGATGCCGTCATACGATTATCCCCGATCGAATCGAAGCGGGGACGTACATGATTGCGGCAGCAGCAACGAACGGCAATGTGATGGTGGAGAATGTTATACCGAAACATTTGGAGTCTGTAACGGCCAAGCTGCGCGAAATTGGTGTGCACGTGGTAGAGCAGGATGACAGTATTCAAGTCATCGGACATGATTCTTATCGATCAATCGATGTGAAAACGAGTCCGTATCCGGGTTTTCCAACGGATCTCCAGCAGCCGATCACGACCTTGCTGACTCTTGCCAAAGGCTCAAGCATCGTGACGGACAATATTTACAGCTCGCGTTTTCGACATGTAGATGAACTGCGCCGTATGGGAGCTTCCTTGAAGATTGAAGGAAGATCGGCTGTCATCGAAGGCGGAAGCAAACTGAATGGTGCCAAGGTGGTCGCTTCAGATTTGCGTGCGGGAGCAGCTTTGTTCATTGCCGGCCTGGCAACGAACGGCACGACAGAATTAGAAGGACTCGAACATATAGATCGTGGCTACGAAAACCTGGTGGGCAAGTTGCAAGCCTTGGGGGCCGACATTACTCGTGTGGGCCTGCAAAGCATGGAAAACCACCAGCGTTAACCAATCACCAGGAGAGGAGTCTTCCAGAATGGAACGCAGTTTAACACTTGAATTGGTACGTGTGACTGAAGCCGCTGCTTTGGCTTCTGCCAGTTGGATGGGTCTCGGAAAAAAAGATGAGGCTGACGATGCGGCAACGACCGCAATGCGCAATGAATTTATGAAAGTGCCGATGGATGGCGTCGTAGTAATTGGCGAGGGCGAAATGGACGAAGCGCCAATGCTTTACATCGGTGAGCGTCTGGGCCAGGGAGTGGCTCCAGCAGTCGATGTGGCTGTAGACCCTTTGGAGGGAACAAATATCCTTGCAAAAGGTACGTGGGGAGCGATTTCGGTCATTGCTATCGCAGACCGCGGAAATTTGTTGCATGCTCCTGACATGTATATGGAGAAAATGGCAGTAGGGCCTAAAGCAGTCGGCAAGGTCGATATCAACGCACCGGTTCGCGATAACCTGAAGGCGGTAGCACAGGCACAAGGGAAAGATATCAGCGATTTGGTCGCTATTGTACTTGACCGTGATCGCCACTCCAAGGTGATCCACGAGATTCGTGAGGCAGGGGCGCGTATTCGCCTCATCTCTGACGGAGACGTAGCGGCTGCGATCAATACCGCTTTCCCGGATACAGGTGTAGACATTTTGTTCGGTTCTGGAGGAGCTCCTGAAGGTGTTCTGGCAGCAGTTGCCTTGAAATGCCTCGGGGGAGAAATTCAGGGCAAGCTCTTGCCACAAAATGAAGATGAGATTAAACGCTGTGTCAAAATGGGATTGACGAACCCTCATCAAGTACTGTTCATGGATGATTTGGTCAAAGGTGATGACGCTATTTTTGCAGCGACAGGTGTAACGGATGGCGAGTTGCTCAAAGGGGTTCGCTTCCAAGGAACTCGTGCGACGACCAATTCCGTTGTTATGCGTGCAAAAACCGGAACGGTACGCTTCATTGAAGGGAACCACCGCTTGGAACGCAAGCCGATGAAAGGTTTGTAAGAAAATCATTTTCGCATCTATTTGTTGAGCTAGGTTTTTTCAAGAGTAAATAAAGAGTGGTGGATGTATGTTACTTTCTGAACTAGAAGAAAAGAAGCTGACCGACCTCTATAAGTTGGCCAAGGAATACCATATTCCGTACTACTCCCAACTGAAGAAGAAGGAATTGATTTTCGCGATTCTTCGGGCACGAGCGGAGCGGGATGGTCTCATGTTTATGGAGGGGGTTCTCGAAATATTGCCGGAGGGATACGGCTTCCTCCGCCCCATTAACTATCTCCCCAGCTCAGAAGATATCTACATTTCCCAGTCGCAGATTCGCCGTTTTGATCTGCGGATGGGGGATGTGGTATCAGGAAAAGCAAGACCACCGAAGGAGAATGAACGTTATTTTGGGCTCCTTCAAGTAGAGGCTGTGAACGGAGAAGACCCTGAGACAGCCGCAGAGCGTCTTCATTTCCCCGCTTTGACACCGTTGTATCCCCAAACCAAGCTCGTACTGGAGACAGCCCCTACACGTGTTTCCACTCGCCTGATGGATCTTCTCTCTCCTGTTGGACTGGGTCAGCGTGGATTGATTGTGGCTCCGCCAAAAGCGGGGAAAACCATGCTGATCAAAGAAATTGCCAACAGCATTACCGAAAGCCGCCCGGATATCCACTTGTTTGTCTTGCTCATTGATGAGCGCCCGGAAGAGGTGACGGATATGCAGCGATCTGTCAAAGGAGAGGTAGTTGCCTCGACTTTTGACGAGTTGCCTGAGAATCACATCAAAGTTGCTGAGCTTGTCTTGGAGCGTGCAAAGCGATTGGTTGAGCACAAAAAAGACGTGGTGATCCTGCTGGATTCCATTACACGTCTCGCTCGTGCTTACAACTTGGTTATTCCTCCAAGTGGTCGAACGTTGTCCGGTGGTATTGATCCGGCAGCCTTTCATCGTCCGAAGCGCTTTTTTGGTTCAGCACGCAATATTGAAGAAGGCGGCAGCTTGACCATTTTGGCGACTGCTTTGGTTGAGACCGGCTCCCGTATGGACGATGTGATTTACGAGGAGTTCAAAGGAACCGGAAACATGGAGCTTCATTTGGATCGCAAGCTGGCGGAGCGCAGGATTTTCCCGGCGATCGATATCCGCCGTTCGGGTACGCGCCGCGAAGAGCTTCTGCTCACCAAAGAAGAGCTGGATAAGCTGTGGATGATCCGGAAAAACATGAATGAAACAAATGAGTTTGTCGACTCCTTTATTAAAAAGTTGGCAGATACAAAAACAAATGAAGAATTTTTGCAAACCCTTGAGTCTAAGCAACAGGGAAGAGGGAAAGCAGCTAGCACGACGGTGAGTTCATGATGACTCACCGTCATTTTTTTTGTGGCGTTGGCATACCGTTAGGAAGGGAGCTGGAAAAGAAGGAGGAGATGCTTAGTGGAGTACGTGCAAGTTAGCGCTCCGGTGGAGTCACAGATGGAAGCGAAACAAGCAGTCGTGGAGCAAGCGCTATTTCAAGCGTTTAATCCCTATGCCAGTCTGACTTCACCTGCACCAGCAACGAAAGGAAATTCAGTGGTGTACGCTGTTCGGCAAGGAGATACGCTATCTGGTATTGCCCAGCGATACGGCCTTTCTCTAAAAAACCTGGTAGAAGCGAATAGCATTACGAATCCCCATCTGGTAAGCGTGGGCATGAAGCTGATCATCAAGCGTGATGAAGTCGGACATATGGTGAAAAAAGGAGAAACACTGGATTACATAGCAAGGCGGTACGGTGTGAGTCGGGAATCGTTAATCGAACGAAACCCGCTGCTAAAATGGCTGTCGGACAACCTGTATGTAGGACAGGTCGTGTATGTCCCTATCGCAAAAGGCAATCCGATGTTGGGCAACGACCCGGAGCAGAAGCGAAGTGCCGTTCATGCAGCAAGTCGGCAAGTCATCACGAGGATTCGCGGCGGTCTAAGTTGGCCTGTCAGAGAAGCAACGATTACAAGCGGATTTGGAGAACGTTGGGGAAAAACACACAAGGGTGTGGATTTGTGGAATGAACATGAATCAAAGACCCCGATTTTGGCAGCGAGAGCAGGAGTGGTTGTGGAGGCTGGCGCCAATCGGTCAGGGTATGGGCGGATGGTCGTGATTGATCACGGAGATGGCTTGCAAACCTTTTATGCCCATATGCGTCTGTTGCTGGTGTCACCTGGTCAAACCGTAGAAGCAGGTGAGATATTGGGATACATGGGGCAAACGGGTAACTCTACGGGCTACCATTTGCACTTTGAAGTGCGGCAGGATGATGTGCCGATCAATCCACTTCCCTATCTTGGCAGGTAACCCTATACAATTTACATTGCTTTTTCAATGCGATACAATGGGCAAAGCAAAGAAGCGAGGCGATTTTCCCATGTATTTAGTTTACGCAGATGAAAAAGGCAATGTATACGACCACCCAGGTCTTTTTGCAGTGGCTCGTAACGGAGATATATTGACAGAAATTCTGGAAGAAGAACTGATCCCGCTCCCGGAAGGATCGACGTTGGTCAGTTTGCCAGACACCGAGCCGATCGGAATGGACCCCGACACAGGTGAAATGGTCAAGTTGGATGGCTGTACAGCAGTAGGTGCACTTGTGCCACAAGGCATTACAAGGCTCTTGCTGCCAGGCTACGTGAAAACGAACAAGGAAAGCAAGCTGCCTCTGTTTGGCTACTCCGCAGTCGTCTGGAAGGATAACCGTTTCTGGGTAACGGGACGTGCAAGTGACGATATTTACAAATGGGACCCGTTGAACTTCCCGATGGATGAGCTGCGCCAGCGAGTGGCAAAGACGTTGGAGACGTTTCCGCAAAACCGTATTTTGAACCACTTGTCCCACTGTGCGTTGGAGTACGAATGCTTGACGGCCTCCAATAACTTTTTCAACCGCTGGGAAGGCAGCTTGCCTGTTTCCTATACCTGTAACGCCGGTTGCTACGGCTGTATTTCCGAGCAACCAGATGACAGTGGATTCCCTTCTCCGCAGACGCGGATGAACTTCAAGCCGACAGAGGACGAGCTGGTGGAAGTCATGCTGCACCACCTGAAGACACCGGAGAGCATCATCAGCTTCGGACAGGGCTGTGAAGGTGAGCCTTCTACGATGGCTTCCATTATTGTTCCTGCTATGCGTCGAGTAAGGGAAACGACAGATATGGGCTTTATCAACATCAATACGAATGCTGGCTTGACAGATCATATCAAAGGCATTGTCGATGCCGGACTTGATCTGATGCGCGTGAGTATTATCAGTGCGATTGACGAACACTATAATGCTTACTACCGCCCACGCAACTACACGTTGGAAAATGTAGCGCGTTCTGCTGAATACGCTGCATCCAAAGGTGTGTATACGTCCATTAACTACTTGTGCTTCCCTGGTGTGTTTGACCGCGAAGAGGAAATGGAAGCGATGATCGAGTTCATCCGCAGAACAGGCATTAAGCTGATCCAGTTGCGAAATCTGAATATCGATCCAGAGAGCTACTTGGCGATGATTCCAAAAGCGCAAGGCGAAGTGTTCGGCATGAAGCAAGCTATCGAAATTTATCAGCAGGAGCTGCCAGATGTCGTTATCGGTTCGTTTACACATATTCCTCCGGATCAACTCCAGCGCAGGAAAAACATGGCGTAATCGGCCAACCAGTTGCATTTCAACAGTGTTTCATGCTACTATCTGATATGTGTTTATATAACTCTGTTTCGGCAAACGATTCAGGGCGGAAAGAGGTGTAGAAGAGATGAAACAAGACATTCATCCTAAGTACAACGTAGTAACAGTTAGCTGCGCATGTGGTAACGAATTTGAATCCGGTTCCGTGAAACAAGCGTTGAAAGTGGAGATCTGCTCCAACTGCCATCCTTTCTTCACAGGAAAACAAAAATTCGTTGATGCAGGCGGCCGTGTAGACCGTTTCAAACGCAAATACAATCTGTAATAATCAGAATGTATGGGAGCAACCAGGTAGAGCAATCTGCCTGGTTTTGTCTTTTTCTGGCACTGATTTTTTAGGGGAGGACAAGCGATGACTGCCATAGTCTGGTTCCGTCGGGATCTGCGCTTGCACGACCATGCTGCTCTGCACGCAGCCATGCTCACAGGTGATCCGATTGTTCCTGTTTATATAGTGGAGGATTTACTTTGTCTTTCTGCGGCTGTAGGGGATAAGCGACTTCATGCGCATTTTTCCGCGATAGCTGCACTCGACGACGCTTTGGTTCAACTGGGAGGTCGTCTCTTGATTCGCCACGGCGAACCACAGCAAGTGCTTAGCCAATTAGCCGAAGAGACGAGTGCCAATAAGCTGTTTTTCAATCGGGATTATACGCCAGACGCTCGCAAGCGAGACGAGCTCGTGTCAGAAGTGTTGAGCAGTCACGGCGTATTTGTGCATGCATGCAAGGATTTGGTTTTGCATGAGCCGGGGGAAATTATGACGAAGCAGCGGACACCATATGCGGTTTTTACGCCTTATCGCCGCGTTTGGCAGACGTTGCCCAAAGACCGTCCATTCCCTCAACCGACGAGCTGGAATCTATTTGATCGGTTGAAGGAGTTGCCGAGTGAGCCTGTTCCTACTGTGGAAGATTTCGGACGCAACCGACCGTTTGGCACTGAGTGGGAAATGAAGCAGTTCGGGGAGCGAGCCGCACGTCAACGATTGCAGCAATTTTTAGATGGTGACATTTATACGTATAAAGAACAACGTGACATGCCAGGAGTGAATGCGACCTCCCGGCTGTCTTTTGCCCTAAATGCAGGTACTTTGTCTATACGGACGGTGTATCATTGCGTACAGGAAGTGCTTTCCGATGCGCGGGGTGAGCAGGTTACCTCGATCGAAGCTTTTCTGACGGAACTTATTTGGAGAGAATTTTATCAGCAGGTGCTTTTTTTCCATCCGCACACGACTGCCCATGCTTACCTGCCGCAATTTGAAGAGGTCGCTTGGGAAAACAGGAAGGATTTGTTTGCCCGCTGGTGTCAAGGGGAAACGGGTTACCCGATTGTGGATGCTGCCATGAAGCAGTTGAATGAAACGGGATGGATGCACAATCGGCTGCGGATGATTACGGCTTCTTTTTTGACAAAGGATTTGCTTGTGGATTGGCGGTGGGGAATGGCCTATTTCGCACAGCAGTTGATCGATTTCGATGAAGCGGCAAACATCGGGGGCTGGCAGTGGAGTGCTTCGACTGGTACCGACGCGCAACCGTATTTTCGGATTTTTAATCCTGTCACGCAAGGGGAAAAGTTTGATCCAGACGGTGTTTTCGTCAAAAAATATCTTCCCGTATTGCGTGAAGTACCTCTACAATATATTCATAAACCATGGGACATGCCGGAGCATATCCAAGAGCAAGCAGGCTGCAGGATTGGCTTCGACTACCCGCTTCCTTGTGTGGACCATGCACAAAGAAGAAAGCTGGTCATGGCCTTGTTTCAGGAGGCAAAAGACCGCCATGCAAAGACTGAGTAACGACTTTTAGGCAAAGGGAGACAGAGACGTGGCACAACTATATTTTCGGTATGGAGCGATGAATGCTTCCAAATCCATTCAATTATTGACCGTTGCCCACAACTACGAGCAATCGGGGAAAAAAGTAGTAGTGTTTACTCCAGCAGTTGATGATCGCTATGGCGTGGGAAAAGTGGCTTCGCGTGTTGGGATTAGCCGAGAAGCGATTCCGATTAGCGAAGAGACCGATTTGTACCAAATCGTAGAGGCAGAATCAGTCAAGCCGCATTGCGTGTTGGTTGACGAGGCTCAGTTCATCAGCCGCCACCATGTAGATCAGCTCGTCAGGATCGTAGACAAGCTGGGAATCCCTGTAATCGTCTATGGCTTGTTGAAAAACTTCAAGAATGAGCTCTTCCCTGGCAGCGCCGCCCTTTTATGCGAGGCAGACAAAGTAGAAGAAATTAAAACAGTTTGTGTGTACTGCAATAAAAAGGCGACACATATTCTCAAGTTCAAAAATGGACAACCCGTCTACTCTGGGGAGACGATTGAAATTGCTGGAAATGATACATACAGCAGCGTCTGTCGCAAGCATTACTATACCCCTCCAGTTGCCGAATAAAGAAAGCATAAGCCACCCCCTGTTTGTCCCGTGCATGAGCCCAAAAGGCGATGCACAGACTAAGCAAAACAGGAGGTGGCTTTTTCATGTGGACACAGCCAAATTGGCTTTTGCGCAGCCCGCGTGTCGTTCTGGGCTTGGTTGTACTTACGACTGTCCTCACTGTCGGATGCGGGGGAAATACGGCTAAGCAACAGGGCTATAGTACGGATACGAGGAATACCCAGCACAATATGAAGATCAGAGGGGATCAAAGCGGCAATACACTTCAAGGCCGTGCGCCTGTTCCTGCGGATCGTGACCCGTTAATGGGGCGCAATCAGAATCCGAATATGGTTATCGGCCACTGGAACTCACGTAATACCCAAGTCGACGTGACCAATATGGAAAGAATGGCCATGTCGGTAAAAGGTGTGGAAAACGCTCGCATCACACTCAGCGATGCCAATGCATATGTTACTCTTGACCTTGTGCATAACATCACTGCGAATCAAGCGCGAACCATCGAACAGCAGGTGATTTCGCTTCTTCAGGAAAGACTCCCGCGTTACGATTTTCACTTAACCTCGCATGACGGTTACCATCGCTGACAGGTGAGCAGGACGTATGTAGCAAGGCTCGGCATTGCCGGGCCTGTTTGGCATCGGTAAAACATTTCCAGTTATAATGCACTTTGACTTCTTGCGCCATTCCTCCTATAATTTATCTGTTATAACCGTTTTTATGGTAGATAGCATTTTATCGCAATTCATATCTAACATACATGCTACCAAGGCTTCGCCTGCGCCAAAAGGCTATTATTCTTTGCGATGGGGTGAAATAAAAATGTTTACACGCTTATCTGCAGTCGAAGAGCGTTTTGAAGAAGTAACCAACCTCCTATGTGACCCCGACGTCATTAGTGATACAAAACGCTTGCGTGAACTGTCCAAGGAACAATCTTCGTTGGAAGAGACGGTAACGACATACCGTGAATATAAATCAGTGGTGAGTCAAATCGATGACGCCAAAGCGATGCTGGAAGAGAAGCTGGATGACGAGATGCGTGAGATGGTCAAGCTCGAACTCAACGAATTGTCAGCACGCAAGGAACAACTGGAAGATCGCTTGAAGATCCTGTTGCTTCCAAAAGACCCGAACGATGAGAAAAACGTGATTGTAGAAATCCGCGGTGCTGCGGGTGGCGATGAAGCTGCACTATTTGCAGCGGTACTGTTCCGTATGTACACACGTTTTGCGGAGCGCAACGCTTTTAAAATTGAAGTGCTGGAGGCAAGTCCAACCGATATCGGCGGATACAAGGAAATTGTTTTCTCGCTGTCTGGTCGTGGTGCCTACAGCAAAATGAAATTCGAAAGCGGCGCCCATCGTGTGCAACGTATCCCGGCTACTGAGTCCGGCGGACGCATCCATACTTCTACTGCGACCGTACTGGTTCTGCCAGAAGCAGAAGACGTGGAAGTGGAAGTACACGAAAAAGATATCCGCATCGATACGTTCTGCTCCAGTGGTGCGGGCGGTCAGAGCGTTAACACGACCAAGTCTGCGGTGCGCGTAACGCATATTCCTACAGGGATCATGGTTTCTTGTCAGGACGAGAAATCCCAGCATTCCAACAAAGACAAAGCGCTGCGTGTATTACGCGCTCGTCTGTATGATTTCTATATGCAACAACAAAATGCGGAAGCAGATGCTACGCGCAAAAGCTTGGTGGGTACTGGTGACCGAAGCGAGCGCATCCGCACGTACAACTATCCACAAAGCCGCGTGACTGACCACCGCATCGGTCTGACCCTGCACCGATTGGAATCGGTATTGGAAGGCGAATTGGATGAAGTGATCGACAACCTGATCCTGCATGAACAAACGGAGCTTTTGAAAAGCCATGCACACTCAGCTTGATTGGTCTGATGTCACGACGATTCGAGAAGCCCTATTACGGGCTTCTTCCTTTTTGCGGGAAAAAGGGACAAAGGATCCTTTGTTCGAAGCGGAGCTAATGATTCGTCATTGTCTCGACTGGGATCGGACGCGCTTTTTAATGGCGATGACGGATTCAATCGATGCAGAAACATTAGTGAAGCTGGACGGACTGTGCGTGCGCAGGGCGAATAACGAGCCATTGCAATACATGTTTGGCGAACAGGAGTTTTACGGGCGTCCTTTTACGGTGCGACCAGGGGTGCTGATCCCAAGACCAGAAACGGAAATACTGGTGGAGCAAGTGCTGGCTGCCGCTACAAAGCTCTGGCCTGAGAGCGAAGAGCTAGCGGTGGTGGATATCGGCACAGGGAGTGGAGCCATCTGTATTACGCTAGCGCTAGAAAAACCGCAATGGCGTGTAACTACGGTGGACCTGTCTCCTGAGGCAACGGCAATTGCTCGGGAAAATGCAAGTCATCTTGGTGCGGATGTCCGCTTTCTACAAGGGGATTTGGTGCAGCCGCTTTTGGAAGCTGGCGAAAAGGTAGACATCCTCGTATCCAATCCACCTTATATCCCGAGTCGCGATGTCGAGGAGCTGGACGATGAGGTGCGCGTACACGAGCCTCGCTTGGCTTTGGATGGCGGCGAAGATGGTCTGGATTGCTATCGTCGCTTGTGTGACGCGCTGCCGAATCTATTGAAAGAAAGAGCGGTCGTAGCGTTTGAGGTAGGCATTTATCAGGCTGGGGATGTAGCGGCATTGATGAGGGCATCTGGCGTCATGAATGAGGTAGAGATTGTTCCAGACTTGGCGGGGATCGAGCGGGTTGTTATCGGAGTGAGACGATAGCACTGGCTCGTCTCGCCTTTTTTACATAGGAATGAATGTTTGAAATCGTGTGAATCCGTCCATACTGATTGCTAAAGAGAGAAGATCAGTAGAGAGGGAGACGGATAACGATGAAACGGATGTTGTTAATGGCATTTAGCCTGTTTATGCTTATGATGAGCTGGGAGGGGCAGCTTACTTCGGCCAATGTGTTGGATAATGGGCCGATCCCTCAAGAATCCGTTCGTTTGCGCATTATTGCGAACAGCGATTCGGTCCAAGATCAATGGTTAAAGCGCGAAGTCAGAGATGCGATTATCGCTCAAATGAATACGTGGGCGGACGATATCGAGACTTTGGCGGAAGCAGAGCAAGTGATTCAATCACAATTGCCTGTCCTTCAACAAGTGGTAGACAAGACGATCAAGGAACGCGGTTTTTCATACAAAGCAGTAGTCGATTTCGGCGAAGTTCCTTTTCCAACGAAGCTGTACGGCTCCTATGTGTATCCTGCGGGTAATTACCGAGCAGTCCGTGTACAAATTGGAGAGGCAAAAGGTCAAAACTGGTGGTGTGTCCTGTTCCCGCCGCTCTGCTTTATTGACATGTCCAATGGCGACGCTGTACAAGCCAAGCCAACTCCGGAGCCGGAACAATCTGAGCAAACGACAGTAGCTGTATCCGAGGAAAAGGAAGTAGCGGTCTTCCCTTTGGAAGAGAACGAAGTAGGGTTGAAATCCGAAACAAATAAAGTGGATGCCGAGCAAATGAAGGTAGAGGTAGAAGAAACCGAAGAGGTAGAAAAAGAAGAAGAAGTAACGGCCTCTGCTCCTGAAGTAGAAGTGCGATTTTACTTATGGGAAAAAATCGAGGGCTGGCTCTCCTAGCCGGACATAAAAACGACACCCGCCGCACGTGCAGGTGTCGTTTTGAATTGCCACTATTACTTTTTGAACAAAGCCTCACGGATCTCAGGCTTCAACAGACTTTGGTAACGATGAGCAGGGATCGTGAACTCTGGCATTCCTGCTGCATAAGCGGCAATTTCATATTGACCAAAATGGATAACCAGGTTGCCGTCTTTAAAAGAGAAGCCTTGATCCTCTCTGATGCCCTCGAATGCATCATAAGGGTTAAAGCCATCCGCCTGAGTCTCTGCTTTGATTTGTTGTGTAATGATTTGATTGAGAATAGTACGGTAGTCATAGCCAGGCTGGAACAGGTCAGCCAGCTTCAGTTGTTTTGCCTTGGCCTGATTATCGATGGTGTAATACGTAACATCCGTCATGCCATGTGCTCCGCCTGTATAAATGTATGTCTGTACGGAGAAAGAAACGAGCTTGCCAGCATTGTGTACCTCATAGGAGATGTCGAGTGCATGAGGGCGTAGCTCCCAGCCGTTCTTTTTCGCGTCTGCCGCATCTTCTTTGCCGGCTTTTTGTCCTTCTGCCAGGCCTGTTTGTGCTTCTTTCAGCAGCGTAGCGTTCAGTTTTGCTTCAAAAGCTTTATCCTTCATCCCGCTAATGACTGGGATGGATACTTTACCTTGAAATTCTTTCGTATCGACCGTAATGGTTTTTGGTGTGAACACGACACCGTTAGCTTGTGGCTTTGGTGCTTGCACAGCAGGCTTTGTGGAGGTTGCGGGTGAAGCGGGTGCTGCAAATACTGGAGCAGCAACGGCTGTTAACAATACAGCTGTGCCAAGCAGGCTGGAAGCTAAAGATTTAAAAGATGACATTTCATTCACGGTCCTTTCGATAAAGGGAAAGTTATTGTTTTGTTTTCGTGTTCATTCTACTACAAGGCTATGACGGATAAAGTTAAAAAAAGGTAACAATGCTCTTTTTTCCACGCTGTTCAGAAAAGTTATTCACAGGTTACCCACAGCCTGTTGAAAACTTTTTGGTGCACATCTATACTTAAGGCACTCCTTACAAAGAAACGAGCTAGAGAAAGGATTTTTTAACGATGGAAATGAATTTTGTGACAAAAGTCTGGTCTGTGGATAACGATGTGGAAAATCAGCATAGTTGTGCACAGATTGTGGATGCAGCCCGTTTTCTTCGAGAAGGGGCAGTTGTGGCGTTTCCCACGGAGACGGTTTACGGTTTGGGAGCGAATGCATTATCAAACGAAGCAGTGGAAAAAATATTTACAGCAAAAGGCAGACCCAGCGATAATCCGCTGATTGTACATATTGGAGCGTGGGACCAGTTGTCCACAGTAGCAAGTGAGGTTCCAGAGAAAGGGAAAAAGCTGATGGAGGCGTTTTGGCCTGGACCCTTGACGGTCATTTTGCCTAAAACCGATCAGGTAGCGTCGCTGGTAACGGCAGGGCTGGATTCAGTCGGGGTTCGCATGCCTGATCATCCGGTTGCCATGGCTTTGATCAAGGAAGCGGGTGTACCGATTGCAGCTCCGAGCGCCAATCGCTCCGGACGTCCGAGTCCAACGACTGCGGCGCATGTATTGGCTGACTTGAATGGACGCGTAGCAGGAGTGGTCGATGGTGGGGCAACAGGTGTTGGGGTAGAGTCTACTGTTATTGATGTGACGCAGGACCCCCCGATGATTCTGCGTCCAGGCGGCATTACACGGGAGCAAATGGAACCAGTGATTGGCTATGTGGAGCTCGACCCTTCTTTTCAAGTGGGAGCAGCCGAGGCACCGCGCTCTCCGGGGATGAAATATACGCATTACGCTCCGGAAGGGGAAATGTGGCTAGTATCAGGAGAGAGTGAAAAAGTTCGGGCAAAAATGGAAGACATGCTGCAACAGGCGAAGCAGCACGGTCAAAAAACGGGTGTGCTGGCAACGGAAGAAACAGCGCCCTTTTGGAAAAGCCACGCGGCGGCAGATGTCGTTCTTGTGGTTGGATCACAAGCGGATCTCGAAGCGGTTGCCCAACAGCTATATGCAGTGCTGCGAGAATTCGACGATCAAGAAGTACAGTATATTGTCGGCGAGACTTTCCCGCGAAACGGGTTGGGTATGGCCGTGATGAATCGCTTGGAAAAGGCTGCTGGAGGCCGCGTCTTGTCCGTGTAAACCTGTCCTAAACTCCCCCTTGTCCGCATAAGGTGAAGAGACGGGAGGGGAGCTGCTTGGATCAGGTGTTATTCCAATGGGGGCAATTTTTGACGTTGCTCATTATTGCTTTCGCCTTAAGTATGGATGCCTTTTCGTTGGGAATTGGCGTAGGGATGGTTGGGATTCGGTTACGAGAGATTATCAAAGTAAGTATCACCATCGGACTGTTTCACATTATGATGCCGATCATCGGGATTGTCGTTGGAGCGTATTTGTCCGATTTGATTGGAGATATAGCCGTGTTTATTGGCGGCGGGGTCCTGATGATCATCGGCTTGCATATGTTATGGAATGGCTTCGTTCAAGGGGATCAAAAAAGTGTGTTGAAGACAAAAGGGTTCGGACTTATGCTCTTCGCATTTAGTGTCAGCCTGGATGCTTTCACCGTCGGTTTCTCGTTCGGCTTGATCGAGGTCAATAGAATTTTGGCCATCGCCCTGTTTGGAGTAATGGGTGCCACGATGTCTTACTTCGGTTTAATGTTAGGCAGGAGTGTGGGAGGGTGGCTTGGGGATTACAGCGAATTAATAGGTGGACTTATTTTGTTTGGTTTTGGGTTAAAATTTATGATATAACCGGGCTTATTAACAGGAGAGGAGGAACCATACGTGAAACGGATACTTTTCGTCTGTACGGGAAATACGTGCCGAAGCCCAATGGCAGAAGCGATGTTCCGTGCGAAGACAGACGGACAGGGGCTTGAAATACGCTCAGCCGGAGTGGCGGCATTTGCTGGTCAGGATGCCTCCTTGCACGCCAAACAAGTATTAGAAGAGCGAGGAATTGCCCACGATCATAAGGCCAGCAAGGTAGATGATGGGTTGATTGAATGGTCTGATGTCATTTTGACGATGACGCACGGTCACAAGCGCGCGATCTTGACGTATTTCCCCTCAGCCGCTGAAAAAGTGCATACCCTACAAGAGTTCGTGGGGATAGAAGGCTTTAGTGATATTGCTGATCCGTATGGGGGATCACTGATGGATTATCGCAGGTGTGCCGAAGAAATCGAAGAGTCACTGGAAAGGCTTTCATTGATGCTCAAGGACCCAGGTCTTCGTAAATCAGTGGATGAATAGGGTGCTGGTGTATAGCCAGGACCTTGTTTTTTGTGAGAGTACGAACGATTTTTTAGTGACTTGATAAAAATGTTCACTTTTTACTTATTGTTTTTTGATGTATACTAGACGAAGATTATGAGACAAGCGAGGGATGACAGATGAAAGTAGCACTTGCTGCTGATCACGGTGGATACAAGCTAAAAGAGGAGATCAAGACTCTGCTGGCCTCCATGAACATCCAAACGGAAGACTTCGGCTGCACCTGCGAGGAATCGGTTGATTATCCCGATTATGCTTTGCCAGTAGCGGAAAAGGTGGCAGCGGGGGAATTTGATCGAGGCATTCTCGTTTGCGGAACAGGTATCGGCATGTCGATCGCAGCCAACAAGGTTCCAGGCATCCGTTGTGCACTTGTGCATGATACGTTTTCCGCACGCGCTACTCGTGAGCATAACAACACCAATGTGTTGGCGATGGGTGAGCGAGTTATTGGACCGGGTCTTGCGCTTGATATCGTGAAAATTTGGTTGGAAACAGAGTTTCAAGGTGGTCGCCACGAGCGCCGTGTAGAAAAGATTTCCCAAATTGAAGCGAAGCATGCGGGAGTGAAGTAAGTGGATGTATCCGCTATCGAAAAACAAATCAATGAAATTGTCGAGGAAGTAGCCGATTTGGCAGAGCTTGCAGCAGGACAACTCATGGTGATTGGGTGCAGTACCAGCGAGGTGCTCGGGGAGCATATTGGAAAAGCTGGCAGCCAAGATGTAGCGAAGGCTCTGTATCGCGGGATCCAGTCTGTTGTAGAGAAGCGCGGCTTTGCTGTGGCCTTTCAATGTTGTGAACATTTGAACAGGGCCCTGGTCGTCGAGCGCGAGGTTGCATTGCGATACGGACTGGAAGAGGTCTCGGTTGTTCCTGTTCCGACTGCTGGAGGCTCTATGGCTGCGCATGCGTTTACACAGTTCATGGATGCAGCCGTTGTGGAGCAAATTCGCGCGCATGCAGGCATAGATATCGGTCATACGCTGATCGGTATGCATCTGAAGCATGTGGCAGTACCGGTACGTCCGAAGCAGCGTCTTGTTGGACAAGCACATGTTACAGCAGCGCGCACACGTCCCAAGCTGATTGGTGGACCGCGCGCCGTTTATGAGAAGACACCACCAAATGAAAGCTGCACATAAAAGAGGAGGAGAAACTACTATGCTAGATTTTTTGCGTAAACAAGACCCGCAAGTATTGGAAGCCATTCAACTGGAGCTCGGAAGACAACGCGACAAGATTGAGCTGATCGCTTCTGAAAACTTCGTAAGCCGCGCAGTCATGGAAGCAATGGGAACCGTTTTGACGAACAAATACGCAGAAGGATACCCAGGCCGTCGCTATTACGGTGGTTGCGAGTATGTGGATATCGTGGAAAACATCGCGCGTGACCGCGTAAAAGAAATTTTTGGCGCTGAGCATGCAAACGTACAACCACACTCCGGCGCTCAGGCGAACATGGCTGTATACTTCACGATTCTTCAGCCAGGAGACACCGTATTGGGAATGAACCTGTCCCACGGTGGTCACTTGACGCATGGTAGCGCAGTAAACTTCTCCGGTACTCTGTACAATTTCGTTGATTACGGTGTAGACGAAGATACGCACCTGATCAACTATGAAGTTGTTCGTGCAAAAGCATTGGAGCACAAGCCAAAACTGATCGTTTGTGGGGCGAGTGCCTATCCGCGTACGATTGATTTTGCCAAGTTCCGTGAGATCGCGGATGAGGTGGGCGCGTACTTCATGGTGGATATGGCGCACATCGCTGGTCTGGTTGCGGCAGGTCTGCATCCAAACCCAGTACCGCATGCACATTTCGTTACTTCTACGACGCACAAGACTCTGCGTGGACCGCGTGGCGGTTTGATTTTGTGCAAGGAAGAATTCGCGAAAGGCATCGACAAATCCGTATTCCCAGGCGTTCAAGGTGGTCCGTTGATGCATGTGATCGCAGCAAAAGCGGTTGCCTTCGGTGAAAACCTGCAACCAGAATTCAAGGATTATGCAAATCGCATCATCAAGAATGCGCGTGCGTTTGCTGAGGCACTGACTGCTGAAGGTCTGACGCTAGTTTCCGGCGGAACGGATAACCACCTCGTATTGGTTGATGTAAGCAAAATCGGCCTGACAGGTAAAGTGGCTGAACATCTGCTGGACGAAGTAAGCATTACTACGAACAAAAATACGATTCCTTACGATACACAAAGCCCGTTTGTTACAAGCGGTGTCCGCATGGGTACGCCAGCAGTTACAAGCCGCGGTTTTGATGAGGAAGCAATGAAAGAAGTAGCAGCGATTATCGCTCTGACATTGAAAAATCCAGAGGATGCTGCGAAGCACGAGGAAGCACGCCAACGTGTGGCAGCTTTGTGCCAACGCTTCCCGATGTACGAAGGCTTGAATATCTAAGCAAGGCAACGTGAAGCAGACCCGGTGGAAATTCCCCATACGGGTCTGCTTTTTTTCCACTTCGCGGCTGTCGTTAGGGATCAAGGATGTGAAAAAGTACGAAGATTAGGCAAATTGACGGCACCACTCTCACCAGCTATTATAGAAAGGATGTATTGATAGGGAAACGGAGGAAATGACATGAGCCGTGTATATGTGTTTGACCATCCGCTGATTCAGCATAAAGTTACGTATATTCGTGACAAGAATACAGGGACCAAGGAATTTCGCGAACTGGTAGATGAAGTGACTACTCTGATGGGCTATGAAATTACCCGTGATATGCCGTTGGAGGAAACTACTATCGAAACGCCAGTGGCTACCTGTCAGTCGAATGTAATTGCTGGTAAAAAAGTAGGGTTGGTACCGATTCTTCGTGCTGGTCTTGGTATGGTGGATGGCCTGATGAGGCTGATCCCTGCTGCCAAAGTAGGACACGTAGGTCTTTACCGTGATCCGGAAACCCTGCAGCCTGTTGAGTATTATGTGAAGCTGCCATCCGATGTTGCTGAGCGTGAGTTGATCGTAACTGACCCAATGCTGGCGACTGGTGGCTCTGCTGTTGCCGCTCTTACTGCTTTGAAAAAACGTGGAGCGAAAAACTTGAAACTGATGTGCCTCATCGCTGCTCCAGAAGGCATCAAGCTGGTTCAGGACGAGCATCCTGATGTAGATATCTATGTAGCAGCTGTTGATGAATATTTAAACGACCATGGATACATCGTGCCAGGCTTGGGCGATGCGGGTGACCGCTTGTACGGCACGAAGTAGTCGGAGAGGGAAAAACGGATGAAAACTGTAAAAGTAATGACGGTATTCGGCACACGTCCGGAAGCGATCAAAATGGCACCGCTTGTCCATGAATTGAACAAGTACAGCGAACAGATCGAATCTGTCGTTTGCGTGACGGCCCAACATCGTCAAATGCTCGATCAGGTTTTGGACATTTTTGATATTCAACCAGACATTGACTTGAACATCATGAAGGATCGCCAAACGCTGGTGGGTGTGACCACTCGCGCATTGGAGAGCCTGGATGAAACAATGAAGGAAGTAAAACCGGACATCGTCCTCGTACACGGGGATACGACAACCACTTTTGTGGCGAGTCTGGCTGCTTTTTACAACCAGGTAGCAATTGGTCACGTGGAAGCGGGCTTGCGCACATGGGACAAGTACTCGCCGTTCCCGGAAGAGATGAATCGTCAGCTGACAGGTGTCATGGCTGACCTTCACTTCTCCCCGACTAATGGATCGGCTGACAACCTTCGTCGCGAAGCAAAGCCGGAAAAGAGCATCTACGTGACAGGAAACACTGCAATTGACGCGTTGAAAACGACCGTTCGCGAGGATTACACGCATCCGGTGCTTGATCGCGTAGCTGGTCAGAAGCTGGTGTTGATGACGGCACACCGCCGCGAAAATTTGGGCGAGCCGATGCGTCGTATTTTCCGTGCAGTTCGAAGACTGGTGGATGAGCATCCTGAGATTGCTGTTGTGTATCCGGTTCACTTGAATCCTGCTGTACAAGAAGTGGCGCAGGAGATTCTCGGGAATCACGATCGCATTTCGTTGATCGAACCATTGGATGCCCTTGATTTCCACAACTTCGCTCGTCGCTCCCATCTCATCCTGACCGATTCCGGCGGGGTGCAGGAGGAAGCGCCGTCTCTTGGCGTGCCAGTCCTGGTTCTGCGCGATACGACAGAACGTCCTGAGGGAATTGAAGCAGGCACGTTGAAACTCGTGGGAACCGACGAAGAGCAAGTGTATGCAATGGCAAAAGAATTGCTGACCAACCAAGCGGCTTACGATGCAATGGCGCATGCTGTCAACCCATATGGGGATGGCGAGGCTTCCCGTCGTATCGTAGAAGCAATCCTCTATCATTTTGGTTTGCGGGCTGAACAACCAGAGCCTTTCCAACCAGGTCAGTAACATACAGCTAGGAAAACCCGCCAGGTACCGTTCGTCAAAACCGGGCGGGTTTCTTGTTGTAGAGCGATTTTTGGGGTTTCGATGACTGATGATTTGGTATGTTTTTCTAATAGGGAATCGAGAGAATTGGCGAAACTATCCATGACCTTTTGCGTCTAATATTTAGTTGCTTGGCTTAGATGGTAGAAAGACAGAGTTTGGAATACGGAGAGGAGTTACCAACATGAGAGCGCAAAGGATAGTGACGCTGCTCACGGCTACGACCATGGCCTGGGGAGCTTTTGTTCCGTTTGTGCCGTTTGCGACCAATGTCGCACACGCCAGAGCGGAGACAAGTGCATTGAATATGATGTGGCAAACCCCAATTGGTGAGGGGACCACTTTACAGAAATATACGAAATCATTTGCCAATCAAGTAGTCACGATCATGGTAACCAAGGTTGATCTGAATAATCCTTACGTTGAGGTCAAACCGGTATACGGAACGAAAGGCAAGCTGACAGACAGGCAGACGGTTACACAAATGGCGCGTGAAACTGGAGCTATAGCAGCGATCAATGCCGACTTTTTTAACATGTCCAAACGGGGAGCGCCGTTTGGTATCGTCATGAAAGACGATGAACTCATTTCGTCCATGGGTTTGGTCTCCTACTGGTACGCGCTGGGCTTGACTGGCGACAAGATGGCCATCGTCGACAAGTTTGGGTTTGGCGGCAAGGTTACGGCTCCTAATGGCGCTACCTATTCGATTCAGGGTGTCAACAAGGAAGAGTACAACCCGAGTGATTCACGAAAAAGTCACCAGAACCAACTGAACGTCTATACCCCTTCCTTTGGCAAAACCAGCTTGGGGACGATACCGGGCTACAAAGATGTCGTCGAGATTTTGTTTGTAGACAACGTAGCCAAAGAAGTTCGTGTGAATCAACCTGGCGTATACATACCTTACAACGGCTATGTCCTTTGGGGACATGGAGCAGCAGGAGCATTCCTCAAGCAAAACTTCCCTGTAGGCGCTACTGCAGCGGTTGAGTACCAAACGACACCACAGACACTCAACCTAAAGCAAGCGGTAGGCGGCAATGTGATTTTGGTTGATCAAGGGAAAGCCCTCACTTCCTTTCAAGCGGACAAGTCCATCATCAACAAGACGGCACGCACATCGGTCGGAGTTTCCCAGGACGGGAAGACCTTGTACATGGTCACGATCGATGCGAGCCAAGGCGTTTATTTGGACGAGCTGGCAAAAATCATGGCGGAGCTCGGCTCTTATCGGGCTGTAAACTTTGACGGTGGGGGCTCTACGACCATGGCAGCTCGCATGCTGGGTGAGACACACGCAAATTTGGCGAATAAGCCGAGCGGCGGTGCTGAGCGCCGAGTGCCTACTGGACTGGCCGTATACAACACGGCACCTGCGGGAGAATTGAGAGGCTTCCAAATCGATGTACCGGCAGATGTGCTTATCGGACAATCTATCCCGCTCAGCGCATCCAAAGGTTATGACGTGCATTACCAGCCGTATGCGATCAATGCAGGCGATGTGAGCTGGGATGCTAGTCAGTCCGAAGCGGGCTCCGTAAATGGCAAGCACTTCACACCAGCTCGCTCTGGCAAGATCACATTGACTGCGCGATTGGGCAATGTGACGCAAAATAAAGACATTCAAGTCATTTCCGGCAACGATGTTCAGCAAATCATCGTTTCCCCGAATCCGATCACGATTGCACCGGGACAATCCCTTACTCTCGATGTCAAAATCAAAACGAAAAAGGGCTCAACCGTACAAGCGACACCACTTAGCGTAAAAGCGAGTATCGATTCTTCTGTAGCGACGATCAACGACAATCTGCAACTGGTAGCAGGCAATGAGCCGGGCAACGGAAACCTGACGATTACGTATGATGGCGTGGCGACAACCGTACCATTTGCCGTTGGACAATTTGAGCAGCCATGGCTGACCTTCGATAATCAGGCCGGCATGTACCATGCAGCGAATCCATCCAGCATCAGTTCGGCTGGTTCGTTTGCGCTCGTTTCCGATCAGACATTCCGCACGAAAAAGGCAGCGAAGCTGGTGTACAACTTCTCTGGAGCACCAGCGAACAACATGCGGATTTCGTACGGCGTTCTGGGGGCAAAACCTGTGACCATTCCTGGCAAGCCGCTCGGATTGGGCTTGTGGGTCAATGGTGACAACAGCGGACATTGGCTCCGTGCTGAAGCAGTCGATGCAAACGGGAAGCCGGTCTACGTCGATCTGGCTAAAGAGATCAATTGGACAGGCTGGAAGCAAGTGAAAGGCTACTTCCCGAGCAATGTTGCCTATCCATTGCAATTGAAGAGTGTGTATGTCGTTGACCAGGCCAATGATGGCATTACACACGACAAAGGAACACTGTACTTCGACGAATTCTCGCTCCTCTTGGGCAACCAGACAGGTCAGCCAAGCGATGCGGCGGTTGTCCCTGAACTGCCAGGCAGCATGTCACTCGGAGCGGAGCTTGATCTCCATTACTCCTTAGAAAATACCGCATCTTATCTGGATAGTGCACTGATTGATGTGGAGTCGATCGTGACCCAGCCAATGCCAGGATATGTACCTGCCGATTACTCGTTTACGATTAAGCCGGGCGAACTAAAAGCAGGGCAAGAGGACGCGATTTCAACCTCGTCGATTCAGTTGACACTGGCACCGAAGCAATGGCTCGCTGGAAAAGGAGTTGGACTCTTGTACGTAAACCAAGTAAACAATACGTTGGATCCGCTTCTGGGAACCATGAATGCTCAAGGTCAGTGGGTATATGAAGTCAATAGCTACGGCAAGTACATTCCGTACTACCTGGACAATGCAGGCACGAGCAGCGCTGGATTTACAGATATCACGAAGCATCCAGCCAAGGCAGAAATCACCTACATGGCGGAAAAGGGCTACGTGAAGGGTTTGACGGAGACGACGTTTGGCCCAGAGGTTTCTCTGACAAGAGCACAGTTCGTCACCCTGCTCTCGCGCTCTTTTGGGTGGGAGCTCCCTTCCTCACCAAAGCTGAAATTCAAGGATAAGGTGCCTTCCTATGCGCAAGGTGCCGTACAGGTTGCCGTTTCCAAAGGTCTGGTGAAGGGGTATAACGATAATACTTTCCGTCCGGATCAGCCGGTGACTCGCGCAGAGGCCGCAGTCATTCTCGATCGTCTCGTGAATAAAAAGGGAGCGGCGAAAAAGCTCTCCGATAAAGGGACCTGGCCATCCTGGGCAACTACATCTATCAACAACATGGTCGGACTCGGTCTGATTGATCCAGTTGGATCAAATTACCAACCAAATAAACCGACGACGAGAGCAGTGTGTGTCGTAGCGCTGTATCGCATCCTGCATCAAGATAAATAGAATCGGAATATAAAAGGTCAAGCTTCTCTAACGAAGAGAAGCTTGACCTTTTTTGTTGCCTTCCTGAGTTTTAGAAGGTATCGATAAACTGACAAAGCTGGTGAGAAGAAAAAGCGCAGGGCTCGTAGACCTTGACAACGCCTTCCCAGTCGGAGCTTCCAAAAGGGGACCACGCTTGTCGAACACTTCTTCCTTGAGAAGCTTCCGTCCGTAGGGTGGCTTTGGCTCGACGGTCCCCTTTTGGAAGTGGAGACGGACAGTAAATCCCCTTTGCGGGCGTGTCAGAGTCAAAGAGAACTGCGCTTTTTCTTCTCCTCCCCTATGTTGACTCAAACCAGAAAGTCCTTTTATTTTTCAAGATCGAAAAAAAGCTTTGTCAAAATGAGTTAACCATTTTAAAATAACAGTTAACAAATATATGTTAACCAAGGTTGTGATTTGGTTGTTAAATAGTTATGCAGAGCTCTCTGCCAAAGACAAGCGATACGTTTGGCATCCCTTCACCCAAATGAAAGACTACGTCGCACAGGAGCCATTGATTATTGCGAGAGGAGAAGGGATCAAGCTGTTCGATGTGAACGGCAAGGCTTATTACGACGGCTTTTCCTCCGTGTGGTTGAACGTCCATGGCCACAACGTTCCCGAGCTAAATCAGGCAATCACAGACCAGCTCGACCAGATTGCCCACTCTACCTTGCTCGGCATGGCAAACGTCCCATCCATTTTATTAGCGGAAAAACTGATCCAGCTCGCTCCAAAAGGATTGAGCAAAGTTTTTTACTCTGACAATGGGGCAACGGCGGTCGAAATCTCATTGAAAATGGCGTTCCAATACTGGCAAAATCGCGGGCAGACCGGCAAGCATTCGTTTATCACGATGAACAATGCCTATCACGGGGATACGATTGGAGCTACCAGCGTGGGAGCCATTCCTCTCTACCATCAAGTTTACAAACCACTGCTCTTTTCTCCACACGTCATTCCATACCCTTATCCATACCGGCAGGGAGGAGAAGAAGCAGCCGTTCAGGCCACGTTGAGCAGTCTGGAAAGCTTGCTTCGGGAAAGAGCTCATGAGATTGCGGCGATGATCGTAGAGCCTGTCGTGCAGGGAGCAAGTGGCATGATTATCATGCCAGACGGTTGCTTGAAAAAAATCGCGGAGCTGTTGCGCGCCCATGATGTATTGCTGATCGCAGACGAAGTAGCAACAGGATTTGGACGCACAGGCAAAATGTTCGCTTGTGAGCATGATGGGGTCGTGCCGGACATCATGGCGGTTGCGAAAGGGCTCACGGGCGGGTATTTACCAGTAGCGGCTACCTTAGTAACCGAGCAGATTTATGATGCTTTTTTCGCCGACTATGAGGAACAGAAAACCTTCTTTCACGGACATTCGTTCACAGGAAATCCACTCGGCTGTGCAGTTGCTCTCGCCAACCTGCGGCTGATGGAGGAGCGCGGAGTCGTTCAACAAGTAGCAAAAAAGGCAATCGATCTGGATCAATTGCTAGGGCCGTTATACGACCTGCCTCATGTAGGAGAAATTCGGCAAAAAGGCCTGATGGCGGGAATCGAGCTGGTTCGGGATAAAGAGACCAAGGAGCCTTATCACTGGAATGAGCGGATCGGTGTACGTGTCTGTCAGGCAGCAAGAGAAAAAGGGCTTTTGACACGACCGTTGGGCAACGTCATCGTTTTTATCCCACCGCTTGTATCTACAACCGAAGAATTGGCTGACATGGTTCGGATTTTGGCGGAATCGATTCAGGACGTAACGACAGGCGATACGAGGAGTGATTGATATGGCTGATCGCCCCTTTTCCGGATTGTTCATCACAGGGACAGATACTGGGGTAGGCAAAACGATTGTGACTGCCGGAATCGCATCCGTGTTGCGTGAGACAGGAGTGGACATCGGGGTTTGGAAGCCGGTCCAGTCAGGAGCACGAGCACAGGATGAGGGCAGTGACGCAATGCGCTTGAGATCGTGGAGTGGAGTGCATGACGCGTGTGAGGAGATAGCTCCGCTCTGTTTTGCGGCACCGCTTACCCCTTATCTGGCTGCGGAAGCAGAGGGGAAAAGCTTGACTATGGAGCAAGTAATTGCTGGAGGACGCCCCCTGATGGAACGTTATCCGGCACTCCTCGTCGAAGGAGCCGGTGGTCTGATTGTGCCATTGACTCCAACCGAAACGATGGCGGATCTTGCTGTTCGACTGAACCTGCCAATGCTCATCGTGGCTCGGGCTGGGCTCGGCACGATTAACCATACGCTGTTGTCCGTTTGGTATGCACGGGAACTCGGGATCGAGGTTGTAGGTGTCATCCTGAATCAAAACAACTCAGCTGGTGTCATCGATGAGAGTGTCAAAACAAACGCGAGCATGATTGAGAGCTATGGGGGAGTTCCTGTATGGGGCGTACTTCCATGGATAGACCAACCGTTAGGGCGTCAGCAGTTGACACAGTTAATCCACGAATGTGTAGACATCGGACAGCTGTGCCAGTGGAGCCATAAATAAAATGAAGGGGAGACGAGAAAATGAAGCAAAGCACCTGTCTGGATTGGAAGGAATACGCCCATAAAGCGATTGCCAAAGAAGAGTTTACGCAGGAAGAGGCTATGAAGGTGTTGCAAGCGCCAGATGATGAGCTGCTGCTGGTCATGAACGAAGCTTTTCGCGTCAGAAAGCACTTTTTCGGAAAAAAGGTCAAACTGAACATGATCATCAACGCCAAGAGCGGCCTATGCCCGGAGGATTGCGGTTACTGCTCGCAGTCGATTGTTTCGAATGCTCCCGTATCCAAGTACACGATGCTGGATAAGGAGACATTGCTCGCAGGTGCGCGAGAAGCCATGAATCGAAAAGCAGGTACATACTGTATTGTCGCCTCAGGACGTGGTCCCACGGAAAAAGAGCTGGGGCAGGTCATAGAGGCAGTCAAAGAAATCCGCGAGACAATGCCACTGAAAATTTGCGCGTGCTTAGGGATACTAAGCGACGAACAAGCAACGCGACTAAAAGATTCAGGTGTTCACCGCTACAACCATAATCTCAACACGAGTCGCAACCATTACGAAGCGATTACGACAACGCACACGTACGATCAGCGTGTACAGACAGTCGATACCGTAAAAAGAGCAGGGATGTCGCCCTGCGCAGGCGTGATCATCGGCATGGGGGAGAGCGATGAGGAGATCGTTGAAATGGCATTTGCCCTGCGCAATCTCGATGCAGATTCCATCCCGATCAATTTTTTAAATGCGATTCCAGGAACCCCGTTGGAGGATAAAGGACGCACCCCGGCAATGAAGGCTCTTCGTGTTCTCGCCTTGTTCCGATTTATTTGCCCGGATAAAGAAATTCGTGTTGCGGGTGGTCGCGAAGTGAATCTGCGCACCTTGCAGCCGCTTTCCTTGTATGCAGCCAACTCATTGTTTGTAGGTGATTATTTGACGACACCCGGGCAAGAAATCACGACAGACCATCAGATGATTGAAGACCTCGGGTTTGAAATCGAGCTGTGTGCGTTGTAGGACAAGTAGGTCAGTGATGAAGAAACGCTACACATGGCTGGAAGAAGAATACGATTCATTGTGCAAACAATCGTTGGCAAGAGAATGGAACACTGTAGAGTCAGCCATTGATCGCGCTGGCACGTGGATTCAAGTCGAAGGGAGACCATTATTAAACCTGTCATCGAACAACTATTTGGGCTTGGCTCATGATCGACGAATCGTGGAAGCTGGCAAGATAGCGGCAGAGGAGTGGGGGGCAGGAGGAACTGCCTCTCGCCTCGTCCATGGTAACTACGCGTTATACGACGAGCTGGAACAACAATTGGCGGCGTGGAAAGAGAGAGAAGGGGCGCTTGTTTTTGCAAATGGCTATCAGGCAAATACAGGGGTACTTGCAGCGCTTGCTGGAAGAGGCGACGCTGTTTTTAGTGATCGGTTGAATCACGCCAGCATCGTAGATGGGATCGTGCTCAGTCGGGCGGAGCATTTTCGGTATAGACATAACGACATGGAGCACCTGGAATTTTTGCTGAAAAAGCACCAGGATACAAGACGGAAGTGGATCGTCACGGACAGCATATTCTCCATGGACGGTGATAAAGCCCCTCTTCTTGAATTGGTACAACTGCGAGATCGTTACGATGCCATCCTTATGGTTGACGAAGCCCATGCAGGGGGAGTGCGTGGTGAGGAAGGGCAGGGCTTGTGCCACGAGCTAGGCATCGCCGGACAAGTCGATGTTTTGATGGGAACCTTCAGCAAGGCATTTGGTGTTTATGGCGCATACGTATGCGCAGATGAGATCATCATTCGTTATTTGATGACAAAAGCACGCTCGCTAGTCTATTCCACAGCTCTGCCTCCTGCTGTGATTGGTTCGAATCTGGCGGCGTTGTCTTTGGTACAAACAGACTCTTGGCGAAGAAAAGCAGTGAGGCAGAATGCGCTCATGTTTCGCCAGTTGCTTCGCTCATACGGGTTTACCGTAGACGAAGAAGATACGCCAATTATCCCGCTCACGTTAGGAGAGAATGAGTGGACTTTGCAATTCAGCAAAAGGCTTCGGCAGCGAGGGATTGCAGCAGTGGCGATTCGACCTCCTACTGTGCCAGCAGGAACCGCGCGTATCCGTTTTACGGTGATGGCTGACCATACGCGCGAAGAGCTGGAGTGGGCTTGTGAGCAAGTGAGCGAAATCAGAGACGAGCTTCACAAAGGAGGGGCGATATCGTGAGAAAAGTGATGCTGTGGCTAAACGGGTGGGGAATGCCAGATTGCAGCTGGGATGCAGTTCGCTCACAGTTTCCTTCCTATCAGCATATCATTCCTACTTATTCGGACGTCACGGACCCCTCACAATTTTACGAGAGAGTAGAAGAGGAAGTCCGCTCCCAATCGGCTCAGGAGCTGATTGTAGTGGGATGGTCAATGGGAGGAATGCTCGGATTACGCCTCGCTGCCCAGTACCCGGTCTCAGGACTTGTTTTGATCGGCACGACAGCACGCTTTACGAGCGAACAGCATGATCTTCGTAAAGGGTGGCATCCCGTTGTTTTGCAAAGGATGAAAAGGCAGCTTTCTGTTGCACGCGAGCGTGTGATGGACACTTTTGTCAAACAAATGCTAACACCAGGAGAGCGAGAACAAACAGGTCTGCAAGTGGGACTGGACAGCCAGAATTGGAGTACGGCGGCGTTGGTTGCGGGCTTGACCTATTTAGAAGAAGAGGATTGCCGCCCGTTTCTGTCTTCGCTGACTACTCCTGCTCTCGTCATTCATGGAATGGAGGATGCTATCTGTTCGTTCTCAGCGGGAGAAGAGCTGGCGAGTAGCCTTTCGAGTGCCCATTTCGTGCAAATTCCTGACTGTGGTCATGCCCCGCATGTATTTGTTCCAGAGGTTGTAGGAGATTCGCTAAAGAGGATGGTGGAGCAGCTTGCAGAAGAGGGCAATCAGCAGTCGATTTAGTGAGAAGGCTGTCTCATACGAAAAATACGCACTCGTGCAAAAGAAGATGGTCGATCATTTGAGTCAAATGATTATAGAGATAGCGAATGAGAATGATGTGCGAAACATCGTAGAGATTGGCTGTGGGACAGGGGGGTTAACCCGCGTCATTCGCAGCTATTTTTCTGCTGCCCATTACGAGGCGGTAGAGATTGCGTCAGGCATGTTGGAGCAGGCGAAGAACAATCTGGAGCAGCAACGCCTGATTTGCTCCTATTTTCAAGCTGATGCCGAAGAATGGGTTTGGGAACAACAGGCGGAGTCAAAGGATTTGATCGTTTCAGGAGCATGCTTTCAGTGGTTTGCCAAGCCTACGCATACGCTAAAAGGATTGGCAAGAATCCTGAAGCCCGGAGCACCTTTGGTTTTTTCAACATTTGGACCCGATACTTTTTGGGAGCTGCATGATTCGTTTGCGAATGCTCATGCAATTTTGGGGGAGAAGGGAGTGCGCCATGGCTTGGAGTTTCTCTCTGCACGTGATTGGCGTGAGCAATTGAAGCAAGCAGGGTTTACGGATATAGAGATCATTAGGAAATATGAGCGGCTAACGTACCCGGGTGTACGGGATTTTTTGCATGCCGTGAAAGCTGTGGGCGCCAGTGCAAGTATGGAGCAAGGGAGCGGTCTTGGACGCAGAAAACTCCTTGCAGAAATGATTCAATACTATGAGCAGACGTATAAAAGAGAAACAGGCATCCCTGTCACCTACGAAGTTATTTACGTTCGCGCGATTTCATCGGTGTAGTGTGTTATCAATGATCTTTGTTATGGAAATGAGAATGGTTATCAAATAGAATGAATAGAGGAACGATGGGAGGGCTATCAAGGAGTTGAATGTGGGACAATGAACGTAGATGATCATATTTTTTTATGGAATCAGGCAAGTGTACGATTACATGATGTACGGCATATCGTCATGCGAGCCGGAGAACAGCTGCGGTCCTATCAATTGCCGGCTAGTGCCTTTCTATTTTCGGTGAGAGGCAGTGGTCTGATTCGTCTTGACGGGAATGTGCATGCGATCAAGAATTGCTATATTGCCCATGCTGGCAAAGGTACTTACGTGGATATCGAGGAAATAAAGGATGAGCTGGAATACTATCTGATTTTGTACAAAGCTCATTTGCCGTTGCCTTGCCGGCAGGAGCTGCTGCGTTTACTGGAGAAAACACAACCTTTTCACATCCAATACGGCTTTACTCCCATGCATCAGGCAAATGTATTTGTCGCAATATCACGTATGCAGCAAGCATGGAATCAGAACGGCAATCTGGACAAGCTGCGAGCCAAGGCTCTGCTTTATCAACTCGTATGTGAGCTAATGGCACAGATGCAGTCACAAGGAATCGGAGTAACAGTACCGAACTTGGTCGAACAGGCCATCAGGCATATCGAGGAGCACTACGCAGAGACTTTCACACTCGATGATCTATCCGCGCTCTTAAACTGCAGCTCCCGATCCCTGCAACGCACCTTTAAAGCCCAGCTAGCGGTCGGCCCTATCGACTATCTGATCCAAGTGCGCATTCAAAAAGCGCAGGAACTGCTGCGTCAAACGAATTTGGGACTAAAAGAAGTAGCGGAATCAGTAGGTTATGCCGACAGCTATTATTTCAGTCGTATCTTCAAAAAATACACAGGTATATCTCCGTCTTCCTACAAAGAATATTCTCTGACACCGGAACAACGTCGCCAAAGTCCATCACTCTTGTCGCGATATTCCATTGCTGGTCAAAAGCTGTGGAAATATAATGATCACATTGAAAATGAAAATCAAAATCACCCGCATTCAAGAGATGGAGGAGCCGTACCGATGTATAAGAGTACAAAAGCGATGCTGGCGCTGAATCTGATGCTGAGCCTTACCTTGCTGCTGGGAGCTTGCTCGGCTGGCGGCATGAATTCTAGCAATTCGGGGAGTACAGCAACAGGCGCCTCGAAGCAGGTAGCGACGCAATCGAATACCACGCAACCTAGCGCGAATCAAGAAGTGAAGAAAAGCGAGACACGTACTATCAAACACATGAAAGGCGAGCTGACGCTTGATTTTAAACCAGTCAGAATCGCTGTGCTGGATACGCAGTACGCAGATCAAATGCTGGCCTTGGGCGAACTGCCTGCAGGCAGTGTAATTACAACGGGGGACGGTACAAAGTTTCCTGAGTATCTCATGGACAAGCTAAAAGATGTACATGTACTCGGGACAAAGGACGAGCCCAATTCGGAAGCGGTCGTGGCCATGGAGCCTGACTTGATTATTTGCACGGAGTTCCAGGACAAAATCTATGATAACCTGTCCAAAATCGCACCAACCATCATGTTTGGCCGAAACGAAGACTGGCGGGATACACTGCTTACATTCGGGAAAATTCTCGAAAAAGAACAAGAAGCTGAGCAAATCGTAAAAGACTACAAAGAGAAAACGAACAAACTGAAAGCAGAACTCGCAACCAAGCTCAAGGGTGAGTCCGTCGCACTTATTCGTCCGCGTGATAATGCCATTCGACTGCACACAGTTGAACACCGTACGGCTGCTATCTTGTATTCCGATTTGGGACTGACTCCTCCCAAGCCAGCGATGGATAAATCTGATACAGCTACGATGATTTCTCTGGAAGTGCTGCCAGAGGTAAATGCCGATCACATATTTGTCGTAACGGACAAAGCGAACCAAGCATTAACAGACGAATTCAAAAATAGCTCCATTTGGAAAGGGCTAAAAGCAGCCAAGGAAAATAAGGTGTACGAGGTAAACACAACTGTGTGGATTGCCTATTACGGCCCGATTGCCATCAACAATATCGTCGATGAAATTGCAGAGGCGCTTCTATAAATCATACAGACCGTCACTCTCTCCTAAGAGCTGTGACGTTTTTTTATGAATTGGAAAAGAAAGCGATTTCCTGGCAGGAATTATCACAAAAAGATGGAATCTTAAGAAGGTTGCCTATCCTGTTTATTCGAGGGGTGTGTGGAAGATGAGTCAAAGAGAAATCGTCATTGCGAGTGCTGTGCGCACTGCTATAGGTAGCTTTCAAGGAACGCTTGCAGGTGTCAGCGCGACAAAGCTGGGCGGGATTGTACTGGAAGCAGCGCTAGAGCGTGCAGGTGTTTCCAAGGATGCGGTCGATGAAGTGATTATGGGGAACGTATTGTCAGCAGGCTTGGGTCAAAACCCGGCGCGCCAGGCTTCTATTCACGCGGGCCTTGCTCATGAAGTTCCCTCCCTGACAATCAACAAGGTTTGTGGTTCAGGTCTAAAAGCCGTTCATCTGGCTGTGCAGTCAATCCTTGCAGGTGAGGCAGAAGTTGTCTTGGCTGGCGGGATGGAGAATATGAGTCAGGCACCATATTTAATGGAAGGTGCGCGCTCAGGCTACCGCATGGGAGACCAGAAAGTAGTAGACTCCATGATTCGCGACGGACTGTGGTGTGCTTTCAACGACTACCACATGGGCATTACAGCAGAGAACCTCTGCACCAAATACGAAATCGGACGCGAAGAGCAGGATGAGTTTTCAGCGTGGAGCCAGGAAAAGGCTCAGCAAGCGCTCGCTAGTGGTCGTTTTCAGGAAGAAATCGTGCCGGTTCCAATCCCGCAACGCAAGGGTGATCCGGTGCTGTTTGCCGTAGACGAATTCCCGCGCGCTGGCGTGACGGCCGAAGCGCTAGGCAAATTAAAGCCTGCATTTAAAAAGGATGGAACCGTGACAGCCGGGAATGCATCTGGCATCAACGATGGAGCAGCAGCTCTCTTGATTATGACACGCGAAAAAGCAGAAGAGCTGGGCGTGAAGCCTCTCGCCCGTATTGTAGCCAATGCGAGTGCAGGTGTTGATCCAAGTATCATGGGGTACGGTCCAGTTCCTGCAACCAAACGTGTACTTGAAAAAGCGGGTCTGTCGATTGCTGACATCGACTTGATCGAAGCAAATGAAGCTTTTGCCGTCCAATCGCTGTCTGTAGGCAAAGCACTAGGCTTTGATCGTGAAAAGCTGAATGTCAACGGCGGAGCCATTGCTTTGGGGCATCCAATTGGTGCGAGTGGCGCGAGAATCCTGGTCACACTCGTGCATGAATTGCAAAAACGCGAAGGGGTAAAATATGGGTTAGCGACTCTTTGCATCGGCGGTGGACAAGGGGTCTCTACAATTGTCGAGAAAATTTAAATTTTAAATTGTGAACGCTTTGTGTACAGACTGAGCCGAACGTTGACAAAGGGAATAATTCTTCGTTAATATGAATGAGGGCAAAGGGGCACTTGACACCAGCCCTCTCCTTATGTATGAAAGGAGAATGTTACTCTGTGTCGAAATTGGATAATCCGTGGCGAGCGATCACGTTGGTCACCCTGATCGGTGTCGATATGGCCGTTTGCGTGATTTCGGGAGTCCTTCTGGGAAAATACTTGGATGGTCTTTTCTCTACCAATCCGCTTTTTTTGATGGTTGGGCTGCTCGCGGGATTAGGAATAGGCGTGTATAGCGTCTACCGCATCGTTCGCGGTTACCTCTAGGGAGATGGAACATGCAAACGTTTTCTTCGGCAATGCGATCCACGTTTCGCTATGCCTTTTTCTGTATGGCAATTGCCTCGATACTCTGGGCGGTGTTGCCATCGTATCGTTTCTTTTTGCAAAGCCTCCTGCTTGGGATGGTTTGCAGTTTGGTGAATGGCACGGTCCTCTTCAGCAAAACCTGGCGCATAGGTCAGATGGCTGTTGATTCAAATGTCCGGCCAAAAGGGACTGGTATGTTGCAGCGACTGGCTGTGGCAGGCTTTGCAGTCTTTTTGACAATGCGTTTTCCTCATTTGTTTGGAATCGGTGGCGTGTTGATAGGTTTATTCCTCTTTCAGATTCTCAGTTTCCTATTTGTGTATCGCTCCTTTAAATAGATAGTAGATATTTTTTCTTTACACGTACGTAAGCAATAGACTCGCGCGGAAGAAAGGGGTGAAATACATGCATTATTCTCTGCGGTTTGAATGGTTGGGCATGGTATTTGACATCTCCACTATTCTCATGATTTTGGTTACCTCTCTGGTGGTGCTTTTGCTGTGTATCGGGATGACCCGCAACCTGACCTCCGCAACTCCAAGCGGCGCGCAAAACGTGATGGAATGGATTGTGGACTTCGTTACCGGCATTACAAAAAGCTACATCACACCGAAGAAGGCTGCGGGCTTTGTCTCGCTGGCACTCACTTTGTTCCTTTACATTTTCCTTGGAAACCAACTGGGTCTCGTATTTAACGTAAACACGGCTCACCACAACGGTCCTGACCATCAAGTAAGTGAAAAGGTTAAAGACATGTTGACGGCTTCCACGAATGAACAAATGAAGCAACAAAAGATGGCCAAGCTTGAAGAAGAGTTGAACTCTACCGATCCGTCCTCGCATGGCGTTGTCATTGGCTGGTGGAAATCACCAACAGCGACTCCAAGCGTAACTTTCGCTCTGGCGTTCATCGTTCTTCTCTACGCTCACTATCTGGGCATCAAGAAGAGCTTCGGCGGATGGTTGAAACATACATTCCTGAACCCGATTCACATTCTGGAGGAGTTCATCATCAAGCCGTTGACGCTGCCTTTGCGTCTATTCGGTAACATCTTTGCGGGTGAGGTTTTGATCGCCTTCCTGCTGGGTGTAGGGATCTTCGGAAGCATTCCGCTGTTCCTGTGGTTGGGCTACTCAGTGTTCGTTGGTTCCGTACAGGCATTCATTTTCACAACGCTGGCGATGGTTTACCTGTCACAGCAAGTGAATGAAGAACACTAATTTCGCTTACCCGATTTTATTTTCGTTTTTTAAACACTAAGGAGGTTTTTAAACAATGGAAGGTTTGGCTCTTGCAATTGGTATCGTATTTGGTCTGGCTGCTCTTGGCGCAGCGATTGGTAACTCTCTGGTAATCTCTCGTACAATTGAAGGCGTAGCTCGTCAACCAGAAGCACGTGGTAGCCTGATGGGTCTCATGTTCCTGGGTCTTGGTCTGGTAGAGGCAGTTCCGATCATCGCTGTAGCGATCGGTTTCATTCTCTTCGGTCGCCTGTAATCAGCGAGCATTTAGTAACAATAGGCGGGCACTTGATACCCGCCTATATTTTTGACAAAGACAACTAATAACCTTGATGATACATCTTTCTTTTCGCAGGAAGGAGTGAAACGAATGCTCGACTTTGGAGCGGTATCCCTGGAATGGGGAACGCTGTTAACCCAGGCAATTGTGTTCTTGTTGTTGTTGCTGCTTGTTCGTAAATTGGCTATGGGCCCGATCGTAGGGATCATGGAAAAACGTCGTCAGCATATCGAAAGTCAAATCTCCTCAGCTGAGAAGAACCGCACTGAAGCGGAAGCTCTTCTAGCTGAGCAACGTCGCGTGCTGGATGAAGCGCGTGCAGAATCGAAAGCAATCATTGACCGCGCTGCAAAGCAAGCGTCTGATGAAGCAACCAAAATCGTGACAGAAGCACAAGCTGCATCCGAGCGTATGAAAGCGGAAGCAAGTGCTGAACTGGCGCGTGAAGTGGAAAAAGCAAAACTCGAACTGCGTGAGCAGATGACCAGCCTGTCCGTGCTCTTGGCTTCCAAGATCATCGAGAAAGAACTGGACGAAGCAGCTCAAAAGTCTACTGTTGATAAATTTCTCGCACAAGTGGGAGATCGCCTATGAGTAGCGCAGTAGGAAAACGCTATGCTCGTGCGCTCTTTGAAGTAGCGAGTGAACGTAGCAAGATTGATCAGGTAGAAGCAGACCTGGGTGCAATCGTGGAAGCGGTTGAAGGCAATGAAGATCTGAAAAAGATCATGCTGCACCCTCACATCGCAGCAGATGCGAAAGCTACGCTCGCTGACGAATTGTTCAAAAGCCATGTAGGGGAAGAAGCCTTTAATTTTCTGAACGTCCTGATTGAGAACGGACGCGAAGTTGATCTGGTTGATATCTACCGTTCTTTTGTACAATTGGCGAACGAAGCTCGTGGATTTGCAGATGCGATTGTGACAAGTGCAAAGCCGCTTTCTACTGAAGAGCAAAATGAGCTGGCTGAGAAGTTCGGACAAACGCTGAATAAAAAGCTGCGTATGACAGCAGTCGTAGATCCAGCGATTCTCGGTGGCATTATTATCAAAATTGGCGACCGTCTGTACGATGGCAGCTTGAAAACGAAGTTGGAAACCTTTGCGCAAAAAGCGTAAAGTTCGATGGCTTTTAAGAAGTTGGATGAATGGGGTGAATTAAGTGAGTGCAATCAGACCAGAAGAGATTAGCTCCCTCATTAAAGAGCGGATCGCTAACTTTAAATCTGAAATCGAAGTTGTGGATGTAGGCACAGTCATCCAAGTAGGTGACGGTATTGCTCGTGTTCACGGTTTGGAAAAGGCCATGCAAGGGGAGCTTCTCGAGTTCCAAAATGGCGTAATGGGTATGGTACTCAACTTGGAAGAAGATAACGTGGGTGTCGTTATTATGGGACCTTTCCGCGACATTAAGGAAGGCGATACTGTAAAACGTACCGGCCGCGTTATGGAAGTTCCAGTAGGGGAAGCGCTGCTCGGCCGCGTTGTAAACCCACTGGGTCAACCAATCGATGGTCAAGGCCCTATCGCAAATAACGGTTTCCGTCCAATCGAGAGCCCAGCTCCTGGTGTTATGGCACGTAAATCCGTACACGAACCACTCCAAACAGGTATCAAAGCGATTGACGCGATGATCCCAGTTGGTCGTGGACAGCGTGAGTTGATCATTGGTGACCGCCAAACTGGTAAAACAGCAGTGGCGCTCGACACGATCATCAACCAAAAAGGTAAAGACATGATTTGTATCTACGTTGCAATCGGTCAAAAGCAATCTACCGTTGCAAACATCGTAGAAACTCTGCGTAAAGCAGGGGCTCTGGAATACACAATCATCGTTTCTGCTACTGCGTCTGACCCAGCTCCAATGTTGTACCTGGCTCCATATACAGGTGTAACAATGGCTGAGTACTTCATGTACAAAGGCGGACACGTTCTGTGCGTATACGATGACCTGTCCAAACAGGCTGCTGCATACCGCGAAATGTCCCTCTTGCTCCGCCGTCCTCCAGGTCGCGAAGCATATCCTGGTGACGTATTCTACTTGCACTCCCGCTTGCTTGAGCGCGCTGCGAAACTGTCTGATGATCTGGGCGCTGGTTCCATTACGGCTCTGCCATTCATCGAAACCCAAGCGGGTGACATTTCCGCATACATTCCAACGAACGTGATCTCCATCACGGACGGTCAGATCTTCCTGGAGACAGACTTGTTCAACGCAGGTCAACGTCCAGCGGTTAACACCGGTCTTTCCGTATCCCGTGTAGGTGGTTCCGCGCAAATCAAGGCGATGAAAAAGGTAGCAGGTCCACTCAAGCTCGAGTTGGCTCAATACCGTGAGTTGGCTGCGTTTGCTCAGTTCGGTTCCGATCTGGACAAAGCGACCCAAGCTCGTCTGACCCGTGGTGAGCGCTTGATGGAAATCATGAAACAAGGTCAGTTCGATCCAATGCCTGTTGAGAAGCAAGTTGCTTCTATCTATAGCGCTACAAGAGGTTACCTGGATGATATTCCAGTAGCAGAAGTGCGCCGCTTTGAGAAAGAGCTGTTGTCTTTCTTGGATTCCAACAAACCACAACTGTTGGAGCACATCCGCACAACGAAAGACCTTCCAGATGAAAAAGAATTCAACGCAGCGATCGAAGAGTTCAAAAAAGGCTTTTCGGTAACTCGCTAATCGTTAACCTGATAGACATCAGATGCATGCCGGGCGATTTGCCCGTGCATGCGTCCTCAAGGTGGTGAAAACGAGTGGCTAAAGGAATACGTGAGATTCGACGCAGTATCAAAAGTAAAAAAGATATGCGCCAAATCACGAAAGCGATGAAAATGGTGGCGGCTGCGAAGCTTCGCCGTAACCAGGATAAAGCTGAGGCGGCACGCCCGTATGCTGACAAGATCCAGGAAGTGATCGCAAGCATCGCGAGTGGGACCTCTGGTTCCAAGCATCCAATGTTGCAAAATCGTCCGGTGAAAAAGACTGGTTATATTGTCATCACTTCCGACCGTGGACTTGCTGGGGGTTACAATGCCAACATTCTCCGTAAAGTGGTAAATACCATTAACGAGAAGCACAAGTCCAAGGATGAATACGGTATTTTTGTGATTGGCCGCAAAGGTCGTGACTTCTTCAGCAAACGGAACTACCCGCTTTTGGAGGAAGTAACAGGTCTGCCAACCAGCCCAGCCTTTGCTGATATCAAGAAAATTGCCGGTGCAGCAGTCCAAATGTTCGAGAATGAGCAGATTGACGAACTGTACCTGTGCTACAACAAGTTCCAAAGTGCAATTTCGCAAATACCTACCGTAAAACAATTGCTGCCATTGGAAGCTCCCGAGAGCAACAATGCGCGCGCAATCAATTACGAGTATGAGCCGTCCTCGGAAGAAGTATTGGCGGACCTGTTGCCGAAATATGCGGAAACACTGGTTTACAGTGCACTTCTCGAAGCAAAAGCTTCTGAAGAAGGTTCCCGTATGACTGCAATGGGCAACGCGACAGACAATGCTACGGATATGATCAACCGTTTAACGTTGAGCTACAACCGTGCTCGTCAGGCAGCCATTACACAAGAGATTTCCGAGATCGTTGCAGGTGCAAACGCACAGGCTTAGTGGCAGCGAATAGCTCCCAATTTAGCTTTACAGGAGGGAAGAAGTAAGATGGCGAATGGACGTGTGGTTCAGGTAATGGGTCCGGTTGTTGACGTCGAGTTCGACCGCGGACACCTGCCTGCCATTTACAATGCGATCAAGATTCAACATAAAGCACAAAGTGCCGGTGAGCGCGACATCGACTTGACTGTTGAGGTTGCTACTCATTTGGGCGATAACTTGGTTCGTACCGTTGCAATGTCTTCCACAGACGGTTTGGTTCGTGGTATGGAAGCAGTTGATACCGGTGCAGCTATCTCCGTTCCAGTGGGTGCAATTACCCTCGGACGCGTATTTAACGTATTGGGTGAGCCGATCGACCTGCAAGAACTTGGTCAAGTAGATCGTCGTGACCCAATTCACCGTAAAGCTCCTGAGTTCGTAGACCAAGCAACGACTGTTGAGATCCTGGAAACAGGTATCAAAGTTATTGACCTCTTGGCTCCGTACATCAAGGGTGGTAAGATCGGTCTGTTTGGTGGTGCGGGTGTAGGTAAAACCGTTACTATTCAAGAGCTGATCAACAACATCGCGCAAGAGCACGGTGGTATTTCCGTATTCGCTGGTGTAGGTGAGCGTACCCGTGAAGGTAACGACCTGTACCACGAGATGAAAGACGCAGGCGTACTGCCGAAAACCGCGATGGTATTCGGTCAGATGAACGAACCGCCTGGTGCACGTCTTCGTGTAGCGTTGACTGGTCTGACTATGGCGGAATACTTCCGTGATGAAGAAGGCCGCGACGTTCTTCTCTTTGTTGATAACATTTTCCGCTTTACTCAAGCGGGTTCCGAAGTTTCCGCTCTCTTGGGCCGTATGCCATCTGCGGTAGGTTACCAACCAACATTGGCTACCGAAATGGGTCAGCTGCAAGAGCGTATTACTTCCACGAAAAAAGGTTCCGTAACGTCCATTCAAGCGATCTACGTACCAGCGGATGACTACACTGACCCGGCTCCTGCTACTACGTTTGCTCACTTGGACGCTACAACGAACTTGGAGCGTTCCATCGCTGAGTTGGGTATCTTCCCTGCGGTAGACCCACTCGCATCCACTTCCCGTGCTCTGGCTCCTGATATTGTAGGACAAGAACACTATGATGTGGCTCGTAGCGTTCAAAAAATCCTGCAACGTTACAAAGAACTGCAAGATATCATCGCGATTCTCGGTATGGACGAGTTGAGCGACGACGACAAGCAAGTAGTTGGACGCGCACGCCGCATTCAACGTTTCTTGTCCCAGTCCTTCCACGTTGCCGAGCAGTTCACTGGTAACCCAGGCCAATACGTGCCATTGAAGGAAACTGTTCGCAGCTTCAAGGAAATCCTCGAAGGTAAGCATGACCACCTGCCAGAGGGCGCGTTCCTGTACGTAGGTACAATTGAAGAAGCGGTAGAAAAAGCGAAGAAAATGGCGTAAGACACCCTGGAAAGGGGAGACGAGTAAGTGAGTAAGATGACAGTTGAAGTCGTAACTCCTGAACGGGTTGTCTACAGCGGTCAGGCTGAAATGGTGATTGCTCGCGGCTTGCAAGGGGAAATTGGTATTATGCCAAACCACATGCCGTTGGTAACCCCGCTGAAAACAGCGCCAGTTCGGATTAAGACAGAAGGCGATAAAGAAGTGAAGATGGCTGTAAGCGGCGGCTTCATGGAAGTGCGCGGCGATAAAGTGACCATCCTTGCTGAAACGGCTGAATTGCCGGGAGACATCGATGTTGAACGCGCGAAGGCTGCGAAAGAGCGTGCTGAAAAGCGTTTAGCTGAGAAATATGCCGAGCTCGACGTCAAGCGTGCAGAACGCGCGCTGCAACGTGCGATGGCACGTCTCGACGTATCGAAGTAAAGCGTAAGCTTGATATCCCCGCGCCCATGTGGCTGCGGGGATTTTTCGGTTATAGGGTAATGAATGATGAGCCATGGAAATCGGGCATGATATTTCCAGTTGGTAATTGCCTAATGTTTCTGTGTATAATAGACCTAATGCCCTGCCGACGAGCTACGTTATCATGATAAACAGCGGGAAAAAGCGGCATTGGCTATTGGGATTAAAGGAGAGTGTAATTGATGCAAACCGTTCGCGATATCCGCCACAATCAAGATGGCGTAGTGATTCCTAGCAGCTTTGCGGCTAATGGCTGGACAAGCGTGCTATCTCATGAAATGAATGTTCTTTTCCAAGCAATGTGCTATGTGGTAACGAAGCATGAGTCTAAAGAAGAGATGAGAAAAGCTCTGGACGAGTTCGATGCATTGAAAGGCACATTCACTGAGCCTGTTCAAGAAGGCTTTAAGTCTGAAGAGGATTTTAAAGGCTATGTAAACCTGTTGAACAGATTCAAAGCATTCATGAGTCGTTCCGAATATGCATATCCGACATCTCTTGACGAAGCAATTGAACTTTTCGTGAAGTGGGGACTGGTAATCGATAATGAAGATGCCTGGGATGTACCGGTTTATCCATTCCCAGATGCATCTGAATTGTTCAAGCTGAGTGAAGCAGAATCTCTTGCGTTGGCTCATATTAAACTGGAAGCATTGGTGCATCCGATGTTTAGCCGCCTCGTAATGAAGCTGCACGAGCAAGAAGAAAATACGTTCAGCATGTCCAAAGCAGAAATGAAGCAATTGCTGAACACAAATGACCAGATGCTGGCAGAGGTTCTGATCAAGCTGACTCCATATATGGAAGATGCGATTGAAAATATGCTGGAAATCCCAGAAGACGAGAAGATGAACTTCACGATTGTATGGGAACGTATTTACGAGGACTTCCTTGGACAGCAATTTTCAAACAACGTTCAATAATTAAGAGAATAAGAGAGCCAGACGGGCATATTCGTTTGGTCATCATACTATGCTGGAAAAACTCAGGGGGAAATCTCTGAGTTTTTTCCCTTTATATGGCACAAAAGGAAGGCTTTCGTTAGACACCCTATTGGCAATTTGCTATAATGATAAAGGTATTTTTTTCTAGCAGCGACAGCGTTCATACCTACACCTTTGACGCTGCGAGCAGTACCCTTTTGAGGGAGTCTCGACTTCTTCTGGAGGACAGCGCAAGACGATTCATACCTTTCTCAAGAGCGGAGGGAACGTGGGTGAGTGACATCTATACCAACAATTATGTGATTGTCGCGATCTTTTTGATTCTTGGTGTGTTGTTGCCCGTGGCTACAGTCAGTTTTGTTGGTCCATTACTTCGTCCAAAGAAACCGACACGGGAGAAGCAAACTACTTATGAAAGCGGTAACATTCCTGTTGGTGACAGTTGGGTGCGTTTCAACGTGAAGTATTACATCTTTGCCCTCATGTTTGTCATCTTTGATGTAGAAACACTCTTTCTGTATCCGTGGGCCGTCGCTTACAAAGAACTGGGGCTCTTTGCCTTAGTCGAGATGGTCATCTTTATATCCTTGCTCGTCGTAGGATTGATTTACGCGTGGAGAAAGAAGGTGCTGGAATGGAACTAGACCTGACAAGCATTGCGCCTGAATTGCAAGAGGAATTGAATCGCAACGTCATGTTCACGACATTGGAAACAGTGAAGGGATGGGTTCGCAGCAACTCGTTGTGGCCATTAACTTTTGGCTTGGCCTGTTGCGCAATCGAGATGATGGGAACGGGTGGGGCGCGTTATGACCTCGACCGGTTTGGTGTTATTTTTCGAGCATCCCCAAGACAATCTGATGTCATGATCGTAGCCGGGACCGTCACGAAAAAGATGGCACCACTGCTTCGCAGGCTGTATGATCAAATGCCTGAACCAAAGTGGGTGATTGCCATGGGCTCCTGTGCGACAGCGGGAGGTCCGTACGTGCGCTCGTACAGCGTGGTAAAAGGTGTAGACCAGATTGTGCCTGTCGACGTATATATTCCGGGTTGTCCGCCTAACCCTGCCGCTTTGATCTACGGAATCAATAAGCTCCAAGAAAAAATCCGTTACGAAGCGAAGACTGGGAAGCAGGTGACCAATCTATGAGCGACGAGAAGCGCAAGCCGACGCCGGAGGAAAAGGCAGCGGCAGCGGCTGAAGCCCGTGCCAAGGCCGAAGCTTTGCGAAAATTAAGAGAACAGGAAGCACAAGCTTCCCAAGAGGCGAGCCCAATGGAGGCATCTCAAGAGCCACAAGAGGAAATCTCTGCTCCGGAAGCAAAACCTGTGTCGGAAATGACACCAGAGGAAAAAGCCGTAGCCAAGAAAGCAGCAGCGGCTGAAGCAATTGCCAAGGCAAAAGCGGCGAAGGAACAGGAAGAAGCTGTACCACCCCCAGCAAAACCTGTGTCGGAAATGACACCTGAAGAAAAAGCCGCAGCGAAGAAAGCAGCAGCGGCTGAAGCGATTGCCAAGGCAAAAGCGGCGAAGGAACAGGCAGAAGCTGCTCCACCCCCAGCAAAACCTGTGTCGGAAATGACACCGGAAGAAAAGGCCGCAGCCAAGAAGGCCGCAGCGGCTGAAGCAATTGCCAAAGCAAAAGCAGCAAAGGAACAGGCAGAAGCTGCACCACCGTCAGCAAAGCCTGTGTCCGAAATGACACCAGAGGAAAAAGCTGCAGCCAAGAAAGCAGCCGCCGCAGAAGCACTAGCCAAGGCAAAAGCAGCGAAGGAAGCAAAAGAAGCTGCGGAAAACGGAGCCGATACGGCAGAATCAGCTCCAGATGCGGATGCCAAGGCGAAAGCCGCAGCTGCCGCAAAAGCCAAGGCTGCCGCCGCAGCCGCTGCCAAGGCAAAAGCCGCACGTGAAGCAGGCGGCGATGAATCCGGTGATGACGACGCCAAGGCAAAGGCCGCAGCTGCCGCAAAAGCCAAAGCAGCCGCCGCAGCAGCAGCGAAGGCAAAAGCAACGCAAGCAACTGGGGATGAGACCCCGGCAGAGGAAGCGCTGAAAGTGCCTTCCAAAAACCAGCCCTATCTTGATAAATACGTTTCACGAATTTCCGAAGCGTTTGGACAGGAAGTTATCGAGGCTTCGTATATTAACGAGCTAGGTAAGGAAGTTCCAACTCTCACCATTCAAAATGAACGTTGGCATCAAGTTGCCCAATTTTTAAGAGATGATGAGCAATTGAGTTTTGAGTACCTGTCCGATCTTCACGGTGTCGATTACGAGGATCGCCTGGAGGTATACTACCACTTTTATTCCTACAAAAATCGTCAAAGCTTGGCAGTAAAGGTCAAAACGAGCAGAGAAGAGTCAAAAGTTGCTTCTGTAATGGACCTCTGGCATGGCGCAAATTGGAATGAAAGAGAGACTTTTGACCTTTTGGGTATTCATTTCCCGGGACATAAGGATTTGCGTCGAATCCTGTTGCCGGATGATTGGGTAGGGTATCCGCTGCGCAAAGATTATGTGCAATACGACGAGGAGGTTTAGCAGATGAACCATAACATCCTCACGACTCATGTTGATACCTCTTCTGAAACAGGACTTCGTACGGAAGAGATGTTATTAAACGTAGGTCCACAGCATCCGAGTACACATGGAGTATTTCGTTTGGTAGTAAAAATCGATGGGGAAACCATTAAAGAAGCGATTCCAGTGATGGGCTACCTGCATCGAGGTACAGAGAAACTGGCAGAAAACTTGACCTATACGCAAATTATCCCTTATACAGACCGTATGGACTACGTGTCCGCCATGACCAACAACTACGTTCTCTGTCACGCAGTAGAAACGATGATGGGGTTGGAGATTCCAGAACGAGCTCAGTTTTTGCGATTGATCGCAATGGAGTTGAACCGGGTGGCGAGCCATTTGGTTTGGTGGGGAACGTTTCTTTTGGATATTGGTGCGATGGGGCCCTTCCTATATGCATTCCGTGATCGGGAGACGATCCTCGATTTGTTTAATGAACTGTGCGGGGCGCGGATGACCTTTAACTACATGCGCGTAGGTGGAGTGAAATGGGATGCACCTCCAGGCTGGATCGACAAAGCCAAAGAATTTGTCCAGTACATGAAGAAAGAATTGAATAACTACCACCAGCTGGTGACAGGGAATGAGATTTTTATCAACCGTCTTATAGGGATTGGCAAGTTCGATACAAAAACGGCATTGGATTACTCGCTATCTGGTGTCATGCTCCGCTCGACTGGTGTCAAGTGGGACCTGCGCAAAGACGAACCGTATTGTATTTACGATCGTTTTGAATTTGACGTGCCAACAGCGACTGAGGGAGATTGCATGGCGCGCTATCATCTGCGCATGGCAGAAATTGAACAATCTCTGCGAATTCTCGAGCAGGCATTGGAGCAATTTCCGAGTGAAGGCGAAGTCATGGGCAAAGTGCCACGTGTGATTCGCCCGCCTGCTGGGGAGACATATGTGCGCATCGAGTCACCGCGGGGAGAAATTGGCTGCTACATTGCCAGTCAAGGCAAGGATAAACCGTGGAGATTGAAGTTCAGACGGCCTTCGTTTACCAATCTGCAAATTCTGCCTAAGCTGTTGCAGGGGGAAAACCTCTCGAACATGGTTGCCATCTTGGGCAGTATCGACATCGTGCTCGGGGAGGTTGACTGTTGATGAATACTCTCTTGCAGCAAGCACCCTCATGGGGTACCACACTTTGGTTTATCCTAGCGGCAGTATTACTGCTTGCCGTCGTGTTGGGATTCGTTACGTACGCTATTTACTTCGAGCGTAAAGTGATTGGGTGGATGCAGCTGCGCATCGGGCCGAATCGAGTAGGACCATTGGGACTTCTTCAGACGGTTGCGGATGTTGCCAAACTGCTATTAAAGGAAGATATTCGTCCGCAACATGCTGACAAAGCGTTGTTCACTCTAGCACCAATATTGGCCTATGCCCCTGCTTTTGCGGTATTGGCGGTCATGCCTTTTACGGAGAGCATTCGGTTCGCTGATCTGGGAATAGGGCTGTTGTATTATATTGCCTTGTCTGGGATCACCGTATTAGGCGTAATCACGGCTGGCTGGGCCTCGAATAACAAGTACTCGCTGATCGGGGGTCTCCGCTCCGCTGCGCAGATGATCAGCTATGAAGTACCGCTGGTCATGTCCGTGGTGGGTATCGTTCTATTAACGGGCAGCATGAATCTCGAGGATATTGTCGAGGCGCAGCAGGATGTCTGGAATATTGTTCCGCAGTTTATCGGATTTGTTGTATTTATCATTGCTGCCCAGGCTGAGCTGAATCGTACGCCATTTGACTTGCCGGAAGCAGAGTCGGAGCTCGTTGGCGGTTACCACGTCGAGTATTCGGGTTTCCGTTTTGCGATGTTCATGCTGGCGGAGTATGTGTACATGTTCGGGATGGGTGCCTTGATCACGATTCTCTTTTTTGGTGGTTGGTTGCCGATTCATCCATCATTGGACTTCATTCCGGGAATCGTTTGGTTTATCCTTAAATTTTCTGTTTACGTCTTCCTCCAGTTTTGGATTCGCGCCACGATGCCGCGCTTACGTGTCGATCAACTGATGTCGTTTGCTTGGAAAGTGCTGTTGCCCGTGGCATTGTTCAACATCCTGCTCACAGCCGTAGTGGTTTCTTACCAAAATGGCATGTTCTAGTAGCGACTTGATCGAAAACGACTACGTCCCACTGTTTTCATAGCGCAGGCTTCGCCATAGGCTTGCTTCGTCAAAAGCTTGCTTTCGTCAAAAACGTGGTGCAGCCAAGTTCTCAAATTCTGAGGGGTGACACACATGCTAGGACTGGCCAAAGGCCTGGGGTATACATTTAAAAAGCTCACGGAGAAAAAAGTAACCCACTTCTATCCGGATGTGCCCTTTCCAATGCCGCCTCGCTTTCGCGGTATTCAGCACTTTTCTCCTGAAAAATGCATCGTCTGCAACCAATGCGCACGCATTTGTCCGACGGAGTGTATTCAACTGACAGGGAAGCCCCATCCTGATCCGGAGAAAAAGGGAAAGATTATCGATACGTACGATATCAATTTTGAGTTATGCATTTTATGCGATCTGTGTACAGAGGTTTGTCCTACGGAAGCAATTGTGATGACAAACAACTTCGAACTGGCTGCCTATAGCCGGGACGAATTGTACAAAAACTTGAAATGGCTCGACGACAACAATACGAACGTCAGGGAGGAGAATTAGTATGACAGGTGAATTCGTTGCCTTTTTTATCCTGTCCCTTCTGACGATCGGTGGCGCGGTGTTTATGATCAGCTTTACGCGCGTCGTCCACATGGTCATCTCATTGGGCGTTACGTTTATCAGCATTGCAGGTCTGTTTGTTTTGTTGGGAGCGGATTTCGTCGGGGTCGCACAAATTCTGGTTTATTCAGGGGCTATCTCCATTTTGATGCTCTTTGGAATCATGCTGACCAAGCACGATGCGAACGATGAGGGAACAGGCCGGACATGGAAAAACCGTTTTATCCTGCTCTTCGTAATCGTTCTGTTCGGATTATTGTTCTGGGGTGTGCAAAATACACCATGGCCTGCGCCACCGCCACCTGCAGATGCTCCTGTAGACAATGCCAAAGAAATCGGTATCGAAGTATTCACCAAATTCGTCATACCATTTGAGCTGTTGTCTGTTCTGTTGCTGGTCGCATTGGTCGGTGCGATCATCATGGCGAAAAAGGAGGGGGATAACGAATGACAGTAAGTATTTCCTCCTACTTAATGGTCGCTCTGATTCTCTTTTGTGTAGGCCTGTATGGCGCATTGACGAAACGAAATGCAGTCGTCGTCTTGTTATCAATCGAGCTGATGCTGAATGCTGTAAATATTAACCTGGTCGCCTTTTCCAAGTTCGGTCTGTATCCATCCGTGACGGGACAAATCTTTACCTTGTTCACGATGACGGTTGCAGCTGCCGAGGTTGCCGTAGGGTTAGCGATTCTGATTGCGCTGTACCGCAACAAGGAGACTGTGAATGTAGATGAAATGGACCAAATGAAACGATAAGAGGGAAACCTGAAAAGGAGGACAAAGATGGATACTCTAATGCACTACGCCTGGCTGATCCCTCTGTTTCCGCTTCTTGCTTTCATCGTGATCGTCTCATTTGGTCGCCAATTGAAAGAAGGAGCGGCCATAGTGGGCATTACCCTGACGGCTGTTTCTTTTGGAATTGCAGTGCTCATCTTCTGGGAGAGATTCCAGGGTGGGGGAACCGATTACAATTATGTGATAGATTGGCTGCATATTGGCGATATCGTGATCAACATGGGCTTCGAAGTGAATCCGCTGAATGCCATGATGCTCGTCATTGTGACATTAGTCAGTCTGTTGGTCCAAATCTACTCCAAAGGCTACATGCATGGGGATGAACGCTTTCCGGTGTTCTATCAATACCTGGCGCTGTTCACATTCTCCATGCTGGGATTAGTCATCTCGCCTAATTTGTTGCAAGTATATATTTTCTGGGAGCTGGTAGGGGTATGCTCCTTCCTGCTCGTTGGCTACTACTACTTCAAGAGAGAGGCAAAAGCAGCCGCCAAAAAGGCTTTTATCGTTACACGCATCGGGGACCTTGGTTTGTTCATCGGGATATGTCTGTTGTTCTGGTGGACCGGAAGCTTTGAGTACGGAGCAATTTTTGAGAGTATCGCACTCGGACGACTGGAACCATGGATGATTACGCTCGCGGCGATTCTCATTTTCGTTGGGGCCATGGGAAAATCAGGTCAATTTCCGCTTCATACGTGGTTGCCTGATGCCATGGAAGGTCCAACACCTGTGTCGGCATTAATTCACGCAGCAACGATGGTTGCGGCTGGTGTTTATTTGGTCGCTGCTACCTATCCGCTGTTTATCGCATCCGATACGGCTTTGACAGTTGTGGCGTATGTAGGAGGATTCACCGCCATATTTGCAGCTTCGATCGGCTTGACCCAACGGGATATCAAGCGTGTCTTGGCATATTCCACAGTCAGTCAGCTCGGGTACATGATGCTGGCATTGGGAGTAGCTGGTGCTGCTGGTTATGTAGCAGGGTCCTTCCATTTGATGACTCACGCCTTTTTCAAAGCACTGCTCTTCCTGGGAGCAGGTAGTGTCATCCATGCCGTACATACGCAGAATGTATTCGAAATGGGTGGCTTGTGGAAAAAGATGCCGATCACCGCTTTGACTTTCTTGATCGGTTGCTTGGCGATTGCGGGAATCTTTCCGTTCGCTGGTTTCTGGTCGAAAGAAGCGATTCTGGGGGCTGTTTACGGAGCACATCGCTACGATTTGCTGTTCATCGCGCTCTTAGCAGCATTCTTTACGGCATTCTATATGTTCCGTCTGTTCTTCCTGACATTCGCAGGGAAGGCACGTGGCAAGCACGAAGCTCACGAATCTCCAGGAGTCATGACTGGTCCGCTCTTGGTCTTGGCATTGCTTGCGGTTGTCGCGGGCTTTGTGAATACACCGTACGCGCCATTACTCTCTGATTGGTTGCTGTCAACGAAAACAGGTACGGCAATCACGAGCATTTTTGTGGAAGGCAGTGAGCACGCGGCCGCTTGGTTGCAGATTGTGGCACTGTTGATCTCTATTCTTGGAGTCGTGCTGGCTTACCTGATATACGGCAAGAAATCCATCTCCTCGGACACGATTCCAGAAACAATGCCGTGGCTCTATCAGCTCTCATACAAGAAGTACTACATCGATGAGCTGTATCACAACGTCATTGTTCGTCCATTAGGCTGGCTTGGATTTGTCCTAGATGTATTTGATAAGTACATTGTGGACGGTTTGGTTGGATTGACAGCAAAAATCACCCAGGGAATCGGATCTTTGCACGCAAGAGTACAAAGTGGGCAGATTCAATCCTATGGAGCAATGGTCATATTCGGTCTGTTACTCTTGATCATCGCCATCAGTTTGACGGCCAAGGGAGGTGGACTCTTTGGGTAATATCCTTTTGTCATCACTGGTGTTCTCTCCGCTGCTGGCGATTCTCGTCATGGCTTTTATCCCCAGTCGACATGCAGGTGTGATCAAGCAGGTCGGGATTTTTGGAACGTTGCCGGCACTTATCTTGGCAGGTTGGATGTTCGGCATGTTTGATTACGAGACAGCCAATCTGCAGTTCGTAGAAAAGCACAGTTGGATTTCGATTCCGATTGGAATGGCTCAGGCAGGCACGGTCTTTGCTTTTGAGATCAACTATGAACTCGGTGTAGATGGTATTTCGATGCCATTGATTTTGCTGACGGCGATTATCGGTACCCTTGCAGCAATTGCTTCATGGCAGATCAAGAAGAGGCAGAAGGAGTATTTTATCCTGTTTCACCTGCTGCTGATCGGCATGTTGGGAGTCTTTGCTGCAGACAATCTGTTTCTGTTCTTCATTTTCTTCGAGCTGACACTCGTACCGATGTACTTCCTCATCGGGATTTGGGGATATGGGGAGCGCGAACAAGCAGCAAACAAATTCCTGTTGTATAACGGAATCGGTTCAGGGATCATGCTGCTGGCTTTCATCGTGATCTTTGTCATCATGCGGACGCTCAATATCGATGAAATCACGGCGATCCTGACGACACCAGGGCATCCGATAACCGAAATCCTTACGCCGGAAATGCGTTTTGGCATCTTCCTAGCGATGTTCATCGCTTTTGCGATCAAGCTGCCCGTATTTCCGTTCCACACGTGGATGCTACGCGTTCACGTACAGGCTCCACCTTCAATCGTCATGATTCACTCCGGTATTTTGCTGAAGATGGGGGCGTACGGCCTTTTGCGGATGGGAATCGGCTTCTTCCCGGAGCAGGCCTACGATTTCTCTACGTGGATGGCAGTTTTGGGGATTATCAACATTTTGTATGGGGCTGTGCTGGCCTTCGTACAAAAGGATTTAAAAATGGTGCTGGCTTACTCCAGTATCAGCCATATGGGTATCGTCTTGCTCGGTTTCGCTTCGATGAACACGATCGGGTTTCAGGGAGCGATGTTCCAGGTGATATCTCACGGTTTTATCTCAGCACTGCTCTTCTTCTTGATCGGTGTCATTTGGGATCGGACACAGACATCGTTGCTCGACGATTTGGGCGGTTTAGCCAAATCCATGCCGTTTGTCAGCGGCGTGTTGTTGGCAGGCGGGATGGCTTCACTCGGACTTCCGGGCATGTCCGGATTCATTAGTGAGTTCTTTGCCTTCCTCGGTCTGTTTGGTCGTTTGCCAGTAATGGCAGCAGTGGGAGCGATCGGGATTGTCCTCACCGCGGTGTATTTACTCAGAGCGATCTTGAAAACAACTTTTGGCCCTACTCCAGGCAGATGTACAGGACTTGCTGATGCACAGCCGATGGAAGTCATTCCGATGGTAGTTCTGTTGGGATGTATTATTCTCATCGGGGTTTATCCGGCAGTTCTGGGGAATCCGATGCAGCAGGCGCTGAAAACGATCGTACCTATCGTAACGGGAATAGGAGGGTAATCCATGGAGGTTAAAGATATTTTCTCATATGACTGGAGCTACCTTCTGCCCGAGTTTATCATTCTTGGCTTTGCTACCTTTTTATCACTGCTGGACCTTTTTGCGGGCAAGCGTCTTGGCAAGCAGGTCATCGGTTGGCTATCCTTCCTGGGCACGGTCATTGCGGCGATCTTTGTGATCATCAATATGAATGCTCTCGATAAGCCATATAGCTACATGATCGACATGATCCGGATCGATGATTACGGCAATGCGTTCAAGCTGATTTTCCTGGCAGGGACAGCTTTTGCCATTCTCATCTCGCTGTCCTATCTGAAATCGGGGGAAGTCCAGCACAGAGGCGAGTATTACTATTTGCTGCTGACCGGGCTTCTCGGGGCTATGGTCATGGCTTCTTCGGCTGACTTGATTACCTTGTTCGTGGGACTGGAGCTATTGTCTCTCTCGTCCTATGTACTGGTCGGATTGCGAAAAAAATCGCGGCTTTCCAACGAGTCGGCGTTCAAATACGTCGTTTCGGGAAGTATTGCCACGGCTGTGCTCCTGTTTGGGATGTCGTACGTGTACGGACTCACGGGAACCACACATATTTATGAAATCTCATTCCGGTTGGCAGAAGCGGGAATGGCGGGCTATCAGTTCCTTGTCTATACGGCGTTCGCGTTTCTCGCAGTAGGTCTTGCCTTCAAAATATCTGCAGCGCCTAACCACATGTGGGCGCCAGATGTCTATCAGGGTGCTCCTACCCCAGTCACTGCTTTTCTGGCAGTTGTGTCAAAAGCAGCAGGGTTCGCGCTGATCTTTCGAGTAATGATGATCTCGTTTTTCAACGTTTCCGATGGAACGGGATCAGGACGGTTCTTTTTCGAAGAGGGAAGCCTCTACCTGGGGCTGATGGCAGCGGCCTCGATGATTATCGGAAACACGATGGCGCTCAGGCAGACAAACGTCAAACGTATGATGGCTTACTCCGGTATTGCGCAAGCGGGTTATTTGCTCGTGCCGTTTGTACCGCCGACCTCTCTCTTTTTCAGCGAAGTGATCTTCTATCTGTTCGGTTACCTGCTGGTCAGCTTTGGTGCTTTCGCTGTGATTATGGTTGTATCTCGTGAGCAAGAGACAGAGGATTTGAAAGGATTCGCCGGATTGTACCATCGCTCGCCTGTGATGGCAATCGCGATGAGCATCTTCCTCTTGTCCTTGGCAGGTATCCCGATTACGGTTGGCTTCTTCGGGAAGTTCTATCTGTTCATGGGTACATTAGTGGTAGAAAACTACTGGCTGGCGGCAATTATGATCATCACCAGCGTCATTTCCTACTACTACTACTTTGGGATTATTCGTCAGATGTACATGCGTCCTGGGACAACCGAAGCACCGATGGTTGTGCCAAAAGGCATTTGGACGTTTATTCTCATCATGGCAATCGCTACTGTATTCTTCGGGGCTTTCCCGGGTCTGGTCACCGACTATATCCAGATTCATTTCAATCCGTCCTTTGATTTTGGCAACATGCTCTCTCCCAGCTCTCAGTGATACTCGTAACTGAATAGCACTTCAGGTACAATAGAAGGGATGGCTCGTGATCGGGCCGTCCCTTTTTCTATGATTCTCGGTTGGGCAATGAGGAGGTAACTAGCATGTCACAAGAAGTATATGGCTTGTTGAGCATCATTTTATCGATTGCGTTTATTGGGCTCGCTTGGTGGGCGTTGCAATCCTTTCGCTTTGATAAAATTTTGAAAAAACCAAATGGTGCTCAGGCGAAGCTGTTGCAAATTTTTCTTTCCATTGTGATTGGATATGAACTGTCCCGCTTTTTCCTTGATTACTTGGGCTGGTCCCTGACATTCGGGAATTTGTTCAACTAAATACCCAAAGACGACGATTCGCTGGTATATCCACCCAGCTACATGTACAAAATGAGAAGTACAAAGAGATACATGTAAGCATAGGGAGAGGATATCAATGGGGAAATGGTCTGGTTGGTGTGTGCTGGCTCTATTGCTCGTGATGGGGGCCGTGTATTGGATGCCTGTACAAGCAAAGGAAGAAAAGCCGGTTGTGACAGAAATGATGAAAGTACTAGAAGAAACAGGCGCAACGGGTGTATCGGTTCAGGTACGTATGCGTACGGCGATGGGAGAAGGCCTGCGTGCTGAACAAGTAAAAGAGTTGGCGATGAAATGGGCACAACAACTTGAGATTCCGTTTTCCCCAAGCGAACAATCGCGTAAACACAACATACTCGCATATGGGACTACATACACACAAAACGGCGTGGATCTGAGCTACGAGGTGACAGGAGTGCCTAAAAATGGAGCATTTTCTGTATATCTAGTACTTCAGTTATCTGGAAGCCGTGATTCGCTACTATATATTGGACAAGTACAGGAAACCTTCACGAATGCCCTGCAAAGCGCCGACTTTATTCCGCAAATTAGCACTTGTATTCGCGGATTGTACAATGTTAAGATGGGTGTTGACCAACAGGAGGGTAAAATATTGTCGATTTTTGGTACTCTCCAGGCAACAGAATTAGAACGTTTGCAAGATGAGACGGTTGTCAGCATTTCAGGGTATACCCCTATGTGGGAATCATTCATCGCGTTAAACGGTCAAAAGATGAATCTACAGGTGGCTACGCATCGTGACAGCCATTCTGGAACATGGATTACGGTAGGTACACCAATCATCACTGTGGAATATTAGCACGCGGAGGGGTACACATTGGATAAAATTATTGTCCGTGGTGGTAAGGCATTGGCTGGAAATGTAAAAGTATCTGGCGCCAAAAATGCCGTACTCCCTATTATTGCAGCATCTATCTTGGCAGAAGAAGGGACTTGCGTCATCTCAGACGTACCAGGCCTCGACGATGTCCGGACGATATGCGACCTTTTGAAATCGATGGGAATCTCCCTTACATATGATCATGAAGTGCTGACGATCGATGCTTCCAAGCTTACGAGTGTAGAAGCGTCCTATGAACTGGTCCGCAAAATGCGCGCATCTTTCCTCGTGATGGGGCCGCTTTTAGCCAGAAAAGGACAAGCTCGTGTCGCTCTTCCGGGTGGATGTGCCATTGGTACACGCCCGATCGACCAGCACCTAAAAGGGTTTGAGGCTATGGGAGCCAAAATCGAAATCGGACAAGGGTTTATTGAAGCGACGGTAGAAGGACGATTGAAGGGTGCGAAAATCTACCTGGATATTGCTAGCGTCGGTGCAACAGAAAATATTATGATGGCCGCTGCTTTGGCAGAGGGAACCACATTGATCGAAAATGCGGCAGAAGAGCCGGAAATCGTTGATTTGGCGAACTTCCTGAACAGAATGGGAGCAAAAATCCGCGGTGCGGGTACAGGTTCGATCCGCATCGAAGGCGTGGAAAAGATGAAGGGCTGCACACATTGTGTCATTCCTGACCGTATCGAAGCAGGAACTTTCATGGTGGCTGCAGCGATTACCGGTGGGGACGTCTTTGTGGAAGGTGCGATTTGCGATCATCTCAAATCCGTGACCGCCAAGCTTCGTGAAATGGGCGTGGACATTGAGGAGCAAGAAAACGGCATTCGTGTACGCCGTACTGGCCCACTGAAAGCAGTTGACCTCAAAACGCTGCCATACCCTGGCTTCCCGACAGATATGCAGTCGCAAATGATGGCGCTTTTGCTTGTTTCAGAAGGAACGAGCATTGTGACCGAAACAGTATTTGAGAACCGCTTCATGCACGTGGAAGAGTTCCGCCGCATGAATGCGAACATCAAGATCGAAGGCCGCAGTGCCATCGTCGAAGGCGGTTCCAAGCTGACAGGCAGCAAGGTAGCAGCAACTGACTTGCGTGCTGGTGCAGCACTTGTACTGGCTGGGCTCGTATCGGAAGGAGAGACTGAGGTCTCTGCTCTGCACCATATTGACCGTGGCTACGTGAACTTTACGGAAAAGCTGCTGGCTTTGGGAGCAGATGTAGAACGCGTGGTCCCAGAAGAAAAGGCTCGTGAAAAAGCCGTTTCCGAAACCATCAAAGTAAGCTTCTCTCCTAATTTTGCTTGATAAATGCGTCAACCATATGGCAAAACGAAAGATTCTCTGCGGATGCAGGGGGTCTTTTTTTCGTTCTCTCGACTCTCTCATTCTCTCGTTCTACCGCTCTGTTACTGAACATAGACTTTAGTAGGTTATTTAAGACTTTTCGTGTCTAGTACGTAACGGGGAGGATCTCTTGCATGAAACGCTATCTACTCATGTGGTTTATCGCTTTGCCGATCTTGCTCGTCCTGATGCCTGCTGCTCTGGTCTTTTGGTTTTCACCAGCAATAAGCCCTGTCAGTCAGCCAACTGTGGCCGTCTCGGAGCCTGCCATACCAGCGATGAAGGAATCCGCTTCCTCTCTGCCGGTAAAGGTGTACCGTACAGAAAAAAAGACCGTGGAAACATTGCCGCTAGAAACGTATATTACGGGAGTCGTAGCGGCAGAAATGCCAGCCGAGTTTGAGCTGGAGGCTTTAAAAGCACAGGCGTTGGCGGCCAGAACCTATATCGTGCGCCGATTAAAAGAGGGCAAGTTTGATGATGTGCCCTCAGGCGGGCAGGTCTTGGATACGGTGCAGCATCAAGTCTATATGGATGAAGTGCAACGGCGTGAGCGTTGGGGAGACCAGTACGAATGGAAAAACAAACGCATCCAGCAAGCAGTGATGGCAACAGCAGGGATTATCCTGACCTACCAGAACGAGCCCATTGACGCGACGTTTTTTTCCACCAGTAATGGTTTTACAGAGAACTCGGATGAATACTGGGAAAAGCCCATTCCTTATTTGAAGAGCGTTGCGAGTCCTTGGGATATTCAATCTCCTCGCTATGAGGAAACGGTCGTCATGTCCACGGTGGAGCTAGAAAAGAATTTGGGCGTCAAGCTCACGCAGGAGGCCTCTACCAATGGTTCCTGGTATCGGATCGAATCGCGTACAACCGGAAATCGCGTAGGAACCATCAGCATTGGCGGCAAGGAGTTTACAGGAAGAGAGTTTCGTGAAAAGCTCAATTTGAATTCTTCTTCCTTTACGTTGGACTTGCGCGGCAATCAGGTATTCATTACGACCAAAGGGTACGGTCATGGTGTCGGGATGAGCCAGTGGGGAGCAAATGGAATGGCCAAAAGCGGCAAAAGCGCGGAGCAAATCGTCAAACACTTCTATCAAGGAATTAGTCTGCAAGAGTATAAAAGGATCATCCCAGCTTAAAAGCAAAGCAAATTTTTACTTTTCCCTACTCTCTCAGGTTTATACGCCAAAATTCTGGCGATACTGAGGGATGAGGTGATGAATAAAATGGAAGATCAAAAAAATCAAAATCAACCGATTCCATTCAAGAAGGCAAGTTCTTGGAAAAAAGTTTTGGGCAAGAAATGGGCGTTTCCTGCAATCTACATCGGCACCGCAGCAATCATTCTCGCTTTTGTGATGTGGTATCAGGGCAATGTCATGGACACGGTATCCAAAATGACGAATGGCACAGATGGCGTGGCAGTGACAACTCCTGCAGCTCCTGAGACGACTACACCGCAAAACGAAGAAGCAGTACCTGCTACAAGTGGCGTACAACCACTCGCTTGGCCAGTAGGAAAAGGCGTACAGTACAATGTGGGCATGAACTACTACGATGAGAAAGCCTCCAAGGAGAGTCAGCAAAAAGCATTGGTGAGCTTTGACAACTCCTTCTATCCGCACACAGGTATTGACCTCGTATCCACGGATGGCAAGGGCTTTGATGTCGTCGCGGCTCTTGCGGGCAAAGTAGTAAAAGTGGTGAACGATCCACTTGTCGGCAACGAGATTGAGATTGAGCACGCAGACAAAATGATTACGATCTATCAAAGTCTGGAAAGCGTAACAGTCAAACCAGGCGATGAAGTGACACAAGGTCAAGTAATCGGGTCTGCTGGACGCAACACCTTTGAAAAAGACGCTGGCGCACATCTTCACTTCGAAGTTCGCATTGATAAAAAGCCTGTCAATCCAGAGCAATACTTGATTCAGGCTGATACGGAAGTAAAAAATCAATAACTAATGAATGTAGAAAAACACCTGCAAAATACAACAATTGCGGGTGTTTTTTTGCGTGTTGTACAAACTGTTGAAAAAAGATGCGGCCGTGCTGGCTTGTCAGGCTTGGAAACGTAGAATATGTGTCCCTACGCACCCATATATTGTATCAGACAATGTAGATACAAGGAGGCGAGTAATGTGCACGACTACATCAAAGAGCGGACCATCAAAATCGGCCGATATATTGTAGAGACAAGAAATACGGTTCGGATGATCGCCAAAGAGTTCGGTGTTTCGAAAAGTACTGTGCACAAGGACTTGACTGAGCGGCTGCCTGAGATAAATCCAGAGTTGGCGAACCAGGTTAAGGAAATTTTGGAATATCACAAAGCCATCAGACATCTTCGGGGGGGCGAAGCGACCAAAATCAAGTACAAACGGCGTAGTAAAAAAGTACGAGTAGAACAGGAGGAGAGTGTGTAAGAAAGAATTTCCTTGTCCTCTCACGTAGAAGAGCCTATGATATTAGGTAGAAATGTAACTGGTAATCAGGGAGGACCTTTCATGTTTGGCAAAGATATCGGAATCGACTTGGGCACGGCCAATGTCTTGGTTTTTGTAAAAGGCAAGGGAATTGTCCTAGACGAACCATCTGTCGTGGCAATAGATAGTAAAACCAGAAAAGTTTTGGCCGTGGGAAATGAAGCCTATCGCATGGTAGGTCGCACCCCAGGGAATATCGTAGCGATCCGACCTTTGCGAGAAGGGGTTATCGCGGATTTTGAAATCACAGAGGCCATGCTGAAGCACTTCTTAAACAAAATTGGTGGGAAGAGCATGTTTGCCCGACCGCGAATTTTGATTTGCTGCCCAACCAACATCACCTCTGTTGAGCAAAAGGCCATTCGCGAAGCAGCTGAGCGCAGCGGTGGAGCAAGAGAAGTATTTATCGAAGAAGAGCCGAAAGTTGCCGCAGTTGGGGCAGGTATGGACATTTTTCAGCCGTCCGGAAATATGGTAGTGGACATCGGTGGGGGAACGACCGATGTAGCGGTATTGTCGATGGGCGATATTGTCACGTCTTCCTCCATTAAAATAGCAGGCGATACATTCGATGTGGCTATTATGCGTTACATAAAAAATAAATACAAATTGCTGATTGGAGAGCGTACGGCTGAAGATATCAAGGTTCAGATTGGAACCGTATCCGGCGGACGCCAGGACGAAATGGACATTCGAGGTCGAGACATGGTAAGCGGCTTGCCGCAAACGATTACCATTCGCTCCAATGAAGTCCAGGAAGCCCTGGCTGAGTCGGTGAGTGCGATTGTACAAGCCTCAAAATCTGTTTTAGAACGAACACCTCCGGAGCTTTCTGCCGATATAATTGATAAGGGTGTTTTCCTGACCGGTGGCGGCGCATTATTGCACGGTATTGACGAGATTCTGGCAGAGGAGCTGAAGGTTCCTGTGCTGGTAGCGGACGAGCCAATGATGTGCGTTGCAAAAGGAACAGGAATGATGCTGGACTATTTGGACAAGATGCCGGCTAACTCGAATAAGCGATTATTCAGGGGGTAAGATTTAAGTGATCAGAGGCTTGTATACGTCTGCATCTGGCATGCTGGCTTTGCAGAACAGGCAAGAATCGCTGGCGAACAATTTAGCAAATATCAATACACCCGGGTTCAAACAGGACGTGGGTGTCATGCGTGCATTTCCGGAGCAATTGCTCTCGCGCATGAATGATCATGAGGGACTGGATGTTCCGGGCATCCCTACTATGCCTGGGCAGCCTGCCATTATCGGGCGTCTGAACACAGGGGTATACATGGCGGAGGCGCTGCCGAATTTTGCGCAGGGGGATATTGAAGAGACACGCAATCCATATGATATTGCGTTGATGGACAATATTCAGCCAGATCAGGATGGCAATGAGCGGCGGTTGTTTTACGGTGTGGCACGGATTGAACAAGCGGATTTGGCACAGCCAGTACAGCAAGAGGATATCCGCTATACGAGAAATGGTAACTGGAGCGTGAATTCGGACGGGTACCTGGTGACAGCGGAAGGATATTATGTGCTGGATAGCTCTAATCAGGCGATACGAATCAACCATGATCCCGCACTCGGAACCAATGTCGGTCAAAACCTGAAAATTTCCGAGCGTGGCGAATTGATGCAAGTTACCATTGATCCAATCACCAAAGCAGAACAGTATACGGCGCTTCCTACTCATGCTAGATTGGGACTTGCAGTGGTAACCGATCCGCTAAAGCTTGTACGTGAAGGAACGAATGTTTTCCGATTTGAAGGCGATATACCAGTGGAAGGGATCGATTTGGCAGAAGCCAACGATCAGGCTGCTATAGCAGCTGGTACGTACAATACCCCTATGGTCGCGGGACGTTTCGGTACACAACAGGGCTGGCGTGAACGGTCGAATGTAGACCCAGCACAAACCATGACGAGTATGATGAGTGTGCTTCGCGCCTATGAAGCGAACCAACGGGTAATTACCACGATTGACGGTACGCTGGACAAGGCTGCTAATGAAATTGGTCGGGTTAATGGATAATAGGAGGTAGGAAGGATGCAGTCGCTTAATATTTCCACATCAGCTATGCGCGGTATTCAGCAAGCGTTGGACAATACAGCCAACAACCTGTCGAACATTGATACGATTGGGTACAAGCGCAGGGTAGCATCGTTTTCCGAGCTTCTCACAGACTCAATGAATGAGCAGCCGGCAGCGGATAACCAAAATCGCAATACACCAGTGGGGATAAGAATCGGTAGTGGAGCGCATCTTGCCATGACCAAGCTGGATCTCGGTCAAGGCAGTCTCAAGCAGACAGATGTGCCAACAGATGTTTTGATTGAAGGAGATGGCTATTTTTTGGTCACTCGTAAAATCAAAGATGCGAGTAAGATCACCGTGGATGAAGAAAGTCGCTTTACGCGTAATGGTTCTTTTAAGCTGTCTTATGATGATGATGACAAGGGATACGTACTGCACACCACGTCTGGCCATATTTTGACAGACGAAAATGGTGCGAATATCGTATTCCCGGAGCCAGTAAAAAATATCTCGATTTCCCCTGATGGTACTTTCAGTGCGGACGGAATGCCGGCACCTGTAAAAATTGGTGTATGGAATGTAGAGAACCCTGATCAGCTAAAGCAAGTCGGTGAGAATCTGTTTGATGCCGAATTGGCTTTCGGAGCAGGACCGCAAAGTAAATACACCAGTGCATATGATGATGGTGTAACATTGCGCCAAGGTGCTCTCGAGTCATCAAACGTCAGCATGACAGAAGAAATGTCCCAACTGGTGAACATTCAGCGTGCGTATCAATTGAACTCACGCGCAATTGGTATCAGTGATCAAATGATGGGTATTGCGAACCAATTGAGAAGCAGATAAAGCCATATAAATTCAACATGACGGAGGAGAGGAGCATGGAACAAGGGAAGAGCAAACGTTTCCCGCGTCAGACCGAAGAGGTTAAGTCAAAAGCAAGAGAGCGGGAACGGAGCGGCAAAAATTGGCGGCTGAGAGTTGCCAAGATGGTGCTGGTCCCACTCCTGCTGTTTTTCTCTCTGGTCGTTGGTCTGATGATCGGATACGGTGGAGTTGGCAAGAAGCCAATGTCTGAAGTATTCGATCCAGGAACCTACAAACATATGTGGGATTTAATGTTTGAGGATACGTAAAAATGAAGCTGGACAAGCCCGAACCTTTGGTTGGGGCTCCTATTTTTTCGGGGACTTGTTGTGGTGTTTGTCCACAGAGTATAATAGGTCGAGTGGTTGAAAAAGGAAGTGACGATTTGAATACGGAGGGATGTCCGTGAATCTTCCTAATTTGCTTACGATCTTTCGCATCGTGCTCATCCCTTTGTACCTGTATGTCTTTTTTTCGGAGTTTCCGTATCATGTTGAAATCGCTTTAGGCATTTTGATTTTGGCGGGAGTGACCGATATTGCGGACGGGTACATCGCGCGGAAGCATAAGCTTGTGACCACCATCGGAATGATGTTAGATCCTCTGGCAGATAAATTAATGATGCTGGCGGTCATCGCCTCATTATTTTTGACGGATCGAATCAGTGTATGGGCTGCCCTGTTTTTCTTTGTGCGCGATCTGGCCATGATAGTAACAGGAGCTGTTTATCATTTCCGTGGCAAAAAAACTGTCCCGGCTAATGCCTATGGCAAGCTGACAACCGTTCTTTTGTATCTGGTCATTCCGCTCGTTATGTACCGTTATGAGTACAGTGAAGCGATACTTTGGTCGGTTATAGCGTTCTCGTTTATTGCGAGTGCGATTTATCTGGCAAAGGCTCGACTATTGAACCGCGTGTAAGGGTTCCAGCAAGTTGAAAAAGAGCACTTCCGCTTTGGGGAGGAAGTGCCCCTTTTATCTTAACCCCGCTTGACCGTTTTACTGGGGCGGGAGTTATGTATATTGTTTCGTTGGTTAAAGGGTATTCATGCATAGACAAGTCTAGTTAAGTATGGAAATGGAGCGATACATAATGGAAATCAAAGCGCCTTTGGATATTATGCAAATTCAGGAAATCATTCCACACCGTTACCCGTTTTTGTTGATAGACAAAATTGAAGAGCTGGAGTTAGGAAAAAGAGCAGTTGGAATTAAAAATGTTACGGTAAATGAACCGTTTTTCCAAGGCCATTTTCCTGGTTATCCAGTCATGCCTGGCGTCCTTATTGTGGAAGCGTTGGCACAGGTTGGGGCAGTAGCGATGCTCAGCATGGAGGAACATCAAGGAAAAATCGGACTGTTTGCAGGCATTGATGAATTCCGTTTCAAAGATCAGGTGAAGCCGGGAGACACGCTGGTACTAGAGGTTGAGCTTACTCGTGTACGTGGAACCGTCGGCAAAGGGCATGGCAGAGCACTGGTAAATGGAAAAGTAGTAGCAGAGGGCGGATTAATGTTTGCCCTGACGGCAGGAAATAAGGCACATTCATGATCATCTTGAATGTGCCTTTCTTTTCGGGTAGAATGGCTAATGGGCAACTCCATCCATGAGAAGGTAGTTTAAAAAGCCGTCTTTTTAAACATTCATTTACTAACAAGCACTTGAAGGTGAAGAAATGACCAAACAGGTCGCAACCATATTAGATGTGCCATTTACGACTCGCGGTTTTCGTGAGACTGTCGATCATATAACAGAGCGCATACAAAGCGGTCAAAAGACCCACGTGGTGACAGCCAATCCGGAAATCGTCATGGTAGCGAGAGAGAACCGCGCTTTCCGTTCTATTGTAGAACAAGCCTATGTCGTTCCAGATGGAATTGGAATCGTGTACGCTGCCAAATGGACGAATCAGCCAATTTATGAGCGCGTTACCGGTGTGGAGCTTCTGGAAGCGCTCATGGCGAAAGCCGATCAACATCAGTGGGGCGTGTATTTACTCGGCGCCAAGCCGGATGTCATTCATTTGGCAAAAGACAAACTGAGTGCTCGTTATCCGAACGCCCGAATCGTCGGATGTCGGGATGGCTATTTTCGCCCAGAGGAAGAAACTCAAATTGTACAAGAAATTGCCGAAGCGAAACCACAGCTCCTGTTCGTCGCACTGGGTGCGCCCAGACAAGATGAATGGATGGCGAAGTATCGCGATCAGTTAAATGCCTCCTTAATGATGGGGGTAGGCGGCAGCTTTGACGTCATTTCCGGGAAAGTAAAGCGCGCTCCCGAGATTTGGCAAAAACTGCATTTGGAATGGTTTTATCGACTTGCTTCTGAGCCTTCACGCTGGAAGCGTCAACTGGCTATTCCTCGGTTTGTTCTAACCGTACTGAAAGAAAAATGGAGTAGCCGTTCCTAGATGCATCCGTAGAGAGGAGAACAGTCGATGTCTACACTAATCCTCGGATTTCTGACTTCGCTGATCATATCGTTTATTGCTACACCGTATGTAAAAAACTTGGCTGTAAAAGTAGGGGCTGTGGATGCTCCGAACCAGCGCAAAGTACACACGCGAATCATGCCACGTATGGGTGGCTTGGCGATTTATATCGGTTATCTGGTTGCGTTCTTCCTATTTGTCCCACATACAACCATGTCAGAAATGCTGGGAATTTTCATCGGAAGTACGATTGTTATGGTCGTAGGCATGCTCGATGACAAATACCAACTCTCGCCAAAATGGAAGCTGCTTGGCCAGCTAGTCGCAACAGCGATTGTCGTCATTCCTTTTGGCTTGAAGATTGGCGTCGTGAATCTACCGTATAGCGGGAGCATTGATTTCAGCAGTGGCTGGCTTTTCTGGCTGGCGATTCCGATCACAATGTTTTGGATTGTCGGGGTAACGAATGCGGTGAACCTGATTGACGGTCTAGATGGACTGTCGGCAGGTGTATCAGCAATTGCTGCAGGGACAATGGGTGTCATGGCCTTGTTGATGGATGATTACAAGGTAGCGACCTACTGTTTCGTGCTCCTTGGAGCGATCCTGGGCTTTCTCTACTTTAACTTTCATCCGGCTCGTCTGTTTATGGGCGACACCGGTTCGCTTTTCTTGGGCTTCAACCTGGCTGCACTATCGATCATGGGCTTTAAAGAAGCGTTGTTCGTTTCCTTTATCATTCCAATCGTCGTGCTGGGTGTACCGCTCTGGGATACGTTCTTCGCCATCGTGCGCAGGATCGTAAACAAAAAGCCGATTTCGAGCCCAGACAAAGGGCATTTGCATCACTGCTTGCTAAACATGGGTCTGTCGCACCGCTCGACTGTACTCACGATTTACTCGATCAGCATTTTCTTCGGGACGATGGCGATCCTGCTGACGAAGACGACGAAGTGGACTACGATTATTGTCATGGTCGCGCTGCTGATAGCCATTCATCTTGGAACGGAGATCGTTGGCCTCGTTAGTCGCCGTCACCGTCCGTTGATTAACGCTTACAGACGGATCAAAATTAAACAGACCGAGCAACAGCGTCGGACGAACTAAAAATAAACAGAGCCTTAGCATCTAATGGTGCTAGGGCTTTTTTTCGCCAATATTTAGGGGGAAACACTTAAGTGAAGAAGGGAATTGTCCGATAAAGATAGGGAGAATTACATTGTCCCATTAATAGTGTGGGACACATAAGAGGTTTCAAAAATAAAACGGAGAGGTGAAAATATGAACAAGTCCTATCAACAATTCCGTCGTTGGCTGGTAATGTGCCTGACGATGATGCTGATTGTTACAGGTGTTATGCCAGCGGTACCAGCTTTTGCGGCGCTGGGTTCCAATTGGAATACTACGTCAGGTATCAAGACACCACCATCTAGCTATGTCATCAGCGGGGGGGGCACAAGTTATAGCGACCCGATTAAGACAAAATCCAAATTGGTATACCAAGTCGAGCTTTTCTACAAGGATGCCACTAAAAATGGCCAAGGTTTTGATGTTTTAATTGATAATGTTCCACTTCCGAACAATCAACTATTTGTAAACGAAAAAATTACACTGCCTGATTTTCAACTGAATAGTAGTGGAGCAGTAACAAAAGTTACAGTGAAGCCAAAAGTAACGGTGGATCCAACGAACGATACAGCAGAGATTTATTTCCAGTACACACCAACCCCTGCTGCTCCAGGAACAGGTCCGCTAATTTTTGATAACGCCGGAGCGGGTAAGCATCAAAGTGACCCTATCAAGGTAACCAATCGAACAGTAACGAATTTAAAATACAAATATACTGTCTCATCCGCAGTGGATAAATCACAAGCTGTCGAAGTTCAGGTAAACGGAGTAACCGTTCGAACCGTAACCGGTTCCGAAGGTACCTTGCCAGATATCGATTTATCTCCTGGTCTGAATGCAGTTCAGTTGTTTGCACCGAATACAGGAGAACGTGCCATTGTATATTACGAGTACAACTCACAGAACAGCCCGATCTCCATTACCAACTTCTCTGGAGGAACGACAGCCTATACTCCAGTGATTTATGGGGACTCAACTATTACCTTGATCGGTACGTATGGAAGTGGAGTAACGGGAAGTAGCTTGAGACTGAAGCTGATTACGAACAACGGCAGCTCCATTCAAGACTTAGCCAACACTGCACCAACGATTAATGGTAGCACTTTTACATTTAATAACATCAGCTTGAAGCCCGGGCTGAATCAGATCGCTTTTTACGAAAAGGTAGGAAATGTAACCAAAGAACACTACCAGTTCTATGTTCAATACAACAACACACCGCTTGTTAGTGATTTGAAAGTAAATGATACACCACTGAACGATCCGAATGTCAACACGAGTCCGACTTATATCACGGTTCCATCGCTCAACCGTCTTAATTTGAATCTGGACGGGAAAGCGCTAAATGCAGATACCGTTGAAGTGAAAAACCTGCGTACAGGTGATGTAGTTAAAACACAGGTGAACCGTACTGGTTCATTTGGATTGAGTGTACCATCCCAGCTTGGCGAAAATACTTTGGAAATCAGAGTCTTTAACCAAAACAAAGAGGTAGGGACCTTTGTTCGTAAGCTGTTAGTCACCACTACATCCTCAGGAAGCTCGGATCAATTTTACAAAGTAATGTTGAATGGAGTACCACTTCTGCCTAACCAGCAAGCGACGATATCAGGTCCAGCAACTTCTCCAGTTATGGCACTGCATGGTTCGGCACTGCTGAAATTTGTAGATATTACTGGTGAGCAGCAGTTCCAAGAATTCAAGGTTACAATTTCCGAAGGTGCAACAAAAAAAGAATACAAGAGTGCCGACGGGGTAGGCTATACACAGATTGGCAACCCGCAAAGTGGATTTACGGAATATGCGGTAAATATGACGACGATACCTGCAGGTAGCTTCGTGGACGGTAAAACGTACAAGGTCTCTTTGAGCTATCAATACCTGACAAAGGCTTCGGATAATTCTGTAACGTCTCCATCGGGTTTCATTAATGTTGCGAATTACGAGTACGAATTCAAATACTTGGATAGCTCTAAGCCGAGCATTTCACAAGTGATTAATTTGGCAAATGCACAAGTATTGTCTCCAACGGCTGCGAATATCATTGTTACTTCACCGTTGGAATTGAAAGCAGTTACGAAAAATATACCAGATCCAACTACTGCAACGATCACGTATAACGGGCAAGCGTTAACTTCAGGAACAGACTATGTAATTACAGCTGGGACAGATGATTTTACGCTTACTCTGAAAAAGCTGCCCCAGGGTCAAGGAAAACTGGTGATTGGATATACTGGTGCAGCGGGTTCATTATCTGCTGCTTACACTCTGGATATTCGCATTACCCCATTTGCTCAAATCACATATGTAGATGCAACTGGACAGGTACGCAGTTTTGAAGATGGATATCAAGTAAAGAGTGAGAATGACATCCGAAATCTCGATGGGAAAGTGTACAACTATGTATTGAAGGGTGGCACCACAAGTAACATTGAGGCAACCTTAAATGGTACAAAAATCAATATTAAAGATAGTGATATTGACACAAATAAAGGTACGTTCCTTATTGCGAAGGATGAGCTGAAATATAAAAAAGGCAACAACGTCCTGAAAATCACCTTGAAAGATGATCCAAAAACAGTATTCACCTATAACGTTTCCTATAACTCATCCAAGACGCCATCTGTCGAGGATGTGAAGCTGGAGATCATCTCCAATGGTGATACTGAAGAGCTGACCAAGAAAGCTGGAGATGCATCCTATAAAACAGGTGCCAACTTCTTGACCAACTTGAGCTTTACTGTAAATGATGCAACACATGTCTACATCGAAAAGAACGGAAAACGGATCAATGATTTCCGCTACAAGAGTGGAGATTGGGAACAAGATACGACGAACCAGGAATACGTAAAAGCGCGCCTGGAAGCATCGTTGAATAATGATTTGGAAGACTTGTTTGACGAGACAAACATTGATTCACAGTCTCGTTCCCGATTTGAAGGGAAGATGAACACGAAGAAATATGGTGATCTTGTTGAAGAAGTACAAGACGCCGTGACAGATGCCAAGGAACAGGAACAGAAACTGGCCCTTTTCCCTCTGACTTTGAAAAAGGGTGGAACAACGGTCTACACCATCGTAGCTGAAGATGACAATGGTACTGTCATTCGCTATGACATCAACATCGATCAGAAATATTCCAGCTGGGAAGTTCTATCCCCAGTAAAAGCAAAAGAAAACGATCCATACGTTATTGTAAATAGTAACAGTGCAGTTGTGAAAGTGTTTGCGGAAAATGCGGACAAAGTATTGTTCGGAAAAACAGAAGCAAAAGTGACCAATACAAGCAATCCTGACTTCTATTACGATGACAAGCAGGGCAAGACCATACCAGAGACTTATTATGTGTTTACATCTACTGTTCCACTTAAAAAAGGTCTAAACGCAATTAAGTTCTCGGTCGTGGTTGGCGATAGCACCTATAAAGACGAAATCAAAATCTACAATGCGAGCTCAACTGTAAATGGTGCAGAATATCGCGATGTATTAGGAAAGAAAACTGCTTTTAGTGTGTTTGATAAGCAATTTGAGCTGAAGTTCCCGAAAGGTACAGTATTGCTGTCGCCAGATGATAGCCGTGCTGGTCAAGAAGTGAAGAATCCAAGCGGAGATATTTTTGTCGATGTACCTCTATACTTCGGTATGGCAGATCGGACAACAGGACAAATATCCATCGACGAGGATAATCTGGAAGAACGACTGGTTCTGGAAGCTAACTTCAACTATGCAAGTCCCCTGTACTATGTAGATGCAGGTGATACAGAAGCCCCGGGTGGTCGTGATCCATACTTCGATGAAGGCGATGCGGAAGACTTCAAGAGTCGTTGGCAAGACAATCTGGTTCCTAGCCTTCGTGGTACAATTACCATCAAATACGACCCATCCATTGTTAACGCAGCGAATAACATCCTGACCGTTTTCTACCACAATGGGGATGAATGGAAAAATATTGGTGGCGTAGTGAGTACAAGCAAAAAGACTGTTACGGTGCCGTTTGCTGGTTTTGGTTATTACATGGTCATGAAAACGAGAGAAACATACGATGATGTCATTCGACATGATTTCGCTCGTGATGCAATTGAGACGCTGTATGCCAAAGGCATCATGCCAGCATACAGTGGAAGCAGCTTTGGGGCTAACCGTGACATGACACGCGGCGAATTTGCAACGATGCTGGTTAAAGCAATGGATCTGCCAATTAACGCTGGGCCATATCGGGATAGCAACGAGCGTGATCCGTTAGAACCAACCTTTACCGATGTTCGTCCGAATCGCAATTCGTGGGATTATGAGTACAAATATATCGAGACAGCTGCTCGTGCTGGAATTATCCGTGGAAAACAACCCGGCTACTTCCGTCCAGATGAAAATCTTACTCGCGAAGAAGCAGCAATTATGATCTCGCGTGCGCTTAATCTCAAATTGGGTACACTCGATGCTTCCAAACTGGCTTTGAACAAAATGTTCTCAGATGCCAAGGATGTTAGTTACTATGCAGCTCCATCCGTACTTGCTGTCAGCAAGGCGAAACTGATGAACGGCGAAATAGATAATCCAGGTGAGAAAAAGTCAACCTACAGCTTCAAACCAACAAACAACCTGACTCGTGCTGAAATGGCTGTCATCACTATTCGTGTGATGGTCCAACTCAAAAAACTGCCTAAGCAGTAAGCCGAGATATTTCGCCATATATAATAGAAGAAAAGCTGAAGAGGTCATCGCCTCTTCAGCTTTTTTCATGGAGAAATTACTCTTCTTCTACATCGCCAACCGCGTCTACAGGAACCTCCACATATTCCTTTTCCCCCAGCACGATTTGAGCTTGTCCGTTTGTCAAATCAACCATCCCTGCGACAAACTCATCCTGTTCACCCTCAGGGATCAGCACATGCGCAGTCACCTTGTCTGTAAAATCCGTACCACTCACGCGATGTTCACCAAGGCGCAGCTCGTTCTCCACCTTGCCCCACCACGTATAGTCCACGCTGACAGAGACTGTCTGATGCAGCGTGTGCACCACGATCTTCGCAGCCTTCAATGCAGTGACGGTTCCAGCTGTATAAGCCCGAACAAGTCCACCAGCCCCAAGCTTGATTCCGCCGAAATAGCGAGTGACGACCACGACCGTATCCTTCACGCCGTTTTTCTTGATGCACTCCAGGATCGGCTTGCCTGCCGTACCGCTAGGCTCCCCATCATCGCTCGAGCGCTGAATCTGATCGTTTTCGCCGATGACAAAAGCAGAACAGTTATGAGTAGCGTCCCAGTGCTTCTTTTTGATCATCGCGATAAATGCTGTCGCTTCTTCCTCAGTGGTAACCCGCTGGGCATATCCGATAAAACGGGAGCGCTCAATAACGATATAGTCCTCACCGTAGCCAGCGATGGTTTTGTATTGGGTAAGCATCGTACAATCACCTCAAGAAAAGGATAGCATGCCAAAGAAATGTTGGCGAACATTGAAATGTTTTTGACACATAATCGTAGTACTCTATGTGGTGCTTGTGGAATAAAAAAGGAAAGGGAGGAGTTCCTTATGATTCCCTTATGAAAATGCTGGTATGGCATAATTTTGCGTGTGAGAAGGATAACTCTGTGATATAGTGATCTTGGGACAAACCACATATTTAATGTGGTTAATAATTTTATGCTCAATATAAAATAAAGGAGTGGAAGTCAGTGAATTTTCCATATTCGAAAAAGAAATGGATGTCTATCAGTTTGGCGGCATTATTAACAACAGCCCTTGGCGCAGGAACCTTGACGGCATCTGCGAATACAGGCTCCGATCAAGCAAAGGCACCTACGACTGTACAAGGATCAAACGATAAAGTAGCAGCTGAGGCAGGCAAAGAGAATACGACAACGCCTGATACTGCCGCAACAGAAGAGTTGACGTTGGATAAAGCGATTGAACAAGCTTTGAAAACCAACGTCACATTACAAAATGCTATTCTGGATGCGAAAAATGCAGATATTAACAACTCGATTACTTACAGAAGCACGGCACAAATGACAGCAGACATGCTGGAATCCTTGGATGCAGCGCAAGCAAAATATGTAAGAAGCGCCCAAAGTGAAATGACGAAGAAGCTGAATGCGCTCGCTGTTAAGTCTACAGAAGGAAAAATCAAGTTAGGTGCACAAGATGCCTATTACAAACTGATTTTTGCTCAAGATGACGTGAATCTAAAAAAACAAAGCTTGGCTCGTGCAGAAGCACAACTGAAAGTAGCCAAGGCTGCATTTGATGTTGGAACGAACGCGAAGACTGATGTTCTTGAAGCAGAAATGGGCGTAGCTGGTGCAAAAGCTCAGTTGACGACTGCGGAAAACAACTTGGAAATTGCCCTGATGAATTTGAACGATTTCCTTGGTGTTGATCTGCAAAAAGAATGGAAAATCGTCTCTGCCAATAAGAAAATGGCTCCAATCTCGATCACCATGGAAGATGCTGAGAAGCAGGCCCTCTCTAAACGTTTGGAAATTACCAAAGCAGAAGAAGAGCTCAAGCTGGCAGAATTGAATGTGAAGCTGATCGCCGAGTATACAGCGGCGTCAACTCTTTCTGGTCAACAAGCTCGCAACAACGTCGAGAAATCGAAGCTTGCCATTGATGAGGCAAAACGTACCGTTTCGAAAGATGTTGCACAGGCATACCTCAACCTAAACGCAGCTCGCGAGGCGATTGATTTCCAAAAAGCGGCAAAAGATTCTGCTGCTGAGAGCTATCGTTTGAAAAATTTGCGTTTTGAAAATGGACTCGCGACGACTTTGGAAGTGATCCAATCGGAAGAAGCGCTGTCTACTCGTGAGAACGAGTACCAAAAAGCTGTCCTGTCTTACAACTTGGCTGTCGTAAACTTTGAAAATGCATTAGGAAATTAACCTAATTCAAGCAAGATTATGAGGTTTTGACCCAAATTGGAAAAAGGTTCAGTCGTGACAGCCCGCCATATGTCCCCTATAATACGGATTGTGGCGGATGTCACTTCGTACATAATGGACAGGTGAATAACGAACCACGAAAAAAACTTTAAATTTTTTTCGAAGGCGCCGCAACTTTTGATTCGCTCAGGCGTTTAATAGGATGTCACACGAAAAACGGGGAATTGTGTAAAAAAGATTCACGAATTCTAGCAGTTGTGTTACACTAGTGATTGTTGCATTTTACACAATACTGAATATACTAGAGATTTTTAACACAAAAAGCGAGGCTTTCCTGCGAAAGGAGGTGACACGCGCTTGCAGGATTCGGGCTTTAAAAAGAAAGATAGATTAACAACAAATATTCCCCAAGAACAATTTGTTTATACTAGAGGAGGAGAACACAAGGTTATGAAAAAGGTCGTTAACAGTGTATTGGCTAGTGCACTCGCACTTACTGTTGCTCCAATGGCTTTCGCAGCAGAAGAAGCAGCAACTACAGCTCCTAAAATGGATGCTGATATGGAAAAAACCGTAAAACGTCTGGAAGCTCTTGGCCTGGTAGCAGGTTATGGCAACGGCGAATACGGTGTAGACAAAACTATCACTCGTGCAGAGTTCGCTACTCTGGTTGTTCGCGCTCGCGGACTGGAGCAAGGTGCGAAATTGGCACAATTCAGCAATACTTACACAGATGTAAAATCTACTGATTGGTTTGCTGGTTTCGTAAACGTAGCTTCCGGCGAAGAAATCGTAAAAGGTTTCCCGGACAAATCTTTCAAACCACAAAACCAAGTTACTTATGCTGAAGCTGTAACTATGATCGTTCGTGCACTGGGTTATGAGCCATCCGTTAAGGGTGTATGGCCTAACAGCATGATCTCCAAAGCTTCCGAGCTGAACATTGCTAGAAGCATCACTTCTCCTAACAATGCAGCAACTCGTGGCGACATCTTCAAAATGCTCGACAACGCTCTTCGCGTAGACCTGATGGAGCAAGTTGAATTCGGTACTGACATTCGTCATGAAATCACGAAAGAAACTCTCCTGACTAAATACCTGAAAGTTACTGTTCGTGACATGGAATGGGCTCAAGAAGCTGGCAACGACAGCGAAGACCTGCCATTGGTAACTAACGTACCAGCTATCGGTCTGGGTAAAATCAAAGCTAACGAAGTTACTTTGAACGGTAAAGATGCTGGTATCGGCAACACTACTTACAAAGTAGCTGACGGTATCAACGCTAACGATTTCGATGGTCAACACGTACAAGTGTGGATCAAAGACGACCGTGAAGACGTAATCGTTTGGATGGAAGGTTCCACAGACCAAGAAGTTATCATGGACCGCGTTGGCGAGTTCACGCTGAAAGGCAAACTTCTGGAAGATCCAAAAGATCTGAGCAACTCTGATCTGGCTGATCTGAAATTGGAACTGGATGCTAGCGAAAAAAGCTACCGCTTCAACAAAAACACTAAAGTAACTTACAACTTCACTCGCTTCAACGATCCAGTTGATGGTTTGAAAGAAATCATCAAGGACAACGCTGATGGCGGATTCACTTTCGGTGCAAAAGTTGTTCTGGACAACAATAACGAGATTGCTTACATCCACGTTATTGACGACCAATCCATGAACAAAGAAGACGAAGGCGTTAAATACGGTTCCGAAGTTATCTCCAAAATCGATGCTGATAAAAAGAAAATCACGAACCGTGATAACGACAAGTTCAACGACCTGGAAGACAAAGAAGAAGGTAAAGACTTCTTGGTATTCCTCAACGGTAAACCAGCTAAATTCAGCGATCTGAAAGAAGGCATGGTTTACAGCGTATACTACGCTGATGGCGACGAAGACAAATTGCTGGTATTCGCTACTGACACAGTAGTAGAAGGTAAAGTAGACAAAGTTGTTAGCCGTAACAACAACGACTACCGCCTGACTATCGGCGACAAAACATACCGCGTTTACGAAGGTGCTACTTTCTCCGATGACGGTAACAAAGATGTTCAAGACATCGACAAAGACCACTGGGATCTGGTTGACAGCTTGGACGACGAAACAGTAAAACTGTACCTGGATGCTTCTGGTCGTGTTCGTCACATCGAAACTAAGGATGCTATCGACGATCGCAAACAAAAAGCAATCATCACTCGTGCAGCTACTTTCAACACAAGCAAAGACACTTGGGATTTCACTGTGTTGACTCAAAAAGGTAAAAAAGTAACTGTTTCCCTCGAAGCTAAAGACATCTATGACTTCGATGGCAAAAACTTCTCCAGAGATGGCAAGTCCGAGTGGGATCTGGAAAACATTCTGGTACCTAGCAAAGACAAAGACACTCTGCTCGTAGAAGTAACTCTTGATGCAGATGGCAAACCAGACAAAGTTGAATTCTTGAAACCTGTTAAGGTTGAAGAAGAATCCGGCAAAGCTTGGGATGACCTCGCAGATGAAGACGACGATATGGTTGGCGACTACGAAGTTACTGACAAAACAGCTGTCTTCAACATGACTGGTGAGTTGGAAACAAACGGCAAACGTGCTGAACTGAAAAACGCTAAAACTGCGAAATTCAAAGACGTTGCTGATGAAAACGACCTGTCCGTAATCTACACTGTAAACGACAAAGACGAAGTAGAAGCAATCTTCGTTGTTGAAGGTGACGGTTTGTCTGGTGACGCTATCTACGGTCAAGTTATCGACTTCGGTCGCGCTGGCGGTAAAGACACCATTAAAGTATGGGTTAAAGAGAAAGATAGCAACAAAATCGTTGAGAAAGAATACAAACTGGATGGCGATCAAGACGATCTGAAAGATGACGACATCCGTCGTAACGACTTCATCGCATTCACAGTTGATTCCAACGACGAAGTTATCGTTGACGATGTAGTTGAAGTAGTTAACAAAAACGCTAAAGGCATGCTCGCAGAAGTAACTGACGAAAAAGGCCTGAGCGATGCAAACATCGACAAATTGACTGTTGGTTTGGTTGATGATGTAAGCAAAGACACCATCACTTACAAAGATGCTGACGGCAACAAGAAGAAAGCTAGCATCAAATCTGCTACAGTTTACTTCGATCTGTTCGATGACCTCGGTGAAGCAGATGGCGTTAACGAAGGCGACTACGTTGTAATGATCGACAGCGGTGACATCTCCGGTACTAAATACGACTTCGTTCTGATCGTTTCCGACGAGAAGACAGTTCGTAAAGAAGACCTGGAAGACGAAGCAGAAGCATTCTTGAAACAAGAGCCAACTAAGGAAGAACCAGGTCAAGGTGACTGGGATGCAATTGATTCCAAACTGACTGGTAAATACGTAGAAGCTGGTGCAGGTATGAAAACACTGGCTGTTACAGCTAAATTGAAATCGGGTGTTAAAGAATCCGATATCGAGAAAGTTGAACTCTACGTAAATGGTTCTAAACTGTCTCAAGATGATATCAAACTGTCCATCAAAGATGGCGAAATCTATGTAGAAGCTATCGCTGAAGGTAAAGTTAACAGCAGCTCCCTCAAAGTTACTAACAAAGAAGGTAAGGCTGACGAAGCTACTGTAACTTACAACGAAGCGTAAGATTACGCTTCAATAGTAACCAGATCTACAGGGTAGTATAGAGGGGGGATTTTCCCCCTTCTGTACTACATACCCTATTAAAAAGAGAACTTCCTATCAAACATACGGAGGGGTAGTACGTGAATAAAAAAGTAGCACTTTCTGTTCTTTCTACTGCAGTAGTCGCAAGCATGGCAGCTTCTGCTTATGCTGCACCACAAGCTGGTGTTTATGTTGGCGGAGATGTTAAAAAGTTTTACTCCACAACAACTCTGTTGAACCTGACTAAAGAAGCAAAAGCTCAATACGCAAAAGATCTGCGTGTAGGTTCTGACAACCTCGTATTCGTACACATCAACGGAAAAGGTGCTTTCTTCTCCGAGATCATCAAAGATGGTAGCGCAACTGCTTTCGCGCAACCACTGAAAAAATCCGACTTCGTTGACCTGTACAAAGTAGTTAAGCCAGATGGCACTTCTACTGAAACTGAAGATGCTAGAGCAAAAGTTGATGGCGATAATACAGGTGAACTGAAAGTTGAATCTGTAAGTGCTATTAACGCTTCTCAGATTGAAGTAAAATTTGCAGCACCAGTGGAGAAAAAGTCTGCTGAAACTCCTGAAAACTACAAGTTAGAATCTTATGCTGGTACAATTGTTCCAACACTGGTGAATGACAAAACTGTAGTTCTTACTCTTGAAGCAGATAAAGTCGCTTCTCTCCAACAAGAGAGCAAAACTTTATCAGTGGACAATATTAAATCTGCTGCAGATACAAGCAAAAAAGTTTCTGCATACTCAGGTAAAGTAAGCTTCTTGGATTTGTCTTTACCACAAGCAATATCCGCGAAGTTGGTAGCCCCTGGTAAAGTACAGGTAACCTTTAATGAACCTGTTTATGTTGCTGGTGGCACAGGTTTCATGATTGATGGAGGACAATATTCTGTAGTAGTAGATGGTGCACCAGATTTTGCTGCTAAAACTATTACGCTCGCTACAGGTTCTCTCTCTCTTGGAGAACATACTATTACAGTGAACCCTGACGGATCCAAGAGTGTTAAAGATGGTGCTGGACTTTTAGTTGCAAAAACTGATGTTAAATTTACAGTTTCTGCTGACACAACAGCTCCAGTGTTAGTCTCTGCTACTGCAACATCACAGTTTGATGTAGTTCTCACTTTTGATGAGCCTATTACAGGAATCGCAGCTAACAAAATCTATCACACTGCTAATACCGATGCTTATCAAGCAAAAGCTGATGCTACGGAAGTGCCTGGTTCAGGTAAAAAACAGTGGAAAGTTTCTTTCAAAAACCCACTTCCAACAGGTACAGTTACGATTAACCTTGCTAAGGAAGCAGTACAAGATAACTTTAATAACAAGAATGCTTCCGTGTTGAGCACCAATGTTTCTATTGTTTCTGATACTGTGAAACCTACTGTCACCGAACTGAAAGTGGTAAGTGGTACACGTTTGACTCTTACTTTCAGTGAAGATGTAGTTGGGGCAGATAGCAAAGCAAACTACAAAATTACTGATAGCACAGGTGCTGCCGTTTCTGGTTATAATGTCAAATATGACAGCACAGATAAAAAGGCCACTGTTGACTTTACTTCTGCACTAAAAGAAGGAAAAACATACAGTATCGAGATTACAGGTATTAAAGACCACGCAGTTGTTCCAAACGAAATTGATAAGTACACAAACAGCTTTACAGTTTCTGATACTACACCTCCATCTGTAACTGAGAATGGTCTGTATGATCTTGCAAACAGCAAAATCACAATCTTCTTCTCTGAAGCAATGAACGGTACTCAACTCTTAGATAAGAGTAAGTACACATTGTCTGCTAAAGGAACACAAGTTGCATTGCCAGCTGATGCTCAAGTAGTTATTGGACCTAATAACTCTTCCGTATCTATCACACTGCCATCAGCAGTGTACGATTCGCAAGGCAATGATATCAAAAAAGATATTGATTTTGTGATTGTTGGACAATTGACTGACCTTGCTAATAACAAAACTGCTAAGGTATTTACGAATGTTAAAGTTAATAATCCAGCTGGAAAAATCGATACAGTTGCAAACTCTGCCATTACTGTAGACAAGAATACAGTTAAGTTTACTGTAAATAAGCCATTGAAATCTGTAGCAGCTGCCGACTTTATTGTAGGTGTTAATAATGTTGAGTTTGCCAAATACGAGAATCAAACGCTTAAAGATGGTACCTATGGATCTGTTGTTACTCTTCAAGTTAAAGAAGCCTTTGCCACAGATGCTAAACCAGTAATTAAAACAAAAAATGCTGAACTGTCTACAATCTCTTTGTATGGTGATACTTTTGCTAAAGATACAACTTTGGCAACAGCTATCGATGGTTTAGCTCCTGAGTTTAAAGATGTCAATCGCGACAACGCTGTTAATGCTAAAGATCTGGAACTGAAGAAAGATGCTAAGGGTAATGTTGCATCTGTGATCGTTTCCTTTACTGAAGCACTGAAACCATCCACAGTAAGCCTTGAAGATTTTGAAGTACCAGGCTACACTGTGGGAGATGTGAAGCTTGTTGATGAAACAAAAGTTGAGATTGTATTGGGTACAGCTGCTGAACAAGGCACAAGTTTCAAAGTACGTTTTGTAGGTAGCGTATCTGATAAGGAATCTAACGCATATGCAGGAAATGGATTCGAGTTTACTGTAGGTGCTGAAGAGAATCCAGTTAATAACGCACCAACTGTTGCTTCCCCAATTACTGATACAACTGCAACTGTTGGAACTGACAAAACTGTAGACCTAAGTACAACTTTTGCAGATAAAGACAATGATAAATTGACTTTGACTGCAAAATCCAGTGATGAAGCAAAAGCAACAGTAACCGTTAGCGGAACCAATATTGTTGTTAAGCCTCTTGTTGCTGGTGAAACAACTATTACTGTAACGGCTGAAGATGGTAAAGGCGGTAAAGTAGACACTACTTTCAAAGTAACAGTCAGTGATCCTACTCCTGCAAATCAAGCTCCTGTAGCAAAAGCAGGAATTGATCAATCCAAAGCTGCATCTGATCCTGCTTTTGAACTCAGTGCTTCGGATCTCGCTACAGATGCTGATGCTGGTGACACCTTGACAATTATTGGTACACCTACTTCTAGCGATGACACTAAAGCAGCAGTTGCATTGAAAGATGGCAAACTGGAAATTACACCAAAAGCTGCTGGTGAAACTACAATTAAAGTTGATGTAACAGATGGTAAAGATCCTGTCACTGTAACGTTTAATGTAACAATCTCTTAATAAAATCACGAAACGTTACTTCATAAACTCATTACCTGAGTGAAAGAAGTGGAGAACGACCCCTAGACAACTTTCGTAGCGGTCTAGGGGTTTTCTCTAACTATCTTGTCAAATAGATTGGTGCAATTCCAATCCGTGAGAACAGCCTATGACTCATGTGCTTAATCCTCCTGCACGAAAAGCAGTCCTATACCAACTGCTTCCCGTGAAGTCAGGTGAAGTCGTACTTGTTGAGAGGCAAGGCGGGGCTCCTTAAAAGTTGACTATGGTCAGGGGACGAATCCATGGTGACCCAATACGAGATAGCTGTTGTTAGGTAATGAAGCGCTAGGGGTTTAACAACAGTCGATGTACGCGAGATCGTACAGACGAAACAGGAACATTTCAGGCTGTTAAACCTGTTTTTCTCGGATTGTATAGTGGGGACCTAAGGTCAGCAAAACAAGGGATAGACAAGGTGGAACGTTTGAAGTCTTATCAGAAGAGGTGGGTTAGCACCAGTGAGGCTGATAAGATGGCAGCGGGTTCGTAGTAGTGTGGATGGCTTGCCGTTTGAACCCGTAGTGGTAACACAGGCGGGGAGGAGAAAACTGGCCGGAGCGAAGGAACCCAGTCAGCGGATAAGAAGGATACGAGAACTTACAATGGGCGTTGTAGTTTCTCAAGCCTACAAATGAACGAATTCCAAAAAGGATTGCAGAGAGATCATTTCTGCAGTCCTTTTTTGCGTTTTATCCTGCTTTAAGAGCGGCTGCCAGTATAGCTCCTTAAGATGATTATGTTTGTGAGAAATTTGTGAGAAGCATTTGATAGGATGAAGATGCCCATTGTAAGACGTAACATTTCCTTCTTCGCTGATGGAACGCCGTATGCGATGAAAGTCGCCCGTACGGTGTAGGCTCGTTATAACCCCAAATTTCAAACGGGATAAGACGAGAATAGCGAGATTGTCTGGAATGCGAAGGAAGTAGTAAAAGGTATGGCACCAACTGGTGGTAGAGAAGAGACCAATCAGTTGGAAATTTTAACAGGTGCAAATAAAGAGGGAAGGATTCAGGTAGTATTTGATGATGGTCAGATTCGAAAAGACATTATTCAATCGGTGAACATGAATGACAGTACCTCAACGATCTTTTTCCAGCTATATGATGCGATTTATCAAGAATTAAAAGCAGATTATAATATTACAGGAAGTGGTATGACTATTTATATTAACGAACCAACACAAGAGGCAGACAAGGATATTACCATCACGTTAGAAGATCTTGACGCGACGGGTGTCACTGGAGTAGGTTCAGAATGGAGAAAGGGAGTTGCTGGTACAGGCGGGGTAGCTGAGGTGAATGAACTTGAAATTACTGAGGCTGGTTCTGGCTCGAGGGATTTGAGTGTTAACTTTACCGATGGAAACTATTTGAATGAGACGGCGACTGTTACCCTTCAAGGTACAGAAACATCTGCTGAAATTGCAGACAAAATTGGATCTGCTTTTCAAGCCCTCAACAATGGAAAAGGGATATTCCGTCAGAATATCACGGTTTCTGGCACGAAAGTAACATTTACGTCTACGAAAACAGTAACAGATCAAAATATTACAATTACAGTTACCAGTAATTAGTTTTCAATCAGAAGCTTTTAAATCCTTAATACTTCACAAGAGTCTGCCTCACAGAGGCAGGCTTTTTCTTTCGTAAGAAGGTAAGCGAAATGAGTGCCAAAATCCCTTGGGTAATGTAGGGCCAATGCCTCTATTGCAGCGATTCGCTATGCTTGTATGAATATAAAAATAAAAGCCTTCATATCCCGTAGTAAATCACAGGGATTAGAAGGCGATTTGACTTACACTTTACCAATCAATGTACTGATCTCTCTCTCATATCCATATCGCTTGAAAAACTCAATCAATGCCACAGCGAATATATCTCTCTGACTAATATTTTTTTCCTTACTGTATTCGCGGACCATTTGATCGAGTGTATTTGTCATATGAACGGATTTCGTAACAAAGACTCCAGGTACTGCATATCGAGGAACTTTACCTGATTCCGAGCCAGGAACGATTAGATCGATTAGACGGCCTCTGTTGCGCTCTAAAAGCTCGAGTAGGGAAAGATACTGATCCATCTGGTTCGGACCCGTAAGGCCAGTTCTAGACGCTACAAAAGGCTCCTCAAGTTCTTCCAGCGGGATATCCATAGAAGGATTCGATTCTGCTTCCTTATGGACCAATTCCTTATCGGCCAGTTTTCCGTATTCCTTCACATAGTTCTTCGTATCAGAACACCACTTGTATCCTTTTGCCCTCATATATGTTGCCAGTTCCCGATGATCCTGAAAGCCCATACGTTTGGCAATCGTCTTCGCATCTGCTCCTTCTTTCTGAAAGAGCGAGAGGATCGTCGACTCCATTGAAGACCTCATTAAATCTTTGCTTGGGTCCCACTTCTCGGTACTTGTATGTATAGGTACATAGGCTTGTTTATAACGATCCCACATAAAGTTCTTGCGACGCATGTATATATCTAACGTCTTGTAATTCTTATGTCCCAATTCCTTCGCTAGCTCATCTCTCGTTTTTCCCTCAACCATGCCGCGCAATATCTCGTTGACACGCTCGTCATAGATTGGTTTTTTCTCTGTACGTATATCCACTCTCTACACTCCTATTTATCTCTCTTTTAAAGTGTTTGGATATTTTATACACTCACCTACAAATGGCTGATAGCATCTCGCAGCTGATCTAAATTGGTGTGTGTATAAACACTGGTTACGTTCAAAGATGAATGTCCTAGAAGTTTTTGTATTTGAACCAGATTAACATCCTTTTTGACTAGTTGACTTGCAAAGCTGTGGCGGAGGATATGCGCCGTCACTTTCTTGCTCCATCCTAATCGTTTGACTGCTTCTGTAATTTCGCGATTAACGTAGACCGGAGAAAGTTTACCCGTTTTTTTTGTACAAAAAAAACGATTGGAATCAGAATCAGGTCGATGATGAAGTACATATTCTTTCAACACCGGTAGTAAACGAGTGGAGATGGGAATAAACCGATCCTTGTTTCCCTTACCCGCCACCACATGAATTACTTGTTGATCCCATTTCACTTCATCGACTTTCAGGTTGAGACACTCTGAAATTCGCATACCAGTCATGTATAAAACCATGACGACGAGTCTAATGAGTGGGTGATCAATTTCATTAACCAACTCGTCTACCTCTGCTTCTTCCAAATATGTTCTTTCTTTTTGCTGTACCTTTATTTTCTCAACGGACAATGCAATATTCCGGGGGACCCATTCTTTTTTCTGAGCATAAGCAAAGAATGAACGGAAAGTATGAAGGTTTCGTTGTCTGCTAGCAGGTGCATAGGCACGTTCTGTCTTAAGATATAGAAGAAAATCTTCAATATCCGTTACCAATACTTCGTCGATGTATGGTTCGCAGTTGTATTTGCTTTCCAGGAAACGGGTGAAGTATGACAAATCCTTTTTATACCCCGTAATCGTTTGTTCACTCCGGCCAATTGAAGACAGGTATTGCAAGAAAATATCTATCGCTTGAGTTAAGACCATTTGTCTCAAAACACCACCATAAATGCCAGTGTACTCAAGTAAAAAGAGTACCTGTAAGGTAAGGGCAATACTTTAAGTATAACCGTTTTTTGGATATTTAAATACAATAAAACAAAGTGTTTTGTCATTGAAAATATTATAACTTTTCAGCTACATTCAATCGAAAATGAAAGGGGCTAGCGCATGACTACGTTAGTCCCCTTCCAGCATTTGCAACGGATTACAAATATTTTTATAACGGTTCAAAAAAAGACCCCGTACACATTTCTGCGTATGGGGTGCTTTTTCAACTTCCCTTGCTCTTTTGATAGAGCTTATGAAGTAATATTTCTATTACTGAGTAACAACGATGTTAGCTGGAACGGACAAAACGTTTCCTGCAGCATCTTTTACATCGATCGAAGTCAATGCTTTCAGAGAGATACCTTTTTTGATTTTGTCTGCATCAACTTCTGCAATTGTTACTTTAGCAGTATTTGTTGCAGTTGCATCAACAGCAGCATCTACATTCTCAGCTGTAGCTTGAGATTTACCTTCAATCAATACTTCGAAATCAACTTCTGTTCCACCCACAACAGCTTCAGAGAATGTCAAAGTGATTTCTTTTGTTCCAGTCAACTTAGCAGAAGTTACAACTGGAGCAACGTTCTCTTTCAGTTCGACTGTGTTAATGTGGAATGGCTCCATCACTTTAGTAGAACCAAGAGCTTTTACATCAGAGATGTTGATGTTGCGAGTACCAGTGAATTCGTTAGAACCATCTTTCAGGTTCAGAACAGCAACTTGAGTAGTTGCTCCATTTGCAGTTACTGCTGGCAGCAATGTTACAGATTCAACAACAGCGCCGTCAATTTTGTAGTTAGCTGCATTCGTAGCAGAAGCTCCGTCTACTGCTTGGTCAAAAGTAACTTTTACTTTGTTGTTATCAGTACCTTGCTCAACAGCAGTTACTTTCACAACTGCATCACTAGCTGGCACACCATCTTTACCACGGGTAAATGTCGCTTTAGCATCTTCTACAGCTACATCTGCAGCGCTAGTTACACCAGTGAACTTCAGGTCGAGGTTGTATGTAGCACCCTCAACATCAGTAGCTACGTCACCCAAGAGAGCATCGAGGTTTACGCGAACTACTTTCTTGTTAGTTGCATCTTGTTTAACATCTGTTTCAGTTGCAGTGATTGTGTTCGTGATATGGTCTTTTACGAAAGTACCAGTACCATTTACTTTACCAGTAGCAACTTTAACATCTTTATCAAATGTCAGTTCAAGATATTGCTTGCTATCAGTAGCATCTACCACTACATTAGAAGAAGCAACTTTTGGAGCTGCTGCATCTTTTGTGAACACTACAACTTTGCTAGTGTCTGCACCAACTTCACCGCTGAGGTCATTGAAGCCTTTTACAGTGATTGTTTTAGCACCATCAAGTACAGCTGGAGCAGTTACAGTGTAGAGAGTAGAATCGGTCGCATTCTTTACAACTTTATCAGCTGCAACATCAACTCCATCGATGGAGATTGTTGGGTTTGCAGAAAGTTGCTCAGAGAACTTAACAGTGAAAGTATCTGCACCTGTTTGTGCGATAGCAGAAACTGTTGGAGCTACTCCGTCCAAAGCACCTTTAACCATAGTTACAGTTGCAGGGTTTGGAGTAAGCAGGTTGCTCGCAGTATCTTGCGCACCAATTACTGTTGCAATAACTGTTTTGCCAGCTGCGATATTAGAAGTCAAAGTGAAAGTCACTTTGTCAGTTGTAGTGGTAAAGTTATGAGTAACATGACCATCTGCAACTGGAGTACCGTCAGCATATTTGTATGTTACAGTACCGATTTGTTTAATTGGTTCAGAGAATGTAACAGTGAAAGTGCTAGCGGAATCTTTTACAGTGGAAACGATAGCTGGAGCAGTAGTGTCAGCAGCGAATGTTACAACTTCATCGTATTTAGCGAAAGCAGAGCCATCTTTAGCTTTGATGCCATCGATAACTACGTTGTAACGCTTAGAAACTGCATTTGCTGTAGTCACAGTCAAAGTTTTGCCGTCTTCGCTCAGTTTACCGGACAGAGCACCAGCGTCAACGCTATCAATTGTTTTCATTGCTACAACATTAGCAAGGAAAGCACCGTTTGCATCAAACAAAGATGTTCCATCAACTTCTTTGTTGAATTTAACTTCAACAGTTGTACCGTTAATAGCACTAACCCTTACAATAATTTCTAATTGTTCACCAATTCCAGCAAATCACGTCCTACCAGTATTTTCATAGTGTCCATGTTACCCATCATTTGTAGAAAAAAGGAATATAGATGTAGCTGATTGCTAAGTAATGGAAATCCCCACAATATGGAAGTGTAGTTTTGCCTTTGGAAGTTGATGGTTTGAAAAAATAGCAAAATAAAACTGGTAAAATTAAATAGGACCACTCTATTAACGAATAGTCCTCTAACCTAGTAGTAAAAGCTCATCCTTAGGCAGGATAGGCTTTTTGTTTTTGGTGGTACGAATAATACATGTACAAAAATGTTTAAAGTTTCCATAATCAACAACGACGTTATCACTTATGCAGTCATGGAGGAGGTAAACGAAATGATTGAAAAGGACAAATCATCCTTATAATAGAAGGAACTGAAAAAATCCATTTGTCCAAGTCAAGGTACATCAGATTGAAGGTATAGGTGGGGGCAATAACCATCCAAGAATTGCAGGCGGAAGAGTTAGGAAGAATAGAACTCGGAAATTAGCATATAAGAAAGAGCCTGTCGCTTCGTATAGGCTCTTTCCTGTAATCCACATAAAAAAAACCAACTGCACAAGACAGTTGGCCAAAAAGAAATTCCCCAAGTTATTTGTTTAGACCCTTACATTTTATCAATAATAAACAACGTTGTAAACTTTAACTCATTATGGAAATGTTATACACAAAATCTCTGACATCTCGATAGCATAAAAATTTTTTCTTCATTAGATATGCAACGAAGACACGGTGAGCGCTCAAAGGTGTTGGCACGGTATAGACGGACTAAGAAACGGTCCTTGAGGCTGCGAGCAAACCAGGCTCTCCGTTTTTGTCCCACCGCCCATCCTTCCATTCCTTGACATCCCCTGCTGCGTACGGGTATCCTAACATAACTAACAGTACGAATAGGGCAATGAAAAGGTTGCAAAAGCCGTTTGTTTTCTGCTTGGAATGCCAAGTTTTCTATGTTGCAAAAGGATGTCACTATGCTATAGTGGATGACGAATGTAACTATATATAGATGTAGAGAAAAGTTGGGAGCGACGATATGTTATCCTTCTTGAAAAATTTAATGGGGAATAAACCAACAACCAACGAGGTAAGAGAGCAGGTGCAGGAGGAATCAATCCTTTCCGCTGCTGATACCGAACAGTCACATCAGAAAGAACAACAGGTACAGGTTGAATCAACTGGCGTCACAACAACACTCTCTCTGCATGAATCTTGGGAGAGTCAGCTGAGTGCGCAAGAGAAATACTCGCTCTCCTTTATGGCTCAGGAACTGGAACCGTTGCAGCCAGGAAATATCTCCTTGGCAGGGACTTCACTCGTTCCGCATGATGACGGGATTGAAGTGGTAGCCTTCGTCCGGAACAGCACGGATCGTCCAATCAGCTTAAATGAGATGACACTGGTGGTACTGTTTGGGGATCAGGAGTTGTTTACTCGCCAATCCTTTGATTTGAGTGAGCTCGGAGAAATTCCGCCGCGTTCCGCAAGACCGTGGTCGTTTGTATTTGCCAGAGAGCACTTTTTACAAGTTGAAGTTCTTCTCGTGAATTGGAAGATTGCCTTTGAAATGGCGCAGAAGAAGATGGTCCTTCCACAGCAGCTGGAGTTGGAGGAATCCTGGATTAAGGCGCTGACTGATGAACAAAAAACGTCCTTAATTGAATTGGCGAAGAACCTCCCCGCTCTAAAAGAGGGAGAAGTAAATATACAGAGTGTGCAGATTCGTAGAACCGAAAGTGGTGCTCTGAATGCGATGCTTTTGATTCGCAATGGCTCTACACAGTCGCTGTCCTTCGAAACGTTGCCGCTGGCGCTGTATGATGCAAGCGGAGATAAAGTGGCAGAGGGTCTGTTTGAACTAGGAAGCCTGACTGTAAATGCCAATACGAGCAAGCCATGGCTGTTTATTTTCCCGCCTGAGAGCATTCAAAAGGAAGAGCTTGACTTGTCCCGTTGGAAAGTGAGCGTTCCCCAAGGAGCCTAATGCAAGAGAGCAAATTTGCATGGGTCAGTCAAAAAAGTTTATCATGATGAGAGAGCTTCGTTCGTGTTCGGACGTGTGAGGAGGTAGTCTATGTTTTCCTTTATGAAGAATTTATTAGGTAAGGATCAACAGGATCTGAAAAAAGATATTCAAGAAGAGTCTGCCATCGATGTTGCTGAATTGAAAAACACCGAGGTCGAAATGGAGAGCAACGAGCAACAGGAAGAGTCTGTAGGTGGGGTAGAAAAAATCCGTACGGAATTGTCTCTGAGCCCGATTTGGGAGAGCGAGCTGGATTCCGAGAAAAAGTATACGCTTCGCTTTTTGCAAGAAGAATTGCCTGAGATGCGTAAAGGCATGATTAGCGTAACGGGATTCAGTATGATTCCCCAGCCAAACGGCATGACGGTAGCGATGTTCTTCCGTAACTCCACGAATAAGCCAGTGCGGATTAAAAACGTTGGGTTAGCGATTTATCTTGATGATAAGGCGTTTGCAAGGATCAAGGTGGATTTGTCTGATATGGGCGCAATTCCGCCTCATACCAGCCGTCCGTGGGAAGTATTGTTCCCGGAAGAAAGCTATCTGCATGAAAACTTCACCTTTAAACGCTGGAAAGTGGTTATGAAGGCGGGGAGAAATTCGCATGTATGGCCTCGTAATCTGGAGCTCGATCCCGAAATGGAAAAGCGCATGACCGATCGCCAAAAGGATCGTCTGGAAGCGTTGACGCAGTCTTTGCCAGTGATTCCGATTAATACGGTACAGGTTACTGGTTTTGACATCGGTATGACAAAGGAAGGACATTTGGTAGCAGCGATGCTCTTCCGCAATGGGATGGCTCACGAATACCGTCCAGATGAAATCAAGCTGACAATTGCTGATGCAAATGGTGATCTGGTAGCAACAGGTGTACTGGACGCAAGCAGCATTAATGTGAAGCCGGGCCACAGCCGTCCGTGGATGATTGTATTCCCGCCAAATTTAGTGAAAAAGCCTGATGCCGACCTGAAAAGATGGACGCTTGAGGTAGAATAGAGCGCAATACTTTTGAGGTGTGGGAAAGAGGAGGTTGACTTATGAGTTGGTTATTGGAAAATTGGTTTGGTTCCAAGGAGAGCCTGGAACAAGTACGCGAAGATATTCATGAGAATCTTCATAGAGAGTTTTACTTGGGTGTATCTGGATTGGAGAATCCGCAACAATCTGCGAACCGTGTGGAATCCAAGGAATTGTTTTTGGTGCTGAACGGTCCGTGGGATGATCAATTGGACGAAGCGGAGCATGAGCTCTTGCAATACGCGCATGATGAAATGCCCCCGGTTGTTCGTAACGAATTAGGTATCATTCCTTTCTTCACACAGGTTACCAATGATGGTTACTTGGTTCTTACCTACGTTCGCAATGCGACTGACCGCAGCATTTTGCTGCAAAAGCTTCCGTTGTCTTTGGTGACGGAGGATGGAGAGGAAGTCGCGAGAAAGACTTTTGATCTGATTACATCTGGTCCAGTGATGGAAATGTCCAGCCGTCCGATGGAATTCATGTTCCGCTGGGATGAGTTCGACCGTATTCCTGAAAAAGAGGTCCCTCTAAAGCTGACCTATATCAAGCCGAAAAAGCACGAAGTAGAAGAGAACCAAAACTTTAATTTGGGTCTGAGTGCAGATGAGTCCAAGCAATACATGCAGCAGGCAGCAGAGAAGGCTCCGATTGTAGAGGGCGAAGTAGATTTGCAAGTTCTCGACATCAAGCCAGGTGAAGATAACGGCCTGAAAGTCATCGTTGCTTTCCGCAACGGCCTGGCAAAACGTCTGGAGTTTACCGAAGTGCCGATTATCGTTCATGATAAGGATGGCGATACCGTTGCACGTGTACACTTCACCTTGGAAAACATGAAGGTAGAAGCAAATAGCCATCGTGTATGGGCATTTGATATTCCGTTCTCCTCCATTAAAAAGGAAGAGGTAAATCTGGCGGAACTGACTGCTTTTATTCCAAAAGCTCAGCAAAGAAAAAAAGAAAAAGCTCAGGTAGCACCTGAAGTGGAAGACAATAAAGGTTTGTTACAGTAAGGAGAAAACCCTTTTTGCCCATGGTGAAAAGGGTTTTGTACTGTTATAACGTTCCAAATATTGGCTAATCAGGGTTGCGTGTCTCCCTTTTCATCCGCTATGCTAGGACGAGAAGATAAATACCTGAATTCCTTTTAGACTGCTGATTTTGCAGGGGAGAGAAGGAAGGACTGTTTTACATGAAAAAATCAGTGAACATGACAGTAGCGACTGCGATAAGTGTCGCGCTAATGATGGCAAACCACCAAACAATTTATGCTGCAGCACCACCAGCATCGAATGACTACTATTTGAGTAACCAGCTTCACTTGAATCAGATTAGAGCTCAGCAAGCCTGGTCAGTCGTAAATAGTAATGAACAGATTATCATCGCGGTGCTCGACTCTGGTGCAGATTATAAGCATCCTGATTTGAAGGACAACCTTCTGCCGGGTGTGAATCTGGTCAATCCCGGGAGATCTGCCCAGGACGATAACGGACATGGAACAGAAGTAACGGGTGTACTGGCTGCCAGTGGGAATAACAGCATTGGTGTATCCGGTGTCTTGTGGAATGCGAAGATTTTGCCGATTAAAGTTTTGGCCAAAAATGGAGATACTACGGTACAGACTCTTGCTAAGGGTATCAATACTGCCTTGGATCGTGGCGCCAAAGTCATTGTGATGTCTCTTAGCAGTATGTCCTACTCCAAGGAGCTGGCGAATGCTGTGCAACGAGCGGAAAGAAGCGGAGCTGTTCTGATTGCAGCTAGTGGCAATGAGAGTAGCCGAGTGGCTTTTCCGGCAGCCTATCCAACGGTGATAGCGGTAGGGGCTGTGAGGAGTAACAATGAAGTGCTGTATCAAAGCAATACGGGACCTGAGCTTAACCTGGTAGCGCCTGGTTTCAATGTTTATACGACCAAGCTAGGGGGGAAATACGGTTCTTTTAGCGGGACTTCAGCAGCGGCACCACAAGTTGCGGGGGCAGCGGCGCTCATACTAGCTCGTCATCCCAAACTAAGTCCATTTGATGTAAGACAATTGCTTTATCAAACGGCTACCGACTTAGGGGAAAAGGGATGGGACCGGAAAACGGGCTACGGGTTGTTAAACGTCGACAAGGCAGTTCGAACGCCTTTATCCTATGACTTTTTAGAGCCGAATAATCAGACGTACTCAGCTAAGGCGTTCCCGATCGAATCTCAGATACGTGGAAATTTGGGACCAAAAGACACGATAGACTGGCTGAAGATGGACATCCCTTACGATGGGAAGGTCAGCTTCACAGCGTCAGTGACTTCCGGTATTTCTTCAGCGATGGCAGCTACTTTTTACCCAGAGAATCGTCCGCCGATTACGCAGTACTTCGGGAATGGGGATACGATAACGGTTCCGGTTAAAGCGGGAAAAATGAATATCCGGTTAATGCGTAACGGAGGGGTCAACAACGCTTTTACTTACGTATTGACGAGTAAGTTTACCATCAATCCGGACCGTAACGAACCGAACGATACGCAAGAGACGGCAAGGCCGCTCGTAGGCAACCAAATCAGTGTAACAGGCAATTTTCACGATGAAGGGGATCAGGATTGGTTCTCCTACTATGTTCGTGAATACGGGCATTTGGATGTCTCCGTTAGTCCTGATAACAAGCGTGTCGATCTATTGCTGAGTATCGGTAAACAAGAGGTCGGAAAAAAGATGGTTGTCTGGGACCCTAACTACGATAATGGAACAAAGGACAATCCGACAGAGCGCGTTCAAAAAGAAGTGTCACCAGGCAAGTATTACATCCGTGTGAGTGAGTACAATCGCAATGCGGTGAATGGCGAATATCAGCTGGATCTGGGATACACGCCAGTAAAAAAAGATTTTAATGAGCCGAATGACACCTACCAAAAAGCGTCTCCGCTAAGCGGGGGGACAGTGATGTCAGGGACGATACCGACAGCTACTGATTCCGACTGGTTCCAATTTACTGTGAATAGTGAATCGTATGTGACGTTCCGAGCGCCATACATTCCTGTCGATAGCGGCTTTCGTTTCGCGCTCTACAGCGATCGAAACATGAACTATGCGATTGCTTCGACGAATGAGGTAGCGGAGCTGTCTAACCGAGGAAACGATATTATCGGTTTGCGTCTGCAGCCAGGAAAATATTATGTGCGCCTTAATAGCGGTACTTCGTTCAAATATGAATCGTACCGACTCACGGTGACGCAGCAAAAATTGATAGCCGGCTATCGCGATATTTCGGACCACTGGGCGCGCTCAGAGATCGTCAGACTCAGCTCACGCGATATTGTAAATGGATTTAATGATGCGTCGTTCAAGCCGAATCAGGCAGTGACCCGTGCAGAGTTTGCGACCATGCTGCTTAAATCGATGCGTGCGACCGGTTCCAAGGTAGCGACTACCTATACAGGAAAAACGACCTTCCGGGATATGCCAAAGCGGCACTGGGCGTATCACAACCTGGGTGTAGCCTACCAATTGGGAATTTTGAAAGGGTATCCGAAGAATGAAATGAAGCCGGATCAGCCGATATCGCGTGCAGAGATGGCGGTAATGATCGCGCGAGCACGTAATGTGTTGATGTATAACCGTGGTACTTCCAATTATCAGGATGTGCCAACGAGTCACTGGGCTTCTCCTGCTATTGAGGCTTTGACATCAAGAAATTGGGTTAATGGGTACGGTTCTTCCTTTAAACCGAATGGAAGGGCAACTCGTGCCGAGGTAGTAGTGGTACTTTCCAAGGCCTATCAACTATAAGTAAAATTTTTCCTATTGACATCTCTGAAAAAAACAATTATTCTATTATCCGTAATGGATACTCTTATCCAGAGCAGGCGGAGGGACTGGCCCTATGAAGCCCGGCAACCGATCTAGAGCGGTGCTAACCAGCAGAACGGACATCTGTTCTGGCCGATAAGAGGATGAAGGAAGCAAAAAACGCTCAAACCTTTTCCTCCTAAAAAATGGAAAAGGTTTTTTATTTGCGTTTACGTAGATAAAATCCTGACTCGGCTACCACACTATTTGTATGAGGTCAAAGGAGGTATTTTCTCATGGCTTTGCAAAAAGGTCGTCGTCTGTTTACATCCGAATCTGTAACTGAAGGACATCCGGATAAAATTTGTGACCAAATTTCCGACTCCATCTTGGATGCGATCCTGTCCAAAGATCCTAACGCTCGCGTAGCTTGCGAAACTTCCGTAACTACTGGTTTGGTTCTCGTAGCAGGTGAAATCACTACAAACACTTATGTGGATATCCAAAAGCTCGTTCGTGAAACCATTCGTGAAATCGGTTATGACCGTGCGAAATTTGGTTTTGACGCTGACACTTGCGGTGTTATTACCGCAATTGGCGAGCAGTCTGCTGACATTGCACTTGGTGTAGACCAAGCATTAGAAGCGCGCGAAGGCAAAATGACTGACGCTGAGATCGAAGCTATTGGTGCTGGTGACCAAGGTTTGATGTTTGGTTTTGCTTGCAATGAAACACCTGAGCTGATGCCACTTCCTATCAGCATGTCCCACCAATTGGCTCGTCGTCTGACTGAAGTGCGTAAAAACGGAACACTTGCTTACCTCCGTCCTGACGGAAAAACACAAGTAACCGTTGAGTACGATGGCGACAAACCAGTTCGCATCGATACAATCGTTATCTCTACCCAACATGCTCCTGAAACAACTCTGGAGCAAATCAAGCAAGATCTGGTTGAACACGTAATCAAACCAGTTGTTCCAGCTGAACTGTTGGACGCTGAAACCAAATACTTCATCAACCCAACTGGCCGTTTCGTAATTGGCGGACCACAAGGGGATGCTGGCTTGACTGGCCGCAAAATCATCGTAGATACTTACGGCGGTTATGCTCGTCATGGCGGCGGTGCGTTCTCCGGTAAAGATCCAACAAAAGTTGACCGTTCCGGTGCTTACGCAGCTCGTTATGTAGCGAAAAACATTGTGGCTGCTGGCCTCGCAGACAAATGCGAAGTACAAGTTGCTTACGCAATTGGTGTAGCACAGCCAGTTTCCATCGCAGTAGATACTTTCGGTACAGGTACTATTTCCGAAGAAGCTCTGGTGAAATTGGTTCGCAAACACTTCGACCTGCGTCCTGCTGGTATCATCAAGCAACTCGACCTGCGTCGTCCTATCTACAAACAAACAGCTGCATATGGCCACTTCGGACGCAATGACCTGAATGTTCCTTGGGAGCAAACAGACAAAGCAGAAGTTCTGAAGCAAGAGGCTGCTCAACTGTAATATTGCTGAATGACATAAAAAGAGCCTGGTATTGCTACTGGGCTCTTTTTCATGTTAGGTGCAAAGTCATCCAATTATTGGGTCAATTGTTGCACAGGAATTTGTAGGACTGTGTCGAATCTCCTAGTGAGGAAGTAGAGGAGGGGTTTTTTTGCCGAACAGAAGGCTCTTCCTGATCGTGTTTCTTACTTTTTTGTTTTTTGCAGTGGCTATTGGGTTGTTAGGCGAATCTTTTCTGGAAAAAAAGAATAAACAAGAAGTGCAACCTTTTCCCCAAGTGGATACGTCTATAAGCATAAGTGAGACAAAAAATGCTGAGCCAAACGTCACACCAATTGAAGAAGCAGCGGTTCAAACGAAAAAGTGGTATAACAATCAGGTTGTGGTTTTGACGTACCATCATGTCACGGATCAATCGAATCAGCGGTATGTCATAGCTCCTGATCAATTTGCCCGACACATGAAATTTTTGCATGATAACGACCTGAATCCGATTTCGTTGGAGGAGTTCCTGCGATTTATGGAGACGGGTACCTTACCGACTGAGAATGCTGTTTTGATTACGTTTGACGATGGGTATGAGAGTTACTACAAAGAAGCATTTCCGATCTTACGTACATACGGCTACCCTTCAGTGAACTTCGCGATTGCGGGGCGCTTAAGAGATGTAGCTGACCGAAAACGGGAGAATATGACGCCACCACTTACGCGTCAACAAGTTAACGAAATGATTCATTCGGGACTGGTTACGATCGGGTCCCATACGTACAGTCTGCATGAAGAGGAAGAACGAAATGAGTGGGGCGATCTTGGCCCAGAAACAGCTCCGGTCTATCTGAAGGACTTGCATCGTTTAGAGGACGAGAAAGAGTACAGAGACCGCCTCTATGTGGATTTTAGTATATCTCGCGTCAGTTTAAGCGAATGGATGAAGCAAGAGATCGAAGTTATCTCCTTGCCGTTTGGCTTCACAAGTCCAATCGTACTGGAGACAGCTCGTCAAGCTGGCTATCGCTATGTATTTACATCCAATCGTGGATTCGTTAAACAGGGAACAGATCCGTTTGCCATTCCGCGTAATGACATGGGACTGCGAGATGTAGAAGAAGAGCACCTCCAACAGTTGTTCACGAAGGCTAAAAAAGAGTTTGAAGGAGAGCAATCATGAACAAAGCGATAGACATCAGCGTGCTGGACGGGGTGATCAAGCGAACGATTGAAACCGTAGAAACGAGTAAAACCCAAATATTTGATATAGCTGAAAACGCCAGACAGCATGGCAACTCATTGAAGTTTGATTTACATGAACTTCGACAAGAGATTTCCAAAGTAATTCAAAAAGTCGATGCGCTTGAACTGGCGTATCGCAAATCGCGCAACAAGCTCGTGCTGGTCAGTCGTAATTTTCATATGTACACGGAGGAGGATATCCGGGTTGCATATGAAGAGGCGAGCCGTATTCAGGTAGAACTGTCCATTTACCGCGAGCGGGAAAACAATTTGAAGCGCAGAAGAAATGATTTGGAGCGTCAGCTGCGTACCTTGGAAGAAACCATCGTCCGTGCGGAAAAGCTGGTTTCTCAAATGGGCGTCGTGCTTGGTTACTTGACGGGTGACTTAAGCAAGATAGGTGAGGCGCTGGAATCGGCTAAGCAGCATCAGTTGATGGGCCTAAAGGTCATCCAGGCTCAAGAAGAAGAGCGCAAGCGTGTCGCGCGCGAGATTCACGACGGTCCAGCTCAATCGATGGCGAATGTCGTGTTGCGTTCGGAAATTGTAGAGCGCATGTTGAAAAACGAGCGCATTTTGGAAGCGCAAATGGAACTTCACGAGCTGAAAGAAATGGTACGCTTGAGCTTGGCAGATGTTCGACGTATTATTTTTGATTTGCGGCCAATGGCATTAGATGACTTAGGGCTAGTACCTACCTTGCAAAAATATATTCAAACGTGCGAAGAGCGTATTCAGTCTTCCATCGATCTGGTAGTATTTGGTGTGGAGCCTCCTTTGCGCAGTTCGGTAAAGGCTGCGATCTTCCGTTTGGTTCAGGAATGCCTGAACAATGTGGAGAAGCACGCAGGCGCTACGACCGTACAAGTGAAGCTGGAATTTGTACAAGATTCGTTAAGCCTTGTCGTAAAAGACGATGGGGTAGGATTCGATCTGGAAAAACGCATGGCGAATGGCAACTCTTTTGGACTCTTGGGAATGCGTGAGCGTGTACAGCTCTTAGAGGGCAGTGTCGAGCTGCAATCTGCTCCGGGAGAGGGAACCAAGGTTATATTCCAAATACCGATAAAATTGTGACGTGATACGTAAATAAGTACTGGGGGATGAACCATGGATAAGAGACAGCAAGAACTCCGCATCGTAATTGTGGATGACCATCAATTATTTCGCGAAGGCGTAAAGCGAATATTGGAAATGGAAGAAGATTTCAAGGTCGTCGGGGAAGGTGCGGACGGAGGAGAAGCCACAGTATTGGCGGAAGAGCACAAGCCGGATGTCTTGTTGATGGATATTAACATGCCGAACATAAATGGCGTTTCTGCTGCAGAAAATGTGATTTCTGTTAGCCCTTCTACTCGTGTGATTATGCTCTCGATTCATGATGATGAGGGTTATGTGTATCGTACACTTCGCGCTGGAGCGTCTGGCTACCTGCTGAAGGAAATGGGAACGTCAGACCTCGTTGACGCTGTGCGTGTAGTGGCGAGTGGTGGTGCTTACATACATCCGAAGGTGACGGGCAAGCTGATTGAAGAATTCCGTCGTCTGAGCGAGCAGGAAGGGACCGCCGAGCGTAGCTTCTCCGTAGATGAGTCACAAGCTATCGATCCAAAAGTGATCGAGTCGCTTACCCGTCGCGAGCGGGAAGTATTGCAGCTGATGGCTGAAGGGAAAAGTAATCGTGCCATTGGGGAATTCCTGTTTATTAGTGAAAAGACAGTTAAAAATCACGTCAGCAGCATTCTGCAAAAGCTTAATGTTCAAGACCGGACACAAGCGGTTGTCATCTCCATTAAAAACGGCTGGGTGAAATTGTAGGAAGCGCTTCCTATTTGCACGCTGTTCAAGCCGTGCGGCATACCTTGGTATAGGAGGAGGTATGACCGTGATGGAAGAGCTGATTGTATGGCTTTTGGCAGCATTTGGCTGCTCCTCTTTGCTGGTAATGATCGCAGAGCGCTGGACCAATCGGACAGATAGCGTGAGCGAGCTCCCGCATGAGCATTATCGGTTGCTGGTGCGCAATTCGGAACAGGTGCTGGAACGTGTAGTGAGGAGTCTGCTGTTTCGCTCGTATTGGAGTGGCAGACCGATCCGAATTACCTTGATAGATGATGGATCTGACGATGATACGAAACGGATGACAGCCGTCTTGAATCGTTATCCGTACGGCTATTGTTTAGGAGACGTACAGGAAGAGATAGCGGCTGGAACCATTGTCATTGATCTGCGGGAGAATAAAGAGGGAGCATAAAAGTTTGCTGAGCGTAAATATTATGAGCTGTCGACAATAGATCGGCGGCTTTTTTATTTTTTACGACCTGATTTTGGCTCTGAAATTTATTTGCTGGACCAGTCTGTCTTTTTGCACACTAAGAGCAAGAAGGCGAGGAGTGAGCGTATGCGTGAGTATTTGCTGTATATCAAAGCTTGCGACGGATCCATACCACAGGTGCAGACTTATGTTACGCCAAGCTTTTCTGTAGATCGGTCTTTTTGGCAGGAGAGAGAAGGGTGTGTTTTGCATGTCATCGGGAAGACCTCGTCGCTTGCTCTTGCTTTTTCCTTGCGAGCAAAAGTGAACGGGTATTTGACGGATCAAGTCGGTAAAGGACGGGTACTGACTGATGGATATGTAAAAGAGTTGAGAGCGCTGGCAGTAAGTAGCGTGTGCGAAGCGAGCAGCTTATATGGGCGGGAAGCAGTGAACATACAGGATCGCCGAGAGCATGGGTGGTTTTCTTGGGAGTCGGTTGAGGAGAGTGTGAAGGTTTCGTATCAAGGTGACAAAGAATCGGGGAAATTGCCGGGTGCTCAGTTGGGCTATTCGAGTGGTCGCGAACTTCTACAAAGGAGCTCCGCGTACGAGAATTTACAAAAAGCTGTTTTGAGCGAGATTTTGGATGGGCGTGCGCTTCTATGGGATGAAGTTGAGTCCTTGCTGAAAAAGCGAGGGGTGGACGTGCATGATTTACCAGCCACTTTGCATTCATTCGTGCTTGCAAACAAAGCAGAGTGGCGACCTGGTATTCGTTTTACCGTCACAAGAGGATGGTGGCGCAATCGGCTAGAGTTGGTCTGTGAGCGCTGCGGAAGTGCAGGAATGAAGGTGGAGATTACTTATTGTCATACGTGTGAGCAAGGTTGTGCTTATTGCACAGCTTGTTTAGGGATGGGCAGGAGTAAGTGTTGTGCGCCGTATTTTTTAATGGATGTAGGGTCATCGCTAATCCGTAGCGCAGACCACTTGCAAAACGTGGCGAGATTGGAGTGGGTGGGACAGTATTCGGCAGATCAATCGCGGGCAGCTGACCGAGCGCGTAGCTTTGTAGCCAATCCGAGACCAGGGCTGTCTGAGTATTTGATTTGGGCGGTTTGTGGATCAGGAAAAACTGAGCTATTATTCCCTTCGATTACGGAGGCACTTGCTGCTGGCGGTCGCGTTCTGATTGCGACACCTCGAAAGGACGTCGTGTTGGAGCTGGCTCCGCGCATTAAGCGAGTCTTTCCGGGGGCTAAAGTGATTGCCGTCCATGGTTCGAGCGCGGAAAAGTGGGAAAAAAGTGACATCACGATTGCGACCACGCATCAGGTCATGCGCTATCATCGACGTTTTTTGCTGGTGGTTCTCGACGAAGCCGACGCGTTCCCTTATCATAATGATCCCATTTTGTATCGCGCGCTATCCAGAGCAGTGAAAAAGAATGGGAAGCTCCTTTACTTAAGCGCGACACCTCCGGAATATTTGCAAAAGCGGCTCGTTAGAAAAGGGCGTTCAAGCCTAGGCTCCTCTGGCGCGATACCGCTATTCTCTGATACACATGTTCTGTTGCCTGGACGCTATCATGGTGCTGCGCTTCCTGTCCCCAAGATTCTCACGGTACAAGGCTTACATAAGCGCGTTCAGACGAATCGAGCAGTGGCACCGCTAATTGACACGGTCAACAACTCCTTGAATGAAGACCGGCAAGTATTTGTTTTTGTCCCTCGAGTTGATGAAATTGACAGGATGCTATCATACCTTCAAAAGTGGCTTCCTGCTCACGCAGGGGAGATGGCAGGAGTCCACGCGGCAGACCCTTTGCGGGAGGAGAAGGTACTCGCATTTCGAGAAAAACGGTATACCGTCATGGTGACGACGACAATTCTGGAGCGGGGTGTGACCATACCGAAGAGTGACGTTGTAGTGGTAGGTGCGGAGGCACCCGTTTTTGACGAGGCGTCATTGGTTCAGATAGCAGGGCGAGTAGGACGATCCGTTGAGGATACGTCGGGTAGCGTTCTATTTTTGCAAGCAGAACGCTCTACTTCTCCAAAGCGGGCTGTCAGACAGATTTCACAGATGAACTGCTTGGCTCAAAAGCTCGCGGAACAAAGAGGCCTTTCATGACCAGTTGGATGTGTGTTCGTTGTGGTGGGCGTATCGTAGCATCCCTAAAGGAATCGGTCGCTCGAGAAAAAGCGCGACAGCTATCAGACCAGGCGGGCTATCCGATCACCTATCGTATGTTAAAAGGGATTATGTTATGTGGAGCTTGCCTTGATGCTTTGCCGTTGATTGGGCATGATATTTGCCAGCGGTGCGGGCGGGATAGGGAATTTCAGGATAATATCAGCCACGAAGGGTTGTGCAGGGATTGTGTTCATGGAGAAGATGGTCAGAGTTTGGTCGCAAATCGGAGCCTGCTTCGCTACGAAAAGGGAGAGAGGGATTTGCTCGGATTGTTTAAATACCGCGGTGATGAGCGGCTAGCTTCATACTACGGTACACTTCTCGCCATTACCGTTCAGCGTTATTACAAGTCTATGGGGTTTACCTGTATCACGACGGTTCCTCTGCATCCGCAGCGATTACGGGAACGCGGCTTTAATCAGGTTGATTTGCTGGCTCGTCATTTAGGAGCAGCAATCAAAATTCCTGTAAAACCGTTGCTGCTCCGGGCGAGGGACACCCCAAAGCTGAGTAAGCAAAAAGGGCGCGCTGCACGTCACGAAAGCATGCACGGAGCTTTTGTGTGGAATGGTCAGGATATGCCCTCTGCTGCTAAAATCCTGCTCCTTGACGATATTTATACAACTGGTTCGACGTTGCGTTCGTGCGCGAGGACAATCAGAGAACATTTGAGGCCAAGCTGCGAGATGTACTCCTTGACAATATACCGATAGCCAGTTTGGAAAAATTAAGCTATGATGTATGCATACAACGGATGCGGAACCGTATGAACTTTCTGAACGGAAAAGGGGTTGTCCGATATGTCTATGGGCAAGTTGGCAAACTGCTCGCGGTGTGATGCTGTATTTGTACAAGCAGTCCGTGACATTTGCCCCAAATGCTATAAAGAAGTGGAACAAGAATATGAGGCATGCGCCCAGTATTTGCGTAAGCGTGAAAATCGCGGATCGAATATTCATCAAGTGAGCGAAGCCACCGGCGTGAGCGTGAGGCAAATCACGAAGTTTATTAAAGAAGGGCGTATTTCGGTTGCGGGAAATCCCAATCTTGGTTATCCATGTGAGCGCTGCGGTTTTTTAATTCGAGTAGGTAATATTTGCGAATCTTGTCTAAAAGGCTTGAAGCATGAAATTACGCAACAACTCGAGGTAGAGCAACGTTTGGACGAATTCCAACGCGCCGAACTGGCTAATGCAGCTTATCGAAGAAAGCAGAATAGTGACGAATAGTTTTGTGCAAAAAAACTAATCGTACATGATGAAATTGCCGATGATACTACTAAGAGGTGTCATCGGTTTTTTCTATGAAAAGACCGTTGGTATGAGAGGATGGTAATCAGATGCGGATTAATGAACCTAACCGTGTCGGGATGATCAATGCTTACAACAAAACAGGCAACAATCAGGTAGGCAAAAGCGGCAAAATCCCGATGGGCAAGGATGAAGTAAACATTTCCACAGAAGCGCTGGAAATGCAAAAGCAAGTAGAAGATGTCAACTCTCCGCAACGTCGGGAAAAAGTGGAGCAGTTGAAGAAGCAAGTAGAGGAAGGAAAATATCACGTCTCAAGTGAGCGGATCGCTGATAAGCTCCTGTCCTTTTGGAAAAATCTGTAACACAGATCAAAAGAGGGCTTTTTGAATAGCCTCTTTGAATAGTTTCGATGGAAGATGAGGAGAAGCAAGGAATGAACAGACTCTACGATCTGCTCGACAACTTGATCCAGTTGCACAAAGCCTTGTACACCTTAGCCATGCACAAGAAAGAAGTGCTGGTAAAAGGAAATGTGGATGAACTTATAGCCATTACACGCCAGGAGCAAAAACTGATCAAGGGCGTCACAGAAGCTGAAGCAGCCCGCCAGCAAGTCGTAAAAGAACTGACAGCACAGAAGGGCTTTGCGCTGCAAGAAGGCACACTGGCTGAATTGATCAAGTTGACGACCAGTGCGGAAGAGAAGATGCGACTCACTTCCTGTCGTAATGAGCTAAGCCGGATTGTGACTGAACTGCGGGATGCTAACGACCTGAATCAGCAGTTACTGGAGCAATCCCTTTCTTTTGTTAACATGACGCTCGACCTGATCACAGATACACCCGAGGACGACTACATCTACGGAAGGCCAACCTCGGATACGTACCGTCAGGCTAATCGAACATTTTTCAATAAAAAAGCGTAAAGAGGTGTCGAAATGCGCTCAACTTTTCATGGAATTGAAGTCAGCAAACGCGGCTTGTTCGCTCAACAGTCCGCGCTAAATACAACGGGCCACAATATCTCCAATGCGAATACGGAAGGCTACAGCCGCCAGCGCGTGAATATGCAGGCTACGAATGGTTTGCCTTATGTAGGGATGCAAGCGAGTATCGAGCCAGGGTTGCTCGGGACTGGGGTTCAAGCTACTAGTATCCAGCGTCTGCGGGAAGAGTTTCTGGATATTCAGTATCGGAATGAGTACAAACGTCAAGGTTACTGGGATGGGCGTTTGGAAACGTTGGAGAAATTGGAAGGCATCATGAACGAGCCGTCTGACACTGGTTTGCAAAAGGTTATGGACCAAATGTGGCAAGCATGGCAGGACTTGGCCAAAGACCCTACTGATACATCAGCTCGCGCAGTTGTTCGAGAACGAAGCAAGGCAGTAGCGGATACATTTAATACGCTGACCAATCATATTAAGGAAGTACAAACTGATCTCAATAACGTGGTCAATGTAAAATCAATGGAGATCAACTCCTTGGGCCAACAGATTGCAAACCTGAACAATCAGATTGCAAACGTTGTACCTCACGGCTATCAGCCAAATGATCTCTACGACCAGCGTGACGTGCTTTTGGACAAGCTCTCCAAGCTGGTGGAGGTCCGTGCGACTCAATCAACAGCGGGTATGGTTAACGTGACCATTGAAGGTCGGGAATTTGTTACTGGAATTACATCGCAGCCGGTAGCTACTGTACAGAATCCAGCTACGGGCATGAGTGACATGACGCTGGGCGGAGCGGCGTTTGTGCCGACAACCGGCTACATGGCAGGAACCCTCCAATCTCGTGATCAGATCGTGCCGGGCATGCTGAAACGCTTGGATGTTTTGGCGGTGAATCTGACGAAAGAAATTAATGATCTGCATCGGGCAGGACGAAGCTTGAGTGATATTAACAATGGGACTGTACAGGATTTGCCGTTCTTTGTGGATGCGAATTCACTGGCTGCTAACCCAGCAACCAAAAATTATCCAACGAGTGCATCTGGGATTGTCATTAATCCGGAAATTATGAAGAGCTTGGATGCGATTGCGGCTGCACAAGCAGAAGCAGGAGGCACCCCTGTAGGAAATAACAAGAGCGCTCTGGCTATTGCTTCAATTAAGTTCAAGGTACTGGCTGCCGGCACTGGACCTAACGATTTGGCTGAAAGCTCTACGCTGGATAATTACTATCGGTACACGATCAGCCAATTGGGAGTTGACGCCCAGGAAGCTGAGCGTAACCAATTAAACGCTGAAATGCTCGTGGGCACTGTTGACAACCAACGTCAATCAGTATCTGGCGTATCGATCGATGACGAAATGGCAGAAATGGTGAAATACCAGCATGCATACAGTGCTTCTGCTCGTGTCATGACAAGTATGGACGAAGTTTTGGACAAAGTCATCAACGGTATGGGCCGAGTGGGCCTCTAATTGGGAGGGAATAGATTATGGCAGTACGTGTGACGCAGAACATGCTGAATAGTAATATGCTGCGGAATTTGCATAAATCGATGCGAAATATGGATAGTTTGCAAGATCAATTGTCTTCTGGAAGCAAAATTGAGAAACCTTCTGATGATCCAGTCATAGCAGCGCGTGGAATGTTTTACCGCTCTTCGTTGATGGAGAATGACCAGTATAAGCGAAATGTGGGTGAGGCACAGTCTTGGATGGAAATGACAGACAGTACCATGGATGAAGTGGGCAGCGTCATGAAGCGTATCAAGGAGCTGTTAGTGTACTCTGGGGATGGTGCCATTTCGCCTGACGACTTGAAAACAATGGGATCTGAAGTTCAGGAACTGAAAAACCATTTAGGAACTCTTGCTAACCAGCAAATAAATGGAAAGTATATCTTTGCAGGAACTGATACAAATAAACCTCCCTATGATTCAAATGCAAACGGCGGTAAAGGAGATTTTGTAAGCAATAATAGTTCTCCCATTAATTTAGAAGTGAGTCAAAATGTCTTTGTTACATCGAATGTCAATGCCCAAAACATTTTTAATTTCCCAGACAATGCAAATAATATGTTTAAATTGCTGGATAACATTATGACTGAACTGAATAACGGAAGATCCGCTTCCCAATTTATTGGGGGATTAGATCAGCAGTATGATAATCTCCTAGCCGAGCGAGCATCATTAGGTGCCAGTGTGAATCGTGTGGACTTAATTGCGGAGAGGCTCAATTCCCAAGAAGTAAGTATTACGGGATTAATGTCGAAGAATGAAGATGCTGATATGGCTGAAGTTATGACCAATCTAAAAACGCAGGAAAGTGTACATTCAGCTGCATTGGGTTCTGGGGCCCGCATTATTCAACCAACTCTGTTAGACTTTTTGAGATAGAGAGTAGGAGGATGGCGTGATGCAGATTCCACAGATACGCATGGAAAGCACTTTTGCGCAGCTTGGTCTAAATATCCGAAAACCGATACAGGAAATCAAGCAGCCTCAAGCGGAAATGAACCTTAGTCAGAAGCCTGCAGAGCTTAATATTGAACAAGGAAGGATCGAGCTACAGATCGATTCTAGTCAGGCACGCGCAAACATCGGCATCATGACCTCGATGCAGTTTAGTGACAAGAATGCAGCCTATGGGCGGGAAAAGTGGTTACAAGCGATCGCTGAGAAAAGTCAAGATGGCGACCGTATGATGAAAATTTATACAAAAGAGAATGCAATCGCGGAAATTGGCAGAGAAAAAGGCTTAAAAGTCTTAGAGGGTGGATACAGACCATCGTCAACATCTAATGATGAAGGTGTAGATATTAATTTTCAGGTACACCCGGTCTCCATCCATGTCACGCGGAATGGCATGAGCATTGATCCTGTATCAAGACCTCCAGAACTTTCCTATACACCGGGTAAGGTAGAGCCTTATATGATACAATATAATAGCCTGAAGATTAGCGTGGCAGGAAGTCAACTGGATCAAATGATGTAAGCGAGGGGAAAACATGAGTGGAAGTCAACAGGTTGAATTGGGTAGGCTCTTTTTTGAGGATGGCATCCCAGGGTTTTCTCATTTGCAGTTTTTTCAGTTGATGCAAGAAGAGGATAGTCCCTTTTTTCTAATTCAATCGACAGAAGAGAAGGATATTGGTTTTTGGGTCATTGATCCTTTTTCCTTTTTTCCAGACTACAAGTTTGAATTATCCAATGTAGCAAAAGAAGCATTACGAGTGGAAGAGGACTCGCCAATCGGAGTGTTTTCTATCGTTACAATCCGCGGAAACAATCAAGCAACAGTAAACCTAAAGGCTCCAATTGTTGTCAACCTGTCGAATCGGATGGGAAGGCAGGTCATTATACAGGAAGATATATACTCCATTCGTCAGCCGTTGTTCGAGCAACAAGCTGTCAATAGAAAGTAGGTGGTGTTTGCATGCTCGTCCTTTCTCGAAAGAAAAATGAATCGATCATGATTGGAGACACCATCGAAATTAAAATTATTTCCGTTGATGGAGATCAGATCAAACTTGGCATCGAAGCACCGCGTAATTTGGATGTGCATAGAAAAGAGATTTTTGAAGCCATTCAGGAAGAGAATCGACTTGCTACGAAGAATCAGAGTGATTGGGCTGCTGTGAAACAGCTTTTTGAAACCAGCAAGGAGAAAAAAGATGGTCAGTAGATCATCTTTTTTCTTTTTTTGCAGAAAAAAGTAGAAAAAACACTAAACACACAAATGCTCCCAACCGATAACTATAGTGTAGAGACAAAGTCACAAGCGCGCGATTGTGAATCGTCTCAAAATATTGCAACAGTCACAGGGACGTGACTGTCGACAACTCAAGGAGGAACTTTACATGATTATCCAACACAATATGTCTGCTCAAAACACTCATCGTCAACTGGGTGTAAACTCCAGCAACCTGTCCAAAAACGTTGAGAAACTGTCTTCCGGCTACCGCATCAACCGTGCTGCTGACGACGCTGCTGGTCTCTCCATCTCCGAGCGTATGCGCGCACAAGTTCGTGGTATGGAACAAGCTTCCCGCAACTCCCAAGATGGTATCTCTCTGATCCAAGTTGCTGAGGGTGCATTGCAAACAGTTAACAACATGCTCGTTCGCGTTAAAGAAATCGCTACTCAATCTGCGAACGGTACTTACCAAGATACTACTGACCGCTCCCGTCTGCAAGAAGAGTTGGATGAGTTGACTAAAGAGGTAACAAACATCATGTCCAACACCAAGTTCAACAGCATCTCTTTGCTGGATGGTAACGGTGGCAAAGACATCGATTTGCAAATTGGTCAAGAAAAAGCTCAAACTTTGACTCTTGTTACTTCCAAATTTGACCTGAAATCCGTTGAGGATATGGTTAAAAAATGGAAAATCGGTACTCAAAGCGGCGCTAAGAGCGTATTGGGTAGCATCGATACTGCGATCAACCAAGTTTCCGCAGCTCGTTCTTACCTGGGTGCGAACCAAAATCGTCTGGAAAACACAATCAACAACCTGAACATCACTGCTGAGAACCTGACTGCTGCTGAATCTCGTATTCGTGACGTAGATATGGCGAAAGAGCAAATGGCGTTCACTAAGAACAACATTCTGACTCAAGCTTCTCAAGCAATGTTGGCACAAGCAAACCAATTGCCACAAGGTGTTCTGCAATTGCTGCGTTAATCTTTTCTCCATTAAAAAAGCACGAACTTCTTTACAGAAGTCGTGCTTTTTTTTATTTCCATCTTTATCATATAATTGAACGTCTAAAAGTTTCCGATATACATAATGACTGACACTAAGGAGGCACTTATGAAAATTATTGCGAATAATCAAGAGTTTCATATACAAGATCAACAAACCAATAGCGTTACCTCTATCATATCTTTTATAAACCAAATCATTGCTGAAAGCTCAATGGTTTTCTGTGGGATGAAAGTGGATGGAGAAGAAATTTACGATCATTTTGAAGAGCTCTTATCCGAGAGGGAATCGATTCAAGTTATTGAGCTAATTTTGGTGACAAAAGAGCAACTTGCAAAAGAAACGCTTATCTCCATTCGTGAGTATGTGAGCAGAGCGTTAGCACTTCTCCCAGGGGTTGTTGAGGCGTTCTATTCTGGTAGCCCTTCTTCAGAGGAGTGGACGAAATTATCTCAAATGATCGAGGGTGTACAGTGGATACAGAACTCTTCACAATATTACGCTGACCTTGATTTTGTTGATAGCTTTGTTTTTACTCAACAGCTTGAAGACTTGAATACTGCTGTTATGCAACAAGACCATACGATGATTGCAGATATTATTCAATATGAAATCATTACAAAATATGAAGCATTGCATCAAGGAATTGGTGAACTCTCCATGCATGAGGTGGGCCAGCATGATGCAAATTGATAACCTAACGTGTTTGAAAAAGTACTACCCACAGCTATGGGACAACTTTCAGAAATATGATCGAAATGAGAATGAAAAAGTACGTGTGGAAGAAACGAAAACAGGTGGAACCACGATCGCAGTTCTAGCCAATTCCGGATGGAACTATATACATAGCAAATACAATCCGGTACAAGAAGCACAACGCTTTATTCAAACTCTCGAAGATATCGGAGATCGCCATGTCCTGTTTTATGGTGTCGGTTTCGGTTATCACATTGATGAATTTATACAATTGCATCCAACGGCTATGTTTTCCATTTATGAGCCTAATGCTGCTATTTTTTCAAAGTTAGTGGAAAGTAGATCGCTGGAGGATTGGGGTCCTTCGAAAAAGCTTGTCCATTTGATGCTAGAGGTACGGGCAGAAGATGTGAAGAGCCAATTATCGCAGTTTACGCATTTGCAAGATAAAGAAGTATATGTGGTCGTTCATCCAAGCTACGAGAGAATTTTTGCAGAGCAAACAAAAGCTTTTATTGATACATTTAGAGATGTTGTCTATGAGGCGCGTAACAGATTGTTAACAGGTCAAGTCTTTGCGAAAAGGATGGCTATCAATGGCTTGTTCAACATGCCCCATATTATGAAAACACCCAATATTTTAGATGGTCATGGAGGACATTTTAAAGACAAGCCGGCTATCATTGTGGGGGCAGGTCCATCCTTAAACGATGAGTTTGAGAACTTGCGCTACATCAAAGAAAATGGACTTGCATACATTTTTTCCGTAGGTTCAGCCATTAACCAATTGATTAATGCTGGTATTACACCGGATGCGACTTTTGCTTATGATGGTAGTGCATTGAACTCCAAGGTGTTTGAAAAAGTGATTGATAGCAAAATCGATAATGTTCCCTTAGTGTTTGGTAGTACAATGGGTTTTGAAACCGTTAATAACTATCATGGTAAAATGGCGAACTTCTTGGTTCGTGACGATTACATCATGGACATGTTTATTAAACGAAATGACGAAAATACATTCCATTACATTGATAGATTTGGAAGTATTGCGACCTTAACACTACAAGTTTTGAGCCAGATTCAATTTTCACCCATTATTTTAGTGGGGATCAACCTTGCTTTTCGTGGAAATGAAATATATGCAAAAGGTATCAATTATACGGAAACTGAGTTGACTGATTGGAGAAAAGAGCAGGCTATCGTTGTAAAGGATGTTGAAGGGAAAGACACATACACCAGTAAGCTCTTCTTGTCTATGAAAGATGAGATGGAGCAGTTGATCGAACGTGTCTCACATCCAGATATCATCAATTCCACAAAAGAAGGGGCTCATATTGAAGGAACAGTCTTCTTACCCTTGGAAACCGTCATTCGTGAAAGACTCAGTACAACGGGGATTGTTCAACAAGATTGGCTAGATTTAATTAAAGATACGTTTTCTTACGACTTGGAACATTTCAAGATGACTGTGAAAACAATGACAAAAGAAAGTACGGAACTAGATGTTGTTTTCAAGCGCTTTGAAGAGTTGTTTGATGAGATGGAGCATTACATCTCTAGTCAAAATTCCCGACAGCTTGATCTGTGTTTTAACAAATTTGATAAGCTTTTTGATCGCTTGCAAAGAAATAAGTACTACCTAAGAATAATTCAATCCATGAATTATATTGAGTTTAATTTGATACTTAAAATGTTTGATGAGGTACGATCCTCTTCAGATATCGTGATGAAAGCACGCAGAGTTATCGATCAGTTTAAAAACTATTTGTTTGCCACTAAAAATGACAGTATCGCAATTAAAAGATTACTAGAAGATATGTACGAGAAAGTGATTGAGGAAGGCAGTGCAACTTGATACGGAGATGATCTAATGGATTTGAAAAACAAAAAAATACTAGTAACAGGAGCAGATGGTTTCATCGGCTCACATTTAACAGAAGAACTAGTACGTCAAGGTCATGATGTAAAAACTTTCGTTTATTACAATTCATTTAATTCATGGGGATGGCTGGATCATTTACCGAAAGAAACCTTGAAAGGAATTGAGGTATTTGCCGGGGACATTCGTGATCCCTATGGAGTTAAACAAGCGATGAAGGGATGCGATGTTGTTCTTCATTTGGCTGCCTTAATTGCGATTCCATATTCTTATCATTCTCCAGAAACGTATGTGGACACGAACATAAAAGGTACATTGAACATACTGCAAGCTGCTCGAGAATTAAACGTGGAAAAAGTGGTACACACTTCAACCAGTGAAGTTTATGGAACTGCTCGTTTTGTCCCGATTACTGAAGAACATCCACTTCAAGGACAATCTCCTTATTCTGCGAGTAAAATTGGTGCCGACCAGATGGCGATGTCTTTCTTTAGCTCATTTGATTTGCCAGTATCCATAATCCGTCCTTTTAATACGTATGGTCCTAGGCAGTCAGCACGTGCGGTGATTCCTACAGTTATCACACAAATTGCCAATGGACAGAAAACCATTCAACTTGGTTCGCTTTCACCTACAAGAGACTTTAATTATGTGAAAGATACAGTTAGAGGATTTCTGTCGGTCGCTCAATCTGACAGATCCATTGGAGAAGTAATAAATATAGGAAGTAATTACGAGGTCTCAATCGGCCAGACAGTAGAGTTTATAGCAGAGTTAATGGGTGAAAAAATACACATTGAGACAGACAACCAGCGTATTCGTCCAGAGAAGAGCGAAGTAGAGCGCTTATGGGCGGATAATTCGAAGGCGAAGAATTTAACTGGATGGCACCCCGAATATGGGGGAGTAGAAGGTTTCAAACGGGGACTAAGTGAAACAATCGAGTGGTTCACTAATCCCGTTCATCTATCCCAATACAAGGCAGGGATTTATAACCTATGAGTCAGCTAACCTCGCTAGAACAAATAGTCGCCAAACTGAAAGAAGTCACCCATTTTGCGGACAAGTTTATTCCTTTGCATGAGCCATGCTTTCAAGGGAATGAGTGGAAGTATGTGAAAGAGTGTATAGATACTGGATGGGTATCATCAGTAGGAAAATACGTAGATCAGTTTGAAGAAAAGCTACAAGAATATACGGGGGTGAAGCGAGCTGTGGCCGTAATGAATGGCACGGCCGCTTTGCATATATGTCTGAAATTAGTTGGAGTAGAGCCGGAAGATGAAGTATTAATGCCGGCTCTCACGTTTATTGCTACGGCTAATGCAATTGCCTATTGTGGAGCGACCCCACATTTTATCGATAGCAGTTTTACTACTCTTGGTGTAGATCCCAAGAAATTAAATGATTATTTGCTTGAAATTGCAGAGATAAGGGGCAAGGAGTGCTTTAATAAAATAACTGGCAAAAGAATAAAAGCTGTCGTTCCTATGCATACATTTGGGCATCCTGTTGAATTAGATGAATTGATAGATGTATGCGAGAGGTTTCATCTTGAACTTGTAGAGGACGCAGCTGAATCACTAGGTTCCTATTACAAAGGGGTTCATACGGGAAATTTGGGACGTGTGTCGGCTCTCAGTTTTAATGGAAATAAAGTAATTACGACTGGTGGCGGAGGAGCAATATTAACGAACGATGAGGCCTTAGGCAAATACGCAAAGCATATTACAACAACTGCGAAAATGCCGCATAAATGGGCCTTTGAACATGACCAAATCGGTTACAATTATCGTCTTCCAAACATCAATGCAGCATTAGGATGCGCGCAATTAGAACAGTTGCCAATGTTTATTGAGCGGAAAAGGGCACTGGCACAAAAATATGCCCAGGTATTTGCGTCTATTCCTGAAATCACATTCTTTCATGAGCCCAAATTAGCGACGAGTAATTACTGGTTACATGTGCTTTTGCTATCGCCTGAGTTGGAGAAAAATCGTGATCAATTGCTGGAAATGACAAACGAACAAGGTTTGATGACTCGTCCCGCCTGGAAACTGCTTCACGAATTGCCAATGTATAAGAATGCTCCGAAGATGGATATCGTGGTAGCAAAACAGCTAGAAGAAAGAATCATAAATATTCCAAGCAGCTCTAACCTGGGGGCTAGTTATGTCACAACGTAAACTTTGTGTAGTTACAGGTACACGTGCCGAATATGGCCTTCTGTATCACCTTATGAAAGAAATACAAGAAGATACAGATTTGCAATTACAGATTATTGTAACTGGCATGCATTTATCTCCTGAATTTGGGTTGACTTATCGCTCGATAGAGCAGGATGGTTTTGCTATTGACGAAAAAATTGAAATGCTTTTATCCAGCGATACCTCGGTCGGAATTGCAACTTCGGTTGGCATAGGGACAATTGGGTTTTCACAGGCGTATGAACGTCTGAGACCTGATCTGGTCGTATTGCTTGGGGATCGTTTTGAGATTTTGGCTGCGGCTCAAGCTGCAATGATTGCAAGAATACCCATCGCTCATTTGCATGGAGGGGAAACAACCGAAGGAGTCATTGACGAATCGATAAGACACGCCGTGACCAAAATGTCGCAACTACACTTTGTAGCAGCAGATGAATACAGAAAAAGAGTCATTCAACTAGGTGAGAATCCAGATCGAGTGTTCAACGTGGGCGCAATTGGGCTTGATAATATACGAAAATTACCGCTTCTAAATAAGGAAGCCTTTGAAAAGTCTATCGATTTTGCTTTAAGCAAGCCAAGTTTTCTTATTACTTATCATCCCGTTACATTGAAGAAGAACCATTCTGAATCTGCAATGCTCGAGCTTTTACAAGCACTTGATCATTTTTCTGATGCAACCTGTATATTCACAAAGCCAAATGCGGATATGGGGGGACGCATCATTTGTGAAATGATCGATAGATACGTGGAGATTAATTCTTCCAGATGTGTTTCATTTACTTCTCTTGGGCAATTACGTTATTTAAGCGCACTGCAACATGTAGATGCCGTAATTGGAAATTCATCAAGTGGCATTATCGAAGTGCCTTTTTTTCAGAAGGGCACCGTTAATATCGGGGATCGCCAAAAAGGGAGGATTCGAGCGGAATCCGTTATTGATTGTGTAGAACAAAAAGATTCCATTATTTCAGCGATTAGACAGGCTCTCTCAAACGAGTTCCAGGAAAAGCTACGAAGTATGGAGTCTCCTTACGGTAAGGAATACGTTTCGGCGAAAGTGAAAAATGTACTGAAGGAAGTAAGCCTGGACAATTTGCTGCATAAAACTTTTTTTGACATCGAGGATTAGTAGAGATGTGCAAACATCTCTAGGAGGTACTATTATGACGAAGACATTTATTATTGCCGAAGCTGGTGTAAATCACAACGGATCTTTGGAGATGGCCAAAGAGCTCGTCTATTGTGCTGCAGAAGCAGGTGCTGATGCGGTGAAATTCCAGACGTTTAGGGCCAAAAGTATTATAAGTAAATATGCAGAAAAAGCCGATTATCAGAAGAGAACGACCGGTGTTGAAGAATCGCAATTAGAAATGGTGCAGAAATTGGAATTGTCGTTGGAAATGCATCATGAACTCGTAGAAACTTGTAAACAATGTAACATTAAATTTTTGTCCACCCCGTTCGATCTTGAAAGTGTAGACCTGTTGGCTGAGGAAATCGGTGTAGATTTACTTAAGCTACCTTCGGGAGAAATAACAAATGCGCCGCTTTTATTAAAAGCAGCTCTAACGGGGCTACCTATTATCCTCTCCACTGGAATGTCTAATCTAGGAGAAATAGAAGAGGCTCTAGGAGTTTTGGCTTTTGGCTACTTACGTTTCTCGCAGGCGCCATCTATCAGAGAGTTTCAAGAGGCGTATGCAAGTGAGGAGGGGCAACAAGTTCTTCGTGAAAAAGTAACGTTACTTCATTGTACAACTGAGTATCCAGCACCATATGTCGATGTGAACTTGAGGTCAATGGATACCTTGGCTGCGGCCTTTCAACTTCCAGTAGGATTCTCCGATCATACCGCTGGAATAGCTGTTCCGATTGCGGCTGTGGCTAGAGGTGCGCAGGTCATCGAGAAGCATTTTACGCTGGATAGAACTTTGCCAGGGCCTGATCATCAGGCCTCCCTAGAGGGGGCAGAACTCAAGCAAATGATTGATTCAATTCGGCAAGTGGAGCTATCGCTGGGTAAAGCGTATAAAATGCCTACACCTTCGGAACAAAAAAACAAATTTATCGCCCGCAAGAGCTTGGTTGCAGCATGTAGTATTCAAAAAGGTGAAATATTGACAATCGACAATCTAACTGCAAAACGACCAGGAACAGGTATTCCTCCGATTCGAATCTGGGACTTGATTGGGAAAGTCGCAAGTAAAGATTACGAACAAGATGAGTTGATTCAGGAATGAAGCCTGTAATTGTACTTGGTGGCGGTGGACATGCCAAAGTATTATTGGATACGTTAATTTTACAGGGTCATAATATCTTGGGATTCACGGACCTCCAGTCCCAAGCTAGCATATGGGGAATTCCGTATCTAGGTCATGATGTAGAGATCGAAAAATTTTCTCCCAAAGATTTGGTACTAGTAAATGGGATCGGTGCAGTCGGCAATAATTCAATCCGAAAGAAATTATTCTGTTTTTATAAAGAGCGGGGATACAGTTTCGCAAGTGTTATTCATCCAACTGCGATCATATCCCCTCGAGTAGTCATTGATGAAGGCGCTCAAATAATGGCTGGCGCTGTCGTGCAAGCAGATGTACATATAAGCGGTAATGTTATTGTAAATACACGAGCCTCTATTGATCATGATTGCAGGATTAATGACCATGTACACATAGCACCAGGGGCAACTCTTTCCGGTGGTGTACATATTGAAGAAGGTGCATTCGTTGGCGCTGGTGCTGTAGTTATTCAAGGTATTCAGATTGGGACAGGAAGTATTGTTGGGGCCGGAGCTGTTGTTATCAAGGATGTTCCGAAAAATAGAAAAGTAGCAGGTGTGCCTGCACACGTGATTGGATAAGCAACAAGAAAGGGGTGGGGAGTGGTGAATTGGAGAGACCTTTTGGTATCACCGCAAACGCCTATCATTCATACATTGGAAATTATCGATAAGAATGCCAGACAAATTGCTTTAGTTGCAGATGAAAATGATAGATTGCTCGGCACTGTAACAGATGGTGACATCCGGAGAGGCTTGCTAAAGGGAAGGGGGCTTCAAGATCCTACCTCCACAATTATGAATCCATATCCTACGGTAGCTTCTCCGTATGACTCAAAAGAGAATATCCTTGCCCTCATGAAAATCAAGCATCTTCATCAAATTCCGATTGTTGATGAAGACGGGCGAATTGTGCATGTAGAGATGTTAAATGACCTTTTGCGTCCGAAAAAAAAGGACAATTGGGTGGTTCTAATGGCCGGTGGATTGGGAACTCGCCTTCATCCATTAACGCATGATTGCCCCAAACCTTTATTGGCAGTTGGGAACAAGCCATTATTGGAAACGATTTTGCAGAGTTTCATTGATCAAGGATTCCATAAGTTTTATATCTCAGTGAAATACAAGGCAGAGATGATTCAGGACTATTTTGGCACCGGTGAGCGATGGGGTGTTACTATTTGCTATTTGCAAGAAAAGGAGTCATTGGGTACGGCAGGAGCATTAAGTTTATTGCCAGACAAGCCAGTGGAACCTTTTTTTGTCATGAACGGTGACTTACTAACAAAGGTGAATTTTGAACAACTATTAGATTTTCACAAGACGTATCAAGCAAAAGCAACAATGTGCGTTCGAGAGTACGAATATCAAGTTCCATATGGTGTTGTCCGGTTAGATAAGCATCGACTGACAGCTATAGAGGAAAAGCCGATTCAGCGATATTTTGTCAACGCAGGCATTTATGTCATGGATCCGCAAGTTTTAGAACACATTCCACATAATGAAAACTTGGATATGCCAAGTTTGTTTGAGCAATTGATGAAGCAAGAACAGCAAACAATCGCATTCCCGATTAGAGAGTATTGGTTGGATATTGGGCGCATTGCTGATTTTGAAAAAGCGAACAAAGAGTATATGGAGGTATTCAGTTGAGGGCGCTCGTCATTGGCTTTGGATCAATCGGAATGAGACATGCACGTGTATTGAGAGAGTTAGGGTGCAAAGTTTGTGTGGTTAGCAGTCGAGAGGTTGATTGGGATTGCTCCTACCACGCTCTTTCCGAAGCCTTGCAAAAAGAGAACCCTCAGTATGTTATTGTTGCAAATAAAACATCTGAGCATTATCAGACGCTTTTGGAATTAGAAAATCAAGGCTATAGAGGGAAGGTTCTTGTAGAGAAGCCGCTTTTTCATTTGGAAGCAAGTATGCCGCCTCATAGCTTTGACATTTTTGTTGGCTATAATCTCCGTTTCCATCCTGCAATTCAGAAGCTGAAAATGCTCATGCAGGGTCAAAAAATACTATCTCTTCATGTTTATACTGGTCAGTATCTTCCCCAATGGCGCCCTCACGCAGACTACCGAAAGACGTATTCAGCTAAGAAAAGTGAGGGTGGAGGGGTTCTCAGAGACTTGAGTCACGAGTTGGATTATGTAAATTGGTTATTAGATGGATGGGAAAGCTTAACCGCAGTCGGCGGGAAATTCAGCTCTTTAGAAATAGATAGTGATGATATTTACTCCATTATGCTAAAGACGAAGAAGTGTCCTATTGCAAGCATAAATATTAATTATATCGAGAAGAGTCCTAAGCGATTTATTATCGTGAATACAGATCAGGATACGATAAAAGTGGATATGATAGGAAATACATTAACCGTGAATGAACGGACAGAGCCATTTGAGGTTTCTAGAGATTATACATATAAAATGCAACATGAAGCGGTTTTGTCAGACAATGTATGGGATGTCTGTCATTCAGAAGAAGCAATGGATGTAATGAATATGATAAACGCAATTGAAGAGGCAAATGAGAAAAGGAGTTGGGTCTCGAAATGAAAAGGCTGTGCACGATTTGCGCAAGAGGAGGCTCAAAAGGGGTGAAGAATAAAAATATTCGTCCCTTGATGGATCGTCCTCTTATTGCATTTAGTATAAAACAGGCGAAACAATCGGGCTTGTTCGATTGCGTAGCAGTTAGTAGTGATTCTAGGGAAATACTGGAAGTAGCACGGGAATATGGGGCAGACATTCTTATTGAGAGACCCGATCAAATGGCAACGGATGAGTCAGCAAAACTTCCTGCTATTCAACATTGCGTTAGTGAAGTTGAAAAACAATTAAAGGTCACGTTTGGTACCCTTGTTGATTTGGATGCAACATCCCCGTTGCGAATAGTTGAGGATATTCAAGGAGCAGTTGAATTGTTGGAGAGGAAGCAGTGCTCCAATGTGATAACGGCTGCACCAGCTAGAAGATCACCCTACTTTAATTTAGTGGAGTTAAACACAAATGGATTTGTTCAACTATCAAAAAAGCTAGACCAAGCTATTGTAAGAAGACAAGATTCACCAAAATGCTATGACATGAATGCTTCGATATATGTTTGGAGTCGCGATGCGTTCTACGGGGCAAATTCGGTTTTTTATGAAGATACCATGCTTTTTGAAATGCCAGAGGAGCGGTCTATTGATATCGACTCTGAAGTTGATTTTATGTTTGTTGACTTTTTACTAAACCAAAAGAGGGATCTATATGAAACCTTATTCTTATAAAAAATTGTTCGATTTACAGGGAAAAACAGCAATTGTTACAGGCGGACTAGGTATCTTGGGAAGGCACTTCTGCAGAGGATTAGCCGAATTCGGAGCTAATGTCGCAGTAGTTGACCTTGATTTAGAAGGTGCGAGGGCATTTGCTCAAGAACTCGAGGCCTCGTATAGAGTAAAGTGCTTAGGTGTCTCTTGTGATGTTTCTTCTCAGCAGTCGGTTAATAAGATGGTAGAGGAAGTCGTAAATGCATTTGGGGAGATACATATTCTGCATAATAATGCTGCTAGTAAATCAAAGGATCTAGATGCTTTTTTTGCGCCATTTGAAGAATATTCAATGGAACAATGGCGGGAAATTATGTCTGTCAATATAGATGGCATGTTTTTAGTTGCACAAGCCGTTGGCAAGCAAATGGTCCTTCAGGGTAAGGGGGGCTCCATTATACAAACAGCCTCTATTTACGGAATTGTTGCACCGGATAATAGAATATACGATGGCTCGTTTTATTTGAACAGGCAAATTAATACCCCAGCAGTCTACTCCGCATCGAAATCATCTGTTCTTGGGCTGACGAAGTACTTGGCGACGTATTGGGCACCACAAGGGATTCGAGTCAATACACTCATACCTGGTGGTGTAGAAAGTGGCCAAAATGAGGAGTTTAAACAAAAATATTCGAATCGTGTACCTTTAGCAAGAATGGCGCAGCCAGAAGAGCTGGTAGGAGCATTGGTGTATCTAGCTTCAGATTCATCTAGTTATGTTACCGGCCAACAAATAGTAGTTGATGGCGGTTTGTCAGTCTGGTAATCGATCACTACTAATTACATCACAAAGTTGGGGATTAACATGAAAATAATCATACTTGGGGACTCGCTTGCCTTACCAAGGCCACATCGAATAAAAAGTTTCGATCCTGAAGTGGATAAAGAATTGGCCGTTCATTTTGATGAAACTTACGGTTGTTTGTTACAGAACGAACTACTGAACGCATACCCGACAGTTCGGTTTACTGTTACCAATCGTGCGCAACGGCTTACAACCATTAAGGATATAGCTGCCCAATTTGGCGATCATCTTTTTTACTTTCAGCCAGATGTTATCGTTATGCAGGTAGGCATTGTTGATTGCTGGATAAGAGATGAGCTTGGTGGTAAACAACTGGTCAATATTGTCGAATTTGAACAGCATTATCGTGCTATTCTTACCCTTTTGCAGAAACGGCCAGAAACCAAACTTATTGTCGTGGGAATTTGCCCTACTTCTATTAAGATGGAAAAGCGCTATCCAGGAATCCTGCAGCAGATAAACTTGTACAATCAAGTATTGAAGAGTGGAGAAAATCATCACCAAGTATTTTTTATGGAGATGGAGTCGTACATTAACAGTCACAATCCTCATGTCTATCTCTTGCCAGATGATCATCACTTGAATAAGAAAGGCAATGAATTAATCAGTAGACGTCTTGTAGAGATAATAAAGGCATTTCAAGAAAATGTTACAGGTTGCAAGATGTTTGAGACTGATGCGGAGCTTAGCTACAAGCATTTTATAAAATCGTATGAAATTTTTCCGTACTTTGGTGATAATTTATACAATTTGATTTACTTATCTTACCAAATGCAAGACTGGGGAAAGACAGTTGAGTATATAAAATTTGTTCGGATGAATCAAATACAGCATCCAGCCTTACCTCAACTTGTGGACATGATAAAGGAGCAAATGAACTCATGAGTATGAGTACCATAGGGATTATTGGCTTAGGACCGATGGGACATAGGTACGTAGAAGCAATTCAAATGTTGCCTGAACCAGTTAAAATCGCTGTTACAGATCTAAGAACAGATGTGATCGAACAAGCAAAGGCAAAGTATCCGAAACAGGAATTTAGTGTCTACACCAATCATGAGGACATGTTGAAGAGTGAGCAGCTAGATGTCTTGATTATCGCTACAAATGGACCTAGTCATTACTCTTTGTTTTTAGATGCAATAAAATTTGGAGTTAACAGGGTTATCTGTGAGAAACCTATTGCCACTTCAATTCACCAGGCGCAAGAAATGGTGTCGATTGCACGTGAAAAAGGAGTGAAGCTAGCTGTCAATCATGGTCGGAGATGGGCGGCTGACTACTTACTTTTACGGGAAAAATTGAAATCTGGCGTTATCGGTCCTGTAGAAAGCATGATGTTTTCTATGGGAGGTGGTCAAATGGGGTGTAATGGTACTCACTTTATTGATCTTGCCAGTTTCCTATTGGACGATAAGGTTGAACAAGTATGCGGATTTTTAAATGATGAAGGTGTACCGAATCCAAGAGGAGCAAATTTTAAAGACCCTGGTGGATATGCCATTATACACTTCAGTGCTGGAACTCGTATGTTCTTTGAATTAACCGAAGATCTTGGCATTCCTCCTGTGCTAGTTATTAACGGGAAATATGGGCGGATTACTGTTAACGAGCTCCAACGATCTTATTTTATAGAAGCGCGGAATGAGCAGGATCGGGAACTTCCTGTCACTCGTTATGGGACACCTTTACATGAAACGCAAACGTGTAAACTGGAGTTAAACATTATTGAGTTTTGCCAAAATCTATTAATGAACATGTTACAGGACCACATACCAGCCAATCCTCAATTTGCTGTCGATGCGTTAGAAACAGTCATTGGGATTCATTACTCTCACCACTTAGGTAACAAAGTAATCAATTTACCTATAACCGATGAAGAATATTGTAACAAACTGTTTTCGTTTACGTAGTGAGGGGGGAGACAGATGATATCGCTAGGAATAATAGGTACGGGGTCAATAGCCCCCCATTATATACAAGCCATCCATTGGTTAAATCAACACAGAGAAACGGAAATAAAAGTAATTGCAGCTGTTAATCGCACAGAAGCCAGTAATGAAAGAGCAAGAAATGTGCTAGGCATCCCAAAAACTTACACTAGTATTCACGATATGATTTCTGCGGAGAAACTGGACGGTATTATCGTTGCTGTTCCTTTTCCTAGCATTTATGAAGTAACTATGAATCTAATTCCTACGCGGATTCCCCTGCTAATTGAAAAACCGCCGGGTCTAACTATGGAGCAAACCCGACAATTGTCGCAGTTAGCGAGAATGCATCAGGCAAGTGTAATGGTAGGATTTAACCGCCGCTTCTATAGTGTAGTCGATCAAGCGAAACGACTGATAGAAGAATCAGGCGGTCTGCTGGGAATGAGAATGGATGTTTTTGAACGCTATAGACTATTGCGAGAAAACGGTTATCCTTCAGAGAAATTAGAGAAGCTGTTCACAGCTAATAGTATTCATTGCATAGATTTAATACGCTATTACTGCGGGGATCTTGATGCCATTCATGCTTTTTCTAATCAATCGTCTGAGGAGCCTTTTAATCATCGATATGCAGCATTGATCGTCGCAAAGAGGAACATACCGATTACATTCCAAGCGTATTGGCATTCAATGGGGAACTGGAATTACGAATTGTATTTGCAGGATGGAAAAATTCAGTTTACCAATATGGAAGAGGCACTAGTTTCTTTTCGAAATAAAGAGCCTTATCGTTTAACCCCCAATCAAGTGGATCGGGATACAAAGCCAGGATTTGCTGAACAAATGATGCATTTCTTGAATCAGGTAATACACTTCTCCGGTAATGCAGGTTATGAAGGTGAAATGTCCATCCATGACGCAGTAAATACGATGGCTCTCGTAGAATCGTTGCAAACGTAAAATAATATAAATAGAGAAGGTAAAGCTTTTTCCCGAAAAAACCGATAACTATCTTAGGAAAAAAATCCTAAGGAGGATTGAGTATGGACGTTGGATCAGTACAAGGATTCGGGAAATCGAAAGCGCATAATAATTTTCCTCAAACGAATAGTCAGCCTCAGGAGCAATCGGTACCGGTAAAAGAACATCAGCAGAATAATAAGAATCTAGAACAAGAAATAGCTGGCATAAATAAATGGCTTCAATCAACTAGCTCGCATGTGAAGTTTACCCTTCATGAAGATCTCAATGAATACTATGTGCAGGTCATCAACGATCAAACAAATGAGGTCATTCGTGAAATTCCTTCAAAAAAAGTAATGGACATGGTTGCGAAGATGCATGAAATGATCGGAATACTAGTGGACGAGAAAAGATAGGAGGTAAGTAAGATGGGAATCCGTTTGTCAGGTATGGCTTCAGGAATGGATACGGAGAAAATTATTAAAGATTTGATGAAGGCTCAAAGAGAGCCTGTTAATCGTTTGCAACGTACTAAGTACAGTACTGAGTGGAAACGTGATGCTTACCGAGAGATGAATACGGTCTTTGCAGATTTTCAAAACTCGGTGAAAAATCTGCGTTTGTCTAGTAGCTTTAACAAAAAAGTAGCGACATCCGAAAATGACTCTATCGCTTCAGTAAAAGTTGTGGGGCAGACATCATTGTCCAGTTATACGATAGAGATAGAAAACCCGGCAGTAGTTGGAAAACCTGCTACTGCTGCGTTTACTTCAACTTTACCTGATACGAAGACAGCTATCGGGTCAACATTTGACTTAACACTCAAAAAGGATTCAAGTGCGGCAAGTACAGTTGTTAAAATTGAGGATAAAGATACGATTGAAACGATTATCGGTAAAATTAACAGCTCTAACTCAGGTGTGAAAGCTACCTATTTCAATAATCAATTCGTATTGTCTTCAGATGATGGTAGTAATTTTACTGTACAGGCTCCAGCTGGGAATAGTTTAGGATTGAAGGATGCAACCGCGACGAAAACAGATGGCACACCTGCTTCCTTTAAAATTAATGGAGTATCCTACACATCTGATAAAAATACAATTACTTTCGATGGCATGGAAATTTCATTGAAGCAAGCCAACAAAAATGCGCCAATAACGATTAATACGAAGTCTGACGAAGATACGATTTACAACATGGTGAAAGATTTCGTCGACAAGTACAATGCTGTCCTTGAAACGGTTAATAAAAAGATTTCAGAACCAAAGTACAAGGGTTACCAGCCGTTGTTGGATGAGGAAAAAGAAGCATTACCTGAAAAAACGGCTGAGAAAATGGATCTCATGGCAAAAAGTGGTATACTTCTGCGGGATCCCATTCTATCAAGTGCCTTAAGTGAACTTCGCAGAGCTACAAGTACTCCTTTGCAAATCGATGGTGTAAATAAAGCTTTTGATACATTATCCGAAATCGGTATTGGCGGTCCACCAAGCGGGAAAAACGCATATCAAGAAAACGGAAAGTTGTTCATCAATGAAACCAAACTTCGCGAGGCAATTCGGAACAATGGCGAAGATGTAATGAAACTGTTTACAAGTTTCAGCAATGAAAAAAATGACCTTGGAAAAAAATATAATGAGAGTGGCGTTGCTGAGCGCTTGTACGGTCAATTGAGTGAGGTCATGGATAAAATAAAAATCGAAGCTGGGTCATCTGGATCTATTTACGACGATAGCTATCTTTCTAAAAAAATCGAGCAAACCAACAAAGACATAGATCGTTGGGAAGATCGCCTTAAAATGATCGAGAACCGTTATTGGAAACAATTCTCTTCAATGGAAAAAGCTATGTCCAAGTCACAATCACAAGGCTCATGGTTTGCACAAATGCTAGGCCAGCGTTAAGAAGGAGTGATGCAGATGTTACAGAATGCTGCTCAGGCGTACCAATCAAATCAAGCAACAACCGCAACTCCTGCCGATTTAACACTGATGCTCTATAACGGTGCGCTAAAGTTTATCAAACAAGCCAAAAGCGCAATCGAGGAAAAAAATGTAGCGAAAGCTCATGAGGCATCACTCAAAGTACAGAACATCTTGTACGAACTAATGTCTACCTTAAAAAGTGAATACGAAATCTCGAAAGAATTCGGTATGCTCTATGAATATATGCTCCAGCGTACAATCGAGGCAAACATTCGGAAGGATCTCGATATACTGAATGAAGTGGAAGATTTGTTCATCCAATTCCGTGATACATGGAAAGAAGCTATGCAATTAGCAAAAAGGCAAGGGTAAGGAAATACACATGGAAATGACAATAAATGCTCTCTTGGGGGAGTTGCTTCAGGCTACCCAACGCCTAGAGCAGACTGTGACGCTGAAAGATTCAGACGCTGAGGAATGGCTTGCGATACTCGACGAGCGAGAAGTATTGATCGGCACTTTGAAAGAACGTGTAGAAGAGGTGGAGTTGACACCCGCCCAACGTGTGCAAATGGTAGAGATTCACGAGATCAACCAACGCGTAATTCCTTTGATCGAAGGGCGGAAGCAAGGCGTCCAGCAACAACTTAACACCCTCCAACGCAGCAAGCTCGCAATGAATACGTACAACGAAGCAGGTCCAAACGGCTATGGTGCCTTTTTCGACCGCAAAAAGTAAAAACGGCCGGGGAACCGGCCGTTTTCTTTTCACCACTTATGCACGAATATCGATCGTTTTTCCAAGAGATGGATGACTTGCCTGAGCCGCTTGAACATTTTGCTGCGTCTTAGCAAAACCCTCCAACATGATGGAAGCTTGTGCTTGCGCAGTCTCCTGCACTTGCTTCGTCAAGCTAATAGTAACAGCTTGCTTTAATTGTACGGCATTCACAGATGATCACCTCTTTACTAGAATTACTTTCTTTATCATTATCGACATTTTCTATACCAAGCTTCACTATAACCATGACTCTATTCTCTCATCTTTTTACCACCATCTGCTATACTTTAAGAACAACTTGTTGAAAAACTAGGAAGGTGAAACACTTGTGTCCACAAAACGCCGCTCACTCGTCTTAATCGGAGCCGTCCTCCTCATCTTCATACACGCGGTCTACCTAAACGGAACCTTATCGGACCTCCTCAATGTAACCGCCATCGAGCTAGTCGCGCTCTCCGTAGTCATGTCTTACGCAGTCAAACGCAAGCATCTCGACTTGAAAAAAATCTGGCGCCTGCTCATCCACGGCCGGCAAAGCAACGTTGAAGAAACGATCAAGCGCTTTTACTACTACGCGCTCGTCCAGAAGGAACAGGGCTATATCGCGCTCGAAAAGGAACTGCACCAGGAACCCGATTCATTTGTCCAACGCGGATGCTTGCTGGCGGTCGAGGGTGTTCCGGAAGAAGAGCTGCGTCTGATCCTGGAGAACGAACTCAAGGGCGAGCAGTATCGTTACCAACAGTCAGCAGGGTTCTTCCGCCTCATTAGTTTGCTGGCACCAGGGATGGGGTTGGTCGGTACGCTCTTGGGGATGACGGGCGTACTGAAGTCGCTCGAAGACATGGCCTTGACCGGACACAGTCTGAGCGCAGCGGTCGTAGCGACGCTGTATGGCGCGCTCTTGGCGAACTTGTTCGCGCTGCCTTGCTACTACCGCCTGATGGACTTGTACGACCGGGAAATGTTTGAAAAGCGTCTTTTTATCGAAGGTTGTGTTGGTCTCCAGCGCATGGAGACACCACGCTTGTTGTTTGAAAAGCTGAACTCATTCTTGCCAGGTGACCAAAAGCTGGTGCTGATTAAAGAAGCAGGTAGCATGAAGGGCACGATTGAAAGGCAGGACCGCTATGCATGACGAACGGTTATACGACGAAAAAGAGCTAGAAAAAAGCTGGCTGCTTAGCTACAGTGACTTGATTACGCTGTTGTTCGTGATCGTGATTATTATTGCGGCGATGCAGACGAAGAGCATTCAGTCACAAAAGGAAGATGTCCAAAAGGAAAAAGCGAGCTTGAAGCAGGTGCATGAGAGTCTCGACCTGCTCAACCTGCAAAAGCTGGAGCTGCAGCGAGAGGTCTACCAATTGGAGGCTCGCCAGAAGGAGCTCAAGGGCGAAAAAGTAAAAGAAGGCTCCGAAGACACCGTAAACGTGCCGAAGCCGCCAATGGGCATGTCTGACTCGAGTGAGCGCGATATGGAGACGGTACGCAACCAGCTATCCTCCGCTTTGGCTGAGCTGAATCTCGACTACGAGGAGACCGAAGAAGGCTTGCGTATCCGTTTGCCGGAAACGATTTTGTTTACGAGTGGTTCGGCAGACCTACAGGCCCAAGGGAAGCAAGTCGTCGGGACGGTAGCGGGGGTGTTGAAGCGCTTTGAGCACAAGGTGCGAATCGAGGGCTATACAGATGATGTGCCGATCTTGCGCAGTTCCTTCCAATCCAACTGGGAGCTGTCTTCGGCGCGTGCGATCTCTGTCATGCGTGAAATGGTGGATGCAAACTCCTTACCGGCGTCTCGGTTTACCGTGGCTGGCTTGGGTGAATACAAACCGCTTGTGGACAACTCCAACGCGGAGAACCGTGCGAAAAATCGTCGGGTAGAGATCGTGATTTTGGGGGAAAAATAATAATTCATTATTTTCAGATAAAAGCAGGATTTTTATATGCAGGATAGAACTATATCCCGTATATATGAATCCTGTTTTTTTGCTGCTAGATCCACTTATTCTCCCATTTCGTTCTCCTTACCTTCGTACTAAAGTGGCAGAATATACAGGAAAATAGTTATACCCAGCTTGTGCACAAGGGTATGTGGATAATGTGGATAACTCTGTGGAGAACGCAAAAAATCCGTAATTTCCATGTGGACATTGCTGGGGACAAAATGGGCAGATAGTGAGTCACAAGGGGGATTTCGAAATGCGTATCGGGACAAATTGGTTCAAATCGCTCGCGTTGGTCGTCGGTGTGGGGGTACTCCTCGCAGGCTGTGGATCGGGTGGTCAGCAAACGTCTGGCAGTGGCGGAGCAAGTGGTGGCTCGGGTGACAAGGTGTACGTAGTCGGTACAGATGCGGCATATCCACCGTTCCAAATGCTTGAGGCTGACAAGATTAGTGGCCACGACATCGATGTGATGAACGCGATCGCAGAAGCTGGCGGATTCAAGATTGAGTGGAAAAACACAGGGTGGGACCCGCTTTTTGATGGACTGGACAAAGGGACGGTTGATATTGGGATCTCGTCCATTACGATCACGGAGAAGCGCAAGGAGAAATACGATTTTTCGGACTCATACTTTGAAGCGAATCAACTCATTCTGGTAGCGGAAGATTCTCCAGTGACGAAGCTGGCAGATTTGAAAGGAAAGAAGATCGGGGTTCAAGCTGCGACCACGGGTGAAGAAGTGGTCAAAAAAGCGTTTGGAGATACGTATGAAGGCTTGAAGGGCTATGACGATATGCCATCTTCCGTCGATGACTTCTTTAATGGTCGAGTCGATGCAGTGATTGGCGACAATGGCGTTTTGTCATACTACGTGAATAAAGTAAAAGATAAGAAGTTTAAGCTGATAAAAGATGATTCCTTTGAAAAGGAATTTTACGGAATTATCGTGAAAAAGGGCAATGCCGATGCGATGAACAAAATCAACGACGGATTAAAAAAGATAAAAGAAAATGGAAAGCTGCAGGAAATTTACACCCAGTACTTTGGCAATAAGTAGGCAGCAAAATGGCCGGGTGCGTCTGTCGACGTAGCCGGCGTTTGTTCGCAGCTTGGCTTGCTGACATGAAGAAGGGAGGATTTTGCCATTGGACTGGAGTGTCATCTACGACTACCGTGAACTGTTTATCCGAGGCATTATTAATACGATTTTACTTACGGCAGTGGCTACGGTTTGCGGAACTTTTTTGGGGTTGTTCATCAGCTTGGGCAAAATGTCCTCCAAGCGAATCTTGCGTTGGACCTGTTCGATTTACGTAGAGCTGTTTCGGGGAACTCCGATGCTGGTCCAAATTTTGCTGATTCATTTTGCGGTGATTCCGTCGATTTGGGGTATTCTGTACCCAGGAGCGAGTAGCCCTGAAGCGATTTATTCAGGCTTCGTCGCGCTTTCACTCAATGCGGCTGCCTATATGGCGGAAATCTTTCGAGCTGGTATCCAATCGATTGATCCGGGGCAAATGGAAGCGGCACGATCACTTGGCATGAACAAGGGGCTTGCCATGCGCCAAATTATACTTCCGCAAGCGTTTACGCGAATGCTGCCCGCGATCGGAAATGAGTTTATTGCTCTTTTGAAAGATTCATCCCTTTTGGCAGTAATCGCGACACCGGAATTAAACTATGCAGCCATGAACGTGGCAAAAAGTACATTTGAGCGCTACCCCCCGTATTTAACGGAAGCGGCAGTTTACCTGGTACTTACGCTGTTCTTGTCCCGTGTAGTCGTGAGAGGACTAGAGAAAAAATATTCCACGCGGTAATGCGTGTGTAGAATGATTCGCCTGAATTGGGGAAAGCTAGGCTTGATTTTTATTTTCACAAAAGAAAGGGTTGTGCTGTTTCATGCAAGGCAAAGTAAAATGGTTTAATGCAGAAAAAGGGTTTGGATTTATTGAGCGAGAAGACGGTGATGACGTATTTGTCCATTTTTCGGCGATTCAGTCTGATGGATTTCGTTCGTTAGATGAGGGACAGGCTGTAGAATTCGACATTGTGGAAGGGGACCGCGGTCCACAAGCGGCGAACGTCGTGAAGTTATAAACGAAACAATAGCAAAATCCCCCTGGTTCCTTGATCGGACAGGGGGATTCGTTTTTTCCACGTGTTTAACTGATCATTCTTTGAATGCGTAGGGAACGCTGGAGTCTCAGGTCTATAAAATCATTCCCTCTACGAACGAGAGGCCGCATAGGCTCATCAGTATGAATCATAATGATTTCGACGTGGTCGCCATTGTTCAAAAGCGCATGGGAGCCGACGTAAAGCAAGATAATGTAATGGATAAAACGAGATACAATCATCGGATTTAATTGGCCTGTACAAGCTGACTCCCACAGAACATTCGCGGCTTCAAAGGGAGAGGTTCCCTTCCGATACACGCGGTCTGTGCATATCGCATCAAATGTGTCTGCGACACTGATGATTTGGCATTCAAAAGGGATGCCATCTTTTTTTTGTCCGAGAGGATATCCACTTCCATCCCAACGTTCGTGGTGCATCAGAGCGCATTGTGCCAGCAAGTCGTCGGCATCGTCCATGGTGCGCAGGAGCTCGTAGCCGTATACGGTATGCTTTTTCATAATCGTATACTCTTCGTCTGTCAGACGTTCTGGCTTGGACAGCAGCTCATCGGGAATTTTCATCTTGCCGATGTCATGGAGAAGACCTGCAAGGCCCAAGAAATGAACATCACGTTGCGGCAATCCTATGATTTTTCCGATTAAGGCTGCCACGATACCTACATGCAGGGAGTGGCGATACGTATAACTTTCTGTTCCTTCATTCAAATAAATGAAGCGCAGAAACCTCATGTGATGAAGAACTTGGTCGAGCATCGGATGAACAGCGTCGCTAAATTGTTGCAGTCTGGGAGTATCCCCATTTGCGAGCTGGTTAAATAAATACTCGGTTTTTTGTACGGCTACCATATAGGCCTTTGCAGCCTCTGCCTCACTCCAATGAAGGAGAGGAAAAGGCATTTCGGGTGCTTCCGAGTCAGTCGTAACGTGTACGGCTTCCACTTGATGAGCCTCTAGCAGTCGGATATCACTAAGATGAAGGTTTGCACCAGCGGGTAATAAAAGCAGACCGTATTCATTGTAGACGTCTTGAGCGAGCGTTGTTCCGATAAGTGAATGGGAAGGTTTTACCTCGGCCATGAGGATTCCTCCAGTGCGATGTACGACCGCGATATAAGATAGGATGACTACCTCTCCTATTATAGCATAGGGAATCTAGTAAGTATTGGTAAAATAATGTCGGATATTGATGGTTTGTAAAAGATTTGCAAAGATTTTTTTAAGCAGAGTGGAAGGATTATTTACAGAGGTGGCGAATAAGTATGTATAGACGGAAGGAGGTTGGAACCATGAAATTTAACATTCGTGGAGAAAACATTCAAGTCACCGCTGCACTTAGAGAATATGTCGAAAAGAAAGTCGGCCGTCTGGAAAAATATTTTGAAACGCCACAGCCTACAGAAGTACAAGTCACCATGCATGTACATCGCGGAGAAGGCACGATCGAGGTAACTATCCCGCTGAGTGGGGTCATTATCCGAGCGGAGGAAACGCACGAAGATATGTATGCTGCTATCGATCTGGTAGTAGAAAAGCTGGAACGTCAGATTCGCAAACACAAAACGAAGCTGATGAGGAAGCTTCGAGTGGATTCGACAGGAAGAATCGCACAGCGTGAGAGTCAGCCAGTAGCAGTCATGATCCCTGATGTGGATGAGGAAGATATCGACATCGATATCGTTCGAACCAAACGCTTCGATCTGAAGCCGATGGATGCACAGGAAGCGGTCATGCAGATGGATATGCTGGGACACAGCTTCTTCGTTTTCCAAAACAGTGACACCAATGACGTCAGTGTGGTATATCGCCGCAATGATGGGCGTTACGGATTGATTGAACCAAAATAACGAAACTTTACACATTCTCATTCGTATAAGACTAGGGAGTTGCTATTGGCAACTCCCTTTACTTGTGTAGAGGATGCTCTATTTGATAAAATATCTTTTTAGAAAGTATTATTTTCGTAGAATCGGTATCCTTTTTTATTATTGGACTCATGCCGGCTTGTGCATTTTTGTTTGGCAGTATATGGAAGGGGTGTCCTCATGCTAGGACTCGTTAAAAAGATATTCGGCGACAGCAATGAACGTGAAGTAAAGAAAATGTTTAAGCGTGTAGAAAGCATCAACGCGCTGGAACCAACGATTAAAGCACTCTCGGATGACCAATTGCGGGAGAAGACAGCTGAGTTTAAGGCGCGTTTGGCAAATGGAGAAGAACTGGACAAAATTTTGAATGAAGCGTTTGCTGTTGTACGTGAAGCATCGATCCGTGTACTGGGCATGCGTCACTTCGACGTCCAAATGATTGGTGGTATGGTGCTTCAGGAAGGCCGTATCTCCGAGATGAAGACGGGTGAAGGTAAAACGCTGGTTGCGACACTGGCGACATACCTGAATGCCCTGATGGGAAAAGGCGTCCACGTCGTTACTGTGAACGAATACTTGGCTGAGCGTGACTCGACTATCATGGGTAAGCTGTATAACTTCCTCGGACTGACAGTCGGCTTGAACAAGAATGGACTGAGCCCTGAAGAAAAACGCGAAGCATACGCGTGTGATATTACGTATGGTACGAACAATGAGTTCGGCTTCGATTACTTGCGTGACAATATGGTTCTGTACAAGGAACAAATGGTGCAACGTCCACTCTTCTTCGCTATCATCGACGAGGTGGACAGCATTTTGATCGACGAAGCACGTACGCCGTTGATCATCTCCGGTTCTGCTAACAAATCGACAGAGCTGTACTACATCTGCTCGCATTTTGTGAAGCGTCTGGAAGAAGAAAAAGATTTCACTATCGATGAGAAGTTGAAAATCGTCAGCCTTACAGATGATGGTGTGAGCAAGGTCGAACAGGCATTCAACATCGACAACCTGTACGATACGGCACATACCACGTTGAACCACCACATTACGGCGGCGTTGAAGGCTCAAGTGTTGTTCAAGCGCGATGTTGATTATGTGGTGCAGGAAGGCGAAGTTGTGATCGTCGACGAGTTCACCGGCCGTCTGATGGTTGGACGTCGTTACAGCGATGGCTTGCATCAAGCGATCGAAGCCAAAGAAGGTCTGCGTGTCCAAAGCGAGAGCATGACACTGGCGACCATTACTTTGCAAAACTACTTCCGTATGTACGAGAAGCTGGCGGGTATGACTGGTACAGCGAAGACGGAAGAAGAAGAGTTCAAAAAGATTTACGGTCTCGATGTTGTGGTTATTCCAACGAATAAGCCAGTACAGCGTATCGATTCACCTGACCTGGTTTTCAAAACAGAGGCAGCCAAATATCGTGCGGTTGTAAACGACATTGTCGAGCGCCATAAAAAGGGCCAACCGATCCTGGTAGGTACCATCTCCATCGAAAACTCGGAGCGCTTGTCCCAAATGCTGAAGCAAAAAGGCGTACCGCATAACGTATTGAACGCGAAGCAGCATGAGCGCGAGGCAGAAATCGTTGCACGTGCAGGTGTGTACGGAGCGGTTACCATTGCCACAAACATGGCAGGTCGCGGTACGGACATTCAGCTTGGCGAAGGTGTTGCGGAGCTGGGCGGTCTTCATATTATCGGTACAGAACGCCACGAGAGCCGTCGGATTGACAATCAGCTACGCGGTCGTGCAGGTCGTCAGGGGGACCCGGGTTCATCCCAGTTCTTCCTCTCGATGCAAGATGAGCTAATGCGTCGTTTCGGTGCGGACAATATCATGAATATGATGGATCGTTTGGGTATGGAAGAGGATATGCCGATCGAGAGCCGCCTGGTGACTCGTGCAGTAGAATCCGCGCAGAAGCGTGTAGAGGGATCGAACTTCGATGCACGTAAAGGTGTTCTCCAGTACGATGACGTCATGAATCAGCAGCGTCTGGTTGTCTACAAACAGCGTAAAGACATTCTGGAACAGGAAAACCTCAGCGAAGTTGCTTTGAATATGATTTATGCAGTGATGGAGCGTGCAGTGTCTCTGCATTGTCCAAAAGAAGAGGTACCTGAGGATTGGGATCTGCAAGCATTGGCCGATGCTGCCAATAATGGATTCCTCCATGAAGAAACGATTACGGCAAAAATGCTGAAAGGCAAGGAAGCAGAAGAAATTCTCGAGCTGTTGAAAGCAGAAGTCGATAAGCAATACAAACAGCGTGAAGAAGAAATCGGTGAATCGATTCGCGAGTTTGAAAAAGTCGTCATTCTGCGTGCTGTCGACAGCAAGTGGATGGATCACATCGATGCGATGGATCAGTTGCGTCAAGGTATTCACCTGCGCGCCTACGCACAAAACGACCCGCTTCGTGAGTACCAGTTCGAAGGATACGAAATGTATCAAGGTATGCTGGCTGCTGTTCAGGAAGAAGTCGCTATGTATATCATGAAGGCTGAAGTCAGCCAAAACCTGGAGCGCCAAGATGTCATTCGCGGTCAAGGAATTGATCCGAGTAACTTGCAAACCTCCGGACCATCTGATCGTCCAGATCCGGAGACCTCCGGTGATGCTGATCCGAAAAACCGTGCACAGCGTCGCGCTCAGGAGCAAGAACGCAAACGCCAAAACAAGAAACACTAAACAATAACAGAGCATTCTTCTCGTATCGGCAAATTCGGTACGAGGGGAATGTTTTTTTCTTGCCCATTCCTAATGCCTTGACAGTATTCGTCCTCATCTATTCTTCCTCGTCTGATAAAAACAATCTATTTGTCTAACACTGGTAAATGTGATCGAACGATTCAGGTGGTAATTATCTGAAAAATAAATAGAATCGTAAGTACAACACTTTTACCAAAAATTCACGAAGACGGGGGAATGAACAAATGAGAACGTCAGTGAACGTGATGGGGATACAAACAAAAAATATAATGGAGCGCATTGCCGTTACTTTAAAAGCAGTCCTAAAGACAGGAAAAGAAAATAAAAAAGTACAGCTCATTGAAAAGGAGGAGGGAATCGAATTACCGAGAGTCATCTCAGCGCAAAACCCGGTCTTTGAGGACAAGCGACTGATGGAGGAAATTCCGGAGCCGAATTGGAATGAGGCTTTGATCGCACCGCCGAATGGAATGGTGGATCGAACGCGTGAAAGTCCGCTAGCCAATAAATATCGAAAAACACACAACTGGAAGCGACAAGCTATCATCAAACGAGCATTCCAGCTAAAAGCAAGCGAAGCTCGGCGTACCCATCTCTATCTGGTTGCTGCACCGCAGGCGGAAAATAAACAACCACTTGAAATCCGAGACCTGAGATCCTCGCCATCACCACCAGTGGCAACGTGAAAAAGATAGCGGCAAAGTCCCTTTTCTAAACGTGACAAGCTGCCGTATTTGCGCATCCGGCAAATTACGTTACAATAAAACATAGCTTACGTAAAGAGAAGGTGATTCGCAACATGGCATTAATCGATATTGCGGACATCAAACAAGAGATGTCTAGCATGGCTAAGCGTTTAGCGGATATCAGGGGGTCTCTTTGACCTCCCAGTAAAACAGGAACGAATCGGTGAACTGGAAGAGCGTATGCTGGCACCCGATTTTTGGGATGACAACGATGCAGCGCAGAAGACAATCAGTGAACTGAATGCAATCAAAAGCCTCGTGGAGACGATGGCCAAGCTGGATTCCCAGTACGAGGATCTCCAGGTAATGTTGGAACTCGTCATCGAAGAAGGGGATTCCTCTCTCATTCAAGATCTGTATGACAGTACGCAGGAGCTGCGGAAATCATTTGAGAGCTTTGAGCTGGAATTGCTTTTGAGTGATGAATACGACAAAAACAACGCCATTCTGGAGCTGCATCCGGGAGCGGGTGGTACGGAGTCCCAAGATTGGGCGTCCATGCTTCTGCGTATGTATACACGTTGGGGGGATGCGAAGGGCTTCAAGGTCGAAACATTGGACTATTTGCCTGGCGATGAAGCCGGTGTAAAAAGTGTCACTCTCCTCATTAAGGGCTACAATGCGTATGGCTACCTCAAATCAGAAAAAGGGGTTCATCGTCTTGTGCGGATATCTCCGTTTGATGCCTCTGGACGTCGTCACACATCGTTTGTGTCTTGCAACGTCCTGCCGGAGATCGAAGACGATAATGCGGTAGACATACGTACTGAAGACCTGAAAATCGATACGTATCGTTCCAGTGGTGCGGGTGGTCAGCATATCAACACGACTGACTCCGCTGTACGTATTACTCACTTGCCTTCTGGAATTGTGGTGACGTGTCAAACAGAACGCTCCCAGATTAAAAACCGGGAGCGTGCGATGAAGATGCTGACGGCACGACTGTTTGAGAAAAAACGGGAAGAACAAGAGAAAACGTTGGCTGCTATTCAAGGGGAACAAAAGGATATTGCCTGGGGCAGCCAAATTCGTTCCTATGTCTTCCACCCATACAGTCTGGTAAAAGACCACCGGACGAATATGGAGGTAGGAAACGTTCAAGCAGTCATGGATGGTGAGATTGATTCGTTTATCGATGCTTATCTGCGCGCGCAGATTAATCGTTAAACGAAACAGTAGGCTTCAAGGCTTTTGGTATGGAGATCGATACGGTGGTTCCTTTGCCGACATCGCTTTCGATGTTGATTGTACCGCCGTGATCGCGAATAATTTTTGTGCTTACCATTAACCCGAGGCCAGTTCCTGTTTCTTTAGTGCTATAAAAAAGCTCTCCTAATCGGGGAAGTAGCTCAGCAGGGATACCTTGTCCTTGATCGCTGATTCGGATGATAACATCGGAAGAACGCTCTACAACCTTGATTGTGAGATTTCCACCTAACGGCATGGCTTCCATGCCGTTTTTTATGATGTTTATAAAGACTTGCTTGATTTGATATTCCTCACACAATATGAGGGACGTGACTTGTGGAAAATCAGTGAGAATGGATACATTTTTAAGAAGGGCTTGCGGTTCCAGGAGCTTAATGACAGACGAAAGCAATGGCAAAAGGCCGTTGGGAGCAAATCGCAACGCTTGCGGCTTCGCCATTATCAAAAGCTCACTGGTAATCGAAGTGATCCGGTCGATTTCGGATCGCATAATTTGCAAGTATTGCTGATTGGCGAACTGGTCCCCTTCCATGAGTTGAATAAATCCTTTCAAGGCCGTAAGTGGATTGCGAATTTCATGGGCAATACCCGCAGCAAGCTCTCCTAGAACGGACAGCTTGTCAGAGTAACGAAGCAATTCCTCTGATTGCCGACGTTCCGTAATATCACGTGCCACAAAAACCGTGCTGAGAATATGGCCGTTTGAACAAATGTCAGGTGTCCCTTTCACATCGAACAGCAACATTCGACCGTCTGGGTGCAGGTAATGGTACTCGGCATCGAGTGTGATCTTCTGGTTCATCATTTGAGCAAAATCGCTCTTGGCGTTGGTTACTTGCTCAGGATGAACCAAGATCGAAAAATGCTGATTGATCACTTGATCAATCGTGAGACCAGTAACGGCCTGAACAGATGGGGACGCGTAGGTAATAATTCCATCCACATTTACTATAAAAATCAAATCCATAATGTTTTCGGATATTAACCGAAAGTTCTCTTGCATCTGGTGAAGAGCCTCTTCCACTTTCTTTTGCTGCGTGATGTTTTTGGCAATGGAATAGCGACTGATGATTTCGCCGTTTTGAAAAATGGGAAAGCTGGAAGCGATAATATCCACAACCTGCCCGTTTTTATGTAGCAACTGATAATGCTTATCTTTTCTGATTCCTGCAGAGAGGATTTGTTGTTGTTTCTTATTGTCGAGACCCTCAGTAGAAGCGAGAATTTCCCAAATTTGCATGCGCAGCAATTCCTGAGAGGTGAATCCTACCAATGCTTCACCAGCAGCGTTTACGCCTGTGAATCTGCCCTGCATGTCGAACATGAAAACAGCGTCAGGATTGTTGTGGAAGAGAGATGTATATAACTGTATCTGCGTGTCCATACCTATCCGCCTCTCTGTTGCTACTTGCTACCTTTGAATCGTTCGCTGTAGAAAGGAAAAATCCTACCAGACCAAAGTCCGTATTCATAATTATGTTATACTTCATGAAGGAACAAGGTCATGAAAAAGGAGAGAAACCGTCCATGTTGTATGCCGCATTTTTGCCAATCGTGAATCAAGAGCTGAATGCTCAAGTAAGACCTGCGCATCTTACGTATATCAATGATTTGTACAAGCAAGGAAAAGTGTTCATGGCGGGACCCTTCGCAGACAAGCTTGGCGGATTGGTCATTTACAAAGCGGATTCTCTGGAAGAAGCCCGCAAATTGGCTGAGGCTGATCCAGTTGTCGTGGAAGGCGCACGGACGTTGGAGTTACGTGAATGGAGTCCGTTGGAATTTCCTTTATCCTAAATGGCTGTAGTAAGAATGAGAAGTGGTAGTTGGAGGCATACTTAGCGAAGAAATCCGAATAAAGGAGGGAACAGCCTTGAAACGTATTCCACTCGTTTTAACAGCGGCTGTACTCGCATTCTCGCTAAGTGCCTGTGGTACCAGCAAGCAAACACAGCCGCCAGCACAACAACCAGCACAACAGCCATCCCAACAACCAGCGACAGAAACGCCGGCAACTGAAAAACCAGCGACAGAAACTCCTTCGACGACTCCATCCGGCAGCTATGATGCAGCAACTGCAGAAACCACGTTCAAAAATACTTGTTCAGCCTGCCACGGACAGACATTGGAAGGGGCAGTTGGACCGAACTTGCAAAAGATCGGTAGCGAGTTGAGCAAGGAACAGATATTGGCTATTTTGGAAAAAGGAAAAGGAGCAATGCCGCCGGGTCTCGTCAAAGGAAAAGATGCGGAAAACATCGCTGCATGGTTAGCGGACAAAAAATAAACAGGGCAACAAACCAGCGCTCGAGCAATTGGGCGCTTTTTTCTTTGGGCGTAAAAAAGTTTTTCTGTTGTATTCTATATGGATTTTTATTATTATTCATGTATAAAAATACAGAATGGGATAAAGGGGAGAGAGCATGGTTCGGGTCGGGATTGTTGGGGCAACGGGGTATGGTGGCGCGGAGTTGATCCGTCTTTTGGCTGGACATCCGCATGTGGAGATTGCCAATTTGTATTCAAGTTCATCAGAAGGAGATAGCTTGGAAAAATCGTTTCCGCATGCAGCTGGGCTCGGCTTGCCCACATTGTCACCAATTGATGCAGACAGCATGAGCGGTGTGAACGATTTAATCTTCCTCGCTACACCTGCGGGAGTAAGTAGCGGGCTATCTCCGAAGCTGGTCGAAAAAGGCGTGAAGGTCATTGATTTATCCGGGGATTTTCGTCTGGAAAACGGTGCGGTCTACAAAACGTGGTACAAACATGAGCCGGCTCCGTCCCAATGGGTAGAAGCGGCGGTTTACGGTTTAACCGAGTGGAATCAAGAGCAAGTGGCCGGTGCCAGTCTCATAGCGAATCCAGGGTGTTATCCCACTGCTACACTCCTCGCCTTGCTTCCGCTGGTAAAGACAGGCTGGGTACAGCCTAACAGTTGGATCGTTGATGCCAAATCAGGTGTGTCCGGCGCTGGGCGTGGAGTATCGCTTGGTGTTCATTACAGCGAGATTAATGAAAGCATCCATGCTTATAAAGTTGCGAGTCATCAGCATACACCAGAGATTGAACAGGAGCTGCAAAAACAGAGCGGGGAAGAGACGCTTGTTCAATTTACGCCACATCTGGTTCCAATGACCCGAGGGATTTTAGTCACGGCTTACGGACAACTAACAACTGACGTCACCCAAGCGCAAATCCAGGAGCTATACGAAGCTGCTTATGCGGGTAAGCCTTTTGTGCGTGTACGTCCTGCAGGCAGTCATCCACGTACCAAAGAAGTTCATGGCTCCAATTACTGCGATATCGCCATCCATGTTGATCAGCGCACGAAGCGTGTCATCTTGCTGTCGGTAATCGATAACATGATGAAGGGCGCGGCTGGTCAAGCTGTACAAAACATGAATGTTATGTTTGATTTGCCTGAGAAAACGGGCTTGCCGCTCGTACCTGTATACCCGTAGAGGAGGAGAGCAGATGCAAGGAATTGTTGTGATCAAATGTGGTGGAAGTACCATGGATCAGTTGCCTGACTCCTTCTTTCAGGCCATTGCCGGACTGCAGGCGCAAGGAAAAGAGATCGTCATCGTCCATGGAGGCGGACCTGCCATTAACAGTATGCTCGATCGAGTTCAGATTACTCCGCAATTTGTCGATGGGCTACGTGTTACTTGCGAGGACACACTGCGTGTAGTAGAGATGGTCTTATGCGGCAGTATAAACAAGGCGCTGGTAAAAAGGCTGACGCAGGCAGGAGCCAAGGCTTGGGGAGTTAGTGGAATCGATGGTCAGACCCTTTTGGCAACAAAAACGTCAAAGCCACTCGGGTGGGTAGGAGAAATCAAGAAGGCTGATACGACTATTCCGAAAACGATTCTTGAGAGGGGCTACGTTCCGGTGATTGCTCCCCTTTCTGTTAGTGAAGATGGCACAGAGACATATAACGTCAATGCGGATGTAGCCGCAGGAGCGATTGCAGCAGCGCTTAGCGCCGAAAAACTGATCATGGTGACAGATGTTCCGGGCATTATGCAGCCACAGCCAGACGGAACCAAGGCAGTAGTGCCAGCTACAAGTGCAGAAGAGATACAGGAAATGATTCGGACAGAGATTATTACTGGCGGAATGATTCCGAAGGTTCAGGCAGCTCTCGACGCTCTCGGACAGGGCGTAGAGCAGGTTGTCATCTGCCGGGGAACCGCTGAAGATTTGCTCGGTGTTTGTGCCGGGGAGGCAGTCGGGACAACAGTCCGTATGAAAATGCTCAATGAGGAGGGAAATGAATATGCATACAACAACAGCTCCTGTGCATCTCATGAATAACTATGCGAGATGGCCAATCAGTTTGGTAAAAGGACAAGGAAACCAGGTGTGGGATGATCAAGGCAAGCAATATCTCGATTTTACCTCAGGAATTGCCGTGACCTCGTTAGGGCATGTTCCGCCAAAAGTAACGGCAAAGCTGCACGAACAGCTCGATACGTTGTGGCATTGCTCGAATCTGGTGCATGTTCCTCAGCAAGAGATTTTGGCAGAAAAGCTGAGTCGTCTGTCTGGGCTGGATCAGGCTTTTTTCTGCAACAGTGGAGCAGAGGCGAATGAAGGCTTGATCAAGCTTGCCCGCCGCTATGCACAAAAAATAAAAGGGACCGACCGTTACGAAATCATCAGCTTTAAACAGTCTTTTCATGGGCGGACGTTGGCTACCCTGACGGCTACTGGACAGGAAAAGGTGAAGGACGGATTCGGACCACTGCCGCAGGGATTTGTCAGCGTTCCTTACAACGACCTTGATGCGGTCAAGTCAGCCATTACAGACAAGACATGCGCGATCATGCTGGAGCTGGTTCAGGGAGAAGGCGGCGTTCATCCAGCAGAAGAGGCGTGGGTGAAGGCGCTGCGTGAATTGTGCGATGCGCACGGATTGCTCCTGCTAATCGATGAGATACAGACTGGGATTGGCCGCACGGGTACATGGTTTGCCTTCCAGCACTATGACATGAAGCCAGATGCGATTTCATTAGCAAAAGGCTTGGGAAGTGGTTTCCCGATTGGAGCGGTCATCGCGACCAAAGAAGTAGCAGAAGCGTTTGCTCCGGGTACACATGGCACTACTTTTGGCGGGAATCCATTGGCAGCAACTGCTGGAATCGCTACGCTCGCGACGATGGAAGAGGAGCAGATTTTGGAGCGGGTAGCCCATATCCATGGCGTATTGATCAAAGAGCTGGAGAAGCTCAAGGCAGAGCATCCAGACAAAGTGGTTACGGTTCGGGGAAAAGGGCTGCTTCTCGGTGTGGAGCTAACAATTCCTGCTGGTGAGCCAGTCGCGTATGCACGGGAGAAAGGTGTCATTCTGCTGATGGCTGGCCCACAAGTAGTGAGACTCTTGCCTTCGTTTGTAACGACCGACGATGAAGTAAAGCAGGCCATTACTGTATTAAGCGAGGCGCTGTCGAAGGTTTAGAGGAAAAAGCAAAGAATGCAACGAGTGGAAGAGGTCAAAAAACTCGTTGCATTTTTATAATCCCAAATGTATATTAATACAAAAGGTTGCATAAATTTTCGGTAAGAGGATCAGGCCGGTGCCCATTGGAGAGGAGTGGCTTCATAGATGGATAGAGAGAATCAATCGTTAGGAACAGGATATTTAACGCTGGAGAGCGGCGAGGTTTTTACAGGGAAGCTGTATGGCGCCCCCATTAACGGATTCGGAGAAGTGGTTTTTCATACAGGAATGACGGGATACCAAGAGGTGATGACAGATCCCTCTTTTGCTGGGCAAATTGTTACCTTCACTTATCCCTTGATCGGAAACTACGGGATCAACGAAAAGGATTATGAGGCAGCCAAGCCAGCGTTGACAGGGATGATTGTCAGCGAGCTATGCACGGAGCCAAGCCATTACGAATCAAACATGACTTTGGCCCAAGCCGCAGAAGCATTTGGCTTCCCGATCCTTGCAGGGATTGATACGCGAACGATTACCAAGCGCGTCCGTCAAGACGGTACCGTATTCGGTGTCATTTCCGATCAGCCTATGCAGGTAGAGGAAGTGGTGTCACTGCGCTACAAGCACGCCAAGAAATCATTAGTTGCCAACGTATCCAGACAACAAGTGGAGCGTTATCCGGGAACAGGCGAGCATGTTGTCTTGATTGACCTCGGCATGAAGCAATCGATTTTGGATGCCCTTCTACAGCAGGGCTGCCGTGTTACAGTCGTTCCATTTGATACGAGTTTTGCTCAAATCAATGCTCTCGCACCAGACGGCTTGTTGTTTTCCAATGGGCCTGGCGATCCGGAGCACTTGCTTGCGTATTGCAGTGAATGGCGCAAAGCCGTGGAGCAGTACCCGACGTTGGGCATTTGTTTGGGGCATCAAGTATTGGCGCTGATGTACGGCGGCAAGACAGAGAAGCTCGCATACGGTCACCGCGGCAGCAATCATCCGGTCAAGGATCTGATGACTGGCAAAGTATATATGAGTTCACAAAATCACGGGTACGTGGTCAAGGAAGAGTCTTTGGATAAACGTCAATTAACGGTTTCCTACCGCAATGTCAATGACGGTTCAGTCGAAGGAATGCGTCACGTTAGTTTGCCTGTTTTCAGTGTGCAGTTCCATCCGGAGGCACATCCGGGTCCGAGTGATACATCCCACATTTTCCACCAATTCTTGCAGTCGATGCGCGTAGTAGGAGCGAAGAGATATGCCTAAATTGCCAAACATTCATAAAGTATTGGTCATCGGTTCTGGTCCGATCGTCATCGGGCAGGCAGCGGAGTTTGATTATGCAGGTGCACAGGCTTGCCTTTCCCTAAAAGAAGCCGGCGTGCAGGTCGTGCTGGTGAATAACAATCCGGCAACGATCATGACAGACGAACAAGTAGCGGACAAAGTATATTTGGAGCCGCTCACGGTGGAATCCGTGACAGCTATTATCGCAAAAGAGCGTCCCGATGGTCTCTTGCCTACGTTAGGCGGCCAAACGGGACTTAATCTTGCTGTTTCGCTGGCAGAAGCGGGGGTGCTGGAAAAGTACAGCGTCCAACTGTTGGGTACGCCGCTGGCTGCCATTCAAAACGGGGAAGACCGTGAGCTGTTCAAGCAATTGATGCAACAAATCGGGGAGCCTGTTCCAGAGAGCGATACAGTCGAATCTGTAGAAGCAGCCATCGAGTTTGCGAATACAATCGGCTATCCCGTGATTGTGCGCCCTGCTTATACGCTCGGAGGAGCAGGTGGCGGGATCGCGGGGGATGAAGCGTCCTTGCGAAAGGTTGCAGCAGGTGGTATTGCGGCTAGTCCAATCGGTCAGGTACTGATTGAGCGCAGTGTAAAAGGCTGGAAGGAAATCGAATACGAGGTCATGCGGGACGCAAATGATACCTGCATAATCGTGTGCAATATGGAAAATTTGGACCCGGTAGGTATTCATACGGGAGACAGTATTGTCGTTGCACCTTCTCAGACGCTGACAGATCGTCAGTACCAAATGCTGCGCAGCGTATCAACGAAAGTGATTCGTTCGCTTGGGGTAGTAGGCGGTTGCAATATACAATTTGCGCTCGATCCGAATTCCGATCGGTATGTGCTGATCGAGGTAAATCCTCGTGTAAGCCGTTCAAGTGCGTTGGCTTCCAAAGCGACAGGCTATCCAATCGCGCGGATCGCCGCCAAACTCGCATTGGGCTACGGGCTGGATGAGGTGTTAAATCCAATCACGGGCTATACGTACGCTAGCTTTGAACCAGCGTTGGACTACATCGTGGTCAAAATCCCGCGCTTCCCGTTTGACAAATTCCCGCTGGCAGACCGCAAGCTGGGGACGCAAATGAAAGCGACTGGCGAGGTCATGTCGATCGCCCGCAATCTGGAAGCAGGGCTTTTGAAGGCAGTCCGCTCCCTCGAACAGGGCTGCACACATTTGACTCGACCAGAGCTGGCATCCTGGACGCGCGAGGAGCTTGCCCATTCCTTGCAGGAAGCGACTGATATCAGACTGTTTGTTTTTGCTGAGGCGATCCGTAAAGGCTTTACAGAAAGTGAGCTGCATAATCTGACTGGTGTCGATCCGTTTTTCTTGCGGAGCTTGCGTAAAATCGTGGACTTGGAAGTAGAGCTGTCTTGCCACGATAGCAAAACATTGACCCCAGAGCTGTTGTTGGAAGCAAAGCGTCGCGGGTTTGCGGATGAAACCATCGCTTCACTGGTTGGCGCTACACCTGCCGAAATCAAATCACTTCGTCAAGAATCTCGCATTACGCCTACTTATAAAATTGTGGATACTTGTGCGGCAGAATTTGATGCCCAAACCCCTTACTACTATTCGGATTGGCAAGGAGTAGATGAGGTTGAGTCACTGTCTGGCCGCAAAGTACTGGTCCTTGGCTCAGGTCCCATTCGAATTGGTCAGGGAATCGAGTTTGACTATTGCTCCGTGCATGCAGCCAAAGCGCTTCAGGCAAGGGGTATTGCGGCAGTCGTTGTGAACAACAACCCAGAGACGGTCAGCACTGACTATGAAACAGCCGACCATCTGTATTTTGAACCGCTTCACGTAGAAGATGTGCTCCATATCGCAGAGCGTGAACAGGTGGAGGGCGTCATGGTTCAGTTCGGTGGTCAAACCGTGATTAATCTGGCAGCCAAGCTGGAGCATGCGGGGCTGAAAGTAATGGGTACATCGCTTACAGCCATTGAACGCGCGGAGGACCGCGAGCTGTTCTACGCCATGCTGCGCAAGCTGGACATTCCGCATATTCCCGGAAAAGGAGTATCGTCCTTGGAGGATGCAACCGCGATCGCGGAGGAAATCGGCTTCCCTGTTTTGATGCGACCTTCGTATGTCATCGGCGGGCAAGGTATGGTCGTTGTCCACAATATCGACGAGCTGCAGGCTACCATTCACGACTGGTTGAGCCATCCGGACATGAGCATGTTTTTCCCACTCCTCGTGGATAAATACGTTCCAGGCAAGGAAGCAGAAGTAGATGCGGTATGCGACGGACATTCTGTCATCATCCCAGGGATCTTCCAGCATGTGGAGAGAGCGGGCATCCACTCAGGCGACAGTGTAGCCTTGTTCCCGGCTCCTCAGCTGACGGATGACATCAAGCACAAAATCGCGAGCTATACAGAAGCAATCGCGAAGGAAATGGAAGCGGTCGGGTTAATCAATATTCAGTTCGTCATTGATGGCGAAACGGTTTATGTACTGGAGGTAAATCCTCGTGCTTCACGGACAGTACCGATTACGAGCAAAGTGACTGGTATCCCGATGGTTCAATTGGCGGTTCGTGCACAATTGGGTGAGAAGCTGTCGGAGATGGGCTACGGTACAGGGCTTTTGCCAGAGATTCCGTTTGCCGTCGTCAAGGCGCCAGTTTTCTCCACGATCAAGTTGAACGGCGTAGACCCGGTACTAGGTCCAGAGATGAAATCGACGGGCGAAGTTCTCGGCTTGGGTCATTCTTTTGAAGAGGCTGCAGGCAAAGCCTTTGCTTTCAAAGACAATTTGTACGGCGACTGGCAAAAAGGTCAGTTGGTCATGATTTCTTTGGCAGATGGAGATAAGCAGGGCGGCGTGAGAGAATCAATCGGACAATTACAAGCAGACGGTGCCAATCTGGCGGCGACTCCGGGAACGGCCGAGTGGCTGAAAAACGAAGGAATTGTCGTGAAGCATATCGTTGCAGATGAAGCAGCGTGGATCGATCTGTTGCAAGAGGAACAAGCGGCCTTTGCACTCGTTACTGCGACGAAAGGCAATCGTCATGGCCGGACCGGATTTGCTCTGCGAAGCCGGATGGTACAACAAGGTGTGCCATTGTTCTCCGCTGTCGATACGTTCGAGTTATACGTGAAGTCTATTATGAAGAAAAGAGGTGGCTCGCATGCAGCCAGTGAAGATATTGGAACACTTTCAAAACTTGCCGTTACAAAAGCATAAAGGAAAAGATTTCTTGCGCGTCGATGAATTCAATGGAGAAGAATTGATGGAGCTGCTCCATCTGTCTGCTCACGTCAAGCAATTGCAAAAGCTGGGACAGCCATTCCAGCCTTTGCAAGGCAAGACGTTGGGGATGATCTTTGACAAGGCTTCAACCCGCACCCGCGTCTCCTTTGAAGTAGGGATGCATCAGTTGGGCGGCTTGGGAATGTTCATGAGCGGAAAAGAGCTCCAGCTCGGACGTGGGGAGCCGATCAGCGACACAGCAAAAGTTCTCTCTCGGTACGTGGATGCCATCATGATTCGCACCTTTTCCCACTCCTATGTAGAAGAGCTTGCCGAGCACGCGTCGATTCCTATTATCAATGGCTTGACCGATCTGTACCATCCTTGTCAGGCTTTGGCTGATCTGCTGACGATCTGGGAGCATAAAGGCAAGCTGAAAGGAGTCAAGCTCGCTTATGTAGGAGACGGAAACAACGTGGCGAATTCACTGGTGCTGGGCGCAGCTCTGCTAGGTCTGGATGTGCGGGTAGCAACTCCGGTAGGCTACGAAATGGATGCAACCATTGTCGCAAAAGCTACGGGGTACGCGAAACAAAGCGGTGGAAAAATGATGGTGACCACCGATCCGATAGAGGCTGTCATGGGGGCAGATGCTGTATACACGGACGTTTGGACTAGTATGGGTTTTGAAGAAGAAAATGAGGTACGATTGAAAGCATTTGCCGACTATCAAGTGAATGAAAAATTGGTAGCAGCGGCAGATCGTGATTATCTCTTCTTGCACTGCTTGCCTGCACATCGTGGGGAGGAAGTGACGACCGGGGTTATCGACGGATCGCGCTCTGTCATTTTTGATCAGGCTGAAAATAGATTGCACGCACAAAAGGCGATTTTGGCGGCGCTGGTGTGAACATAGTTCTAGTTAAATAGAACTAGCCGGAATTAAATCCAATAGACTATGAATCTATGATTGCCGAATTTTGTCACTTATGTGTAAAATAAAGGTAGGAAAGAAGCGAAGAAGTACGGACTGTATCTGGTCGCTTGGTCCGTATGGAGCCAGTAGCGAATCCAACCTTTTTCGTAATGGAAAAGGAAAGGGGAGCAGGGGCTGTACTTGGTCGCTTGGCCTCTGCATCACGAACAGTAGCGAAGCCAGCTTTCTCCACTATGCCTAAAGGGGGGAAAAGAAAATGAAAAAATGGTTCGCGGCAATTATGATGGTGGTAGCAATCGTAGCAGCTACTTCTGCAAACTTCCATATTGGATAAATAAGCGTATTGGAGAAACAAACACCGCTTGGCTGAGTGGTGTTTTTTCTTCAAGCTTGGAGGAAACAACATGCTATTGGATGTAATTGCCCTATCTTTTCTCGTAGCATTGCTGCGAGGGGGAAGAATCAAAGAATTACCTAAGTTCAACCAAAAGAAACTTCTTATCGTTACCATATTGCTGCAGGCTTGTGCAGCCTTCTTCCCTACGATCGGTGGCATTTTCATATCGATCGCGTATGTGTTTATTTTGGCCTTCCTCGTTTTTAATCGAGAATTTGAAGATATGCGGATTTTTTTAATCGGCTGGTTTCTGAATGCGATTGCAATTTGGTCTAACAATGGAAAAATGCCAATCGATTTAGTTCAAGCAGCAAAGCTCCCTTATGATTTAGAGCCAGTTATAAACGGAACGAATTTCAAGCATAGTGTATTGACGGAAAGTTCAAATTTTCCGTTTTTGACGGATGTCATTTACATGCCATCTTTCATTCCTCGGATTATTAGCATCGGCGATATTTTTATTATGTTAGGTGCCTTTTTACTTGTTCAGCGATTGATGAATAAACCGATTTCATTACTACAACTTCGCGAAGGTAAAAGTTATGCGACAAAAAACTGATTTTGCGGTTTGGATAAAAGGGATTGTTGTCAAGGTTGGCTTTGTCATTGCAGCAATCTATATTTTTTACACATCTTCATCTGAATGGGCTGCTCGTGAGCATTGGGGGGTAATATCTACCTACACCCTCCTGACCATTTTTTCCTGTTTTGCTCCCGTGCGTATATCTAATACGATTTTAACAGTGAACAATGCTGTCATCTTTTCGGGTATCTTGTTGTACGGAGTTTGGGTCGGAGTATGGGCTGCTGTTATTGAATCTTTAATCATTGCTTTCCTGGTAAGGTTTAATCCGCTAAAAGCAATTATTAACATTGGGCAATTGTTAATGACTATATGGACAGTAGCGTTTTTGAAGGATTGGATCGAGGGCTTTGGAACTGTTTCTCCCATTATTAGCGATTTGTTTTTGGCTGTTGTGTATTGGTTTGTGAACCTGACTTTATGTGGATTGGGTATCTCCTATTTTCATCAAATGACCTGGGCGCGAACCGTAAAGATGATGGCAAAAGGCTTTACCTCGACTTACTTGTTGCTTTTGATTCTTGCCGGGGTAGGTTCACGATTAGTAGAGTTATATGGTCCGTTAACACTAATTCCTATGATGATTGCGTTTATTACGATCAGCTACGTATTTCATCATTACTATGACAATCTTCAAAGGCTTCAGCAAAAAGTAGAAGAGGTCAAATCATTCAATCACAACTTCTTAACGACGATGGCTGCTTCCATTGACGCACGAGATCGATACACAAGTGGACATTCTCAGCGTGTAGCTTACTGGGGAAGAGAAATTGCGAGAGATATTGGTTTGGCCGAACGAAAAGTGGAGGATGTTTATATCGGGGGAATCCTGCACGACATTGGAAAAATCGGTATCGAAGACGAAATTCTTAATAAAAAAGGAAAGCTCACTCCCGAAGAGTATGACAAGATCAAGCAGCACACGGTCATTGGCTACGAGATCATTTTGCAAGCAGGGATGTTCAATGAATTGCTTCCTGCGATTCGCTCCCATCATGAGCGTATAGATGGCAGGGGATATCCGGATGGTTTAGCCGGGGATGAGATTCCGCTGATGGCGAGAATTTTAGCCATTTCTGATGCTTTCGATGCGATGGTTGCGGACAGGCCTTATCGAAAAGGATTGCCCGTGGAGGAAGCGCTTCAAGAAATCAGACGGGGTTCTGGTACCCAATTTGATCCGATATTGGCGGAGCATTTTATCAGAATCGTTCAGCGACTGCCGTGCGAAGAATTACAGAGCATTATCGGAATAGAGTCCATCCCACAAAAACAGTTACAGGAGGCAATCAGATGAGCTGCCCCTTGTAACTGTTTTTATTCGTTTACGACCATATGCGGACGATCTCTCTGGATTCTAAATGGCAGGTAAGTTTGAAGACATCTGGATTGCTTAATTTCTCCCAATCGTGAAAGCCAAAGCGGTCATCTATTGATTTCATGAGCAAGGCCAGCAGGCATCCGTGGCTGACAAGCACAATATCTTTATGCTCGTCTGCCAAAATCTCAGTGAGCAACGAATTTGCCCGATTTATAGCAGTAAGACTGGATTCGCCACCTTCGAATTCAAGAGTCAGATCATCGAACGTATCGCGCAGTCGCTCGAACCAATCCTCACGTGGTACTCCGCTAAGAACGCGCTCGACCAAACGGGTATCTTCTTCAATCACGATTCCGCGTTCCTGTGCAAGTGGTTGGATGGTGGCAACCGCCCGATGATACGGACTCGAAATGATTCGATCAACGGGGGAACCTGCGAAGAAGGTGGCAAGCTCCCGAGCTTGTACTTCTCCCTTTTCCGTGAGCTGGGCATCGGGTTCTTGGCCAGCAGCCTGACAATGACGGACCAAATAAATTGTTTTCATAATCCCTCCAAGAGCCTTCTCCTATGGAATTCCTCCTTTCACTCATTCGCTACCCTGGATAAGTTTCCCTTTTATCACGCAAACGTTTATGCATAAACAGATGATGAGCATGCATAAAAACAAGATAAGGTTTATACGAGAAGTGCATAATTTCTCTGCATCTCCGTTTTTGTCTGCGAATTCACAAGAAATATACAAGAAAAATAGTTGTATTTTTATTAGTTCGTTTGTATAATTACTCGCATAAGAGAAACTTCGAAACGGGGAGAGAGAATGATGGCAAAAGAAAAAATTGTGTTGGCCTATTCAGGCGGTTTAGATACATCGGTAGCAATTAAATGGTTGCAAGATACGTATAACTACGATGTCATTGCAGTTGCATTGGATGTAGGGGAAGGGAAAGACCTCGATTTCGTACAGAAAAAAGCATTGCAGGTAGGGGCATTGAAATCAATCGTAGTGGATGCCAAAGATGCATTCGCAGAGGAATTCGTATTGCCAGCCCTGAAGGCAAACGCGATGTACGAAGGCAAATATCCATTGGTGTCTGCACTGTCGCGTTACCTGATTTCGCGCGTGCTGGTTGAAATCGCGGAAAAAGAAGGCGCGGTAGCTGTCGCACACGGTTGCACAGGAAAAGGAAACGACCAGGTGCGCTTTGATGTTTCCTTCACAGCGCTGAACCCGGATATCAAAATCGTTGCGCCGGTTCGTGAATGGGGCTGGACGCGTGACGAAGAGATCGAATATGCGAAAAAGAACAATATCCCGATCCCAATCGATCTGGACAATCCATACAGCATTGACCAAAACCTGTGGGGCAGAAGCTGCGAGTGCGGTGTTCTGGAAGATCCTTGGGCTGCTCCTCCAGAAGGTGCATACGATCTGACGAAGTCGATCACGGATGCACCAGACGAAGCAGAAGAAATTGAAATCACTTTCGTACAAGGGAAGCCAACTGCATTGAACGGCGAAGAGCTCCCACTGGCTGAGTTGATTCTCAAGCTGAACAAAATTGCTGGAAATCATGGTGTAGGCCGTATCGACCATGTGGAAAATCGTTTGGTGGGCATCAAATCTCGTGAAGTTTACGAGACACCGGCTGCGACTACTTTGATTTTGGCGCACCGTGAGCTGGAATTCTTGACCCAACCTCGTGAGGTCGCTCAATTTAAACCGATTGTCGAGCAAAAACTGGCGCAAGTGATTTACGAGGGTCTCTGGTATTCGCCAATTCGTAATGCTGTCCAGGCATTTATTGAAGAAACGCAAAAACACGTAACGGGTGTCGTACGCGTGAAGCTGCACAAAGGACATGCGATTGTTGTAGGCCGTACCTCTGCATCGTCTCTCTACAGCCATGAGCTGGCGACTTACAATGCAGGTGACCAATTCGACCACAAAGCAGCACTCGGTTTCATCAAGCTGTGGGGTCTTCCTACAAAGGTATATGCACAGGTGAACGAGGGTGTACTGCACGAAAATAAAAACACAGCCATTAAGATTTTGGATGAAAAGGATGCGATCAAGCAATGAAACTCTGGGGAGGACGCTTCACGAAGCCGACGAATCAACTCGTAGAAGAGTATACTGCTTCTATTTCTTTCGACCAGAAAATGTGGCGACAGGACATCGTCGGAAGCCTGGCTCATGTTGCCATGTTGGGCAAGTGCGGCATCCTGCCGATGGAGGAAGTAAGACAGATCATCGCTGGCTTGAAAAAAGTAAAAGAGAAAATTGAGCGCGGGCAAGCTGAGTTTCTCGTTGCGCACGAAGATGTGCATATGAATATTGAAAAGATGCTGATTGAAGAGATCGGTCCGGTGGGGGGCAAACTCCACACCGGCCGCAGCCGCAATGATCAGGTTGCGTTGGATATGCACCTGTACCTCAGAGAAAAGCTGATGGAGATTATCCAATTGGCGATGTATTTGCAAGAAGCATTGCTTGAGCAAGCCAGCCAGCATCTCGATACCGTCATGCCCGGGTATACACATTTGCAACGTGCGCAACCGGTATTGTTTGGTTATCACTTGATGGCGTATGTGTCCATGCTGCAACGCGATATCGAACGGATGACCGAGACTTGGAAGCGTGTGAATGTGCTGCCGCTTGGAGCAGGTGCCCTCGCAGGTACGACATTCCCGATCGACCGCACATTTGTAGCGGAATTGCTGCAATTTGACGGAATCTATCAAAACAGCATGGATGCAGTGAGTGATCGCGATTTCATCGTCGAATTTTTGGCAGACGCTTCTTTGGTCATGACCCATCTTTCCCGTCTGTGCGAAGAACTCGTCATCTGGAGCAGTCAGGAATTCTCCTTTGTAGAGCTAGACGATGCATTTTGCACGGGGTCCAGTATCATGCCGCAAAAGAAAAATCCTGATGTAGCAGAGCTGGTTCGCGGAAAAACAGGGCGTGTTTACGGCAATCTGTTTGGATTGTTGACCGTATTGAAAGGATTGCCGCTGGCTTACAACAAGGACATGCAAGAAGATAAAGAAGGCATGTTCGATACGGTAGCTACCATTCATGGTGCACTAGCGTTGCTCACGCCGATGATGAAGACGATGCAAGTCAAAGCAGATCGCATGCGTCAAGCAGTTACCAACGATTTTTCCAATGCGACAGACTTGGCAGATTACTTGGTTCGCAAAGACATGCCGTTCCGTCAGGCGCATGAAGTCGTAGGAAGAACTGTCTTGTACTGCATCGAGCAGCAAAAATATCTTCTTGATTTGACCTTGGAAGAATTCCAGAGCTTCTCAGAGGCTATTGGGGCAGATGTGTATGACGCTCTAGCTGTTGAGACCGTCGTCAATGCACGCAACGTGCTGGGTGGGACCGCTCGTAATCAGGTAGAAGTCCAAATAGATTGGTACCGCAAGCAACTGGTAGAAACACATGCTTGGGTGGACAAAAACAGTCAAAAGGTCATGATCGAATCCTTGATCGATGTCGGTTCACCTGCATAAAAACGTACATGAATGAAGAACAAAAACCCCAAAGCTTTGGGGTTTTTTTGCGTTCTATCCTTATCTACCGACTATTTTCGAATCAAAGCCTACTGCGGTTGCGTATGCAAGAGGCAGCTCCATGCGGGCTGTCTTTAAGGGATCGACGACCTGACAGATACGCAAATCGCCCGCAGCGGAGAGCAGGAAGGTGGCTTCGGCCTTTTCTACGCCCAGCTCTTCGTGTAGAAATTGTACCATGTTGATGACCGCTCGATCCGCAGCCTTGTCCAGCTCTTTTTCCGACGCAATCGTGATCAGGTGCTCTTGGTTGACTGCCATCGGTAACGGCCACTGTTTTCCTTTTATCACATCGAGCTTTACGGTTACTTCCCCTGCGATTTCCACACCACATACAGCTACTTCACCGTCAGCCATTGCAGCATGGAGGTCACCCAGGGCAAATAATGCGCCAGGAACATTTACGGGTAAAAGCAATGTAGTACCTTCCCGCATTTGCTTGCAGTCCATGTTGCCGCCGTGATCGCCAGGCGTACCGCATGAAATGGTTTCTTTGGCAGGAGCTGTTCCAATTACGCCAATCATGGGATTGATCGGAACTTGAAGCTTGTCTGACAAGACAGCTTTTCCATCTTGTATCGGTATCATTTTGATCACATTTTCTTGCAGGGCGAATCCCATTACACCCAGTTCTGGCCCAGTAACCATTACGCCTTGATTTTTAATCTCAATTTTCTGAATATGAACAACCAAAATATCGCCTGGTTCTGTTCCTTCTATATAAATAGGGCCGGAAGCAGGGTTGATCCGATTCCAATCAAGCTCTTGAAACACGGTGTCAGCCGATTGGATTTGGTCCTCGAAGCAATCGCAGGTTTCAAACGTTACGGTACTGCCTGCTTCCACCTTCAAGACCGGCCGATTCTCAGGAGACATGGCATAAATCACATCCTGCTTTTTTACTCTATACATGGTTGCAGTCCTCCAGTCCAATTCGGAATTTACATATATTTCTTTATCATAGCATGAAATGCCTATGTGTTTAGCGCCGAATCATGGGGGAAATAATTGTACAAAAGGATCGAAGGCCTAAAGAGAGCAGGGAGCAATCATGCAAGAGAGCTATAAGATCAGTCCCCGTCAACTATTGATGCTCGTCACCCTTGTTACCATTGGGGACTCGGTTCTCGTCCTGCCTGGCATGACGGCTGCACTCGCTAAACAGGATGCGTGGATATCCGTCCTGATCGGGCTTTTGGTGGGACTGCTCAATATTGTCTTACTCATAGCTGTGGGGAAGCTGTATCGGAATCAAAGCTTTTTCACCTTCGTTGATCAAACTGTCGGGAGAGTACTGGGAACCATCATTACACTCTCGTTTATTAGCTATACCTTGTTTTCAGCAGGGGCGCATGTCATGGAGATTGGGGACTTTGTTGGTACGCATCTATTAGTTTCGACTCCAAGATTCGCGATACAGCTATTGTTTGTCATTGTGATTATGTTTGGTGTGCGTTTGGGACTGCAAACAGTCGCAGAATCGGCAGAAATCTATTTTGTCTGGTTCTTTTTCTTTTTTGGGTTACTCATGATTACCCTGCTGCCACAGGCGGAAATGTCGAGAATTCAACCTGTTTTTGAAAATGGGTGGAAGCCTATTTTGCAGGGATCTACTGCGGCATTCGCCTTTCCTTTTTCAGAGCTGGTCATTTTTATGGCAGTTCTTCCGTTTGTCTCGCCCATCCAAAAACGGATGAGAGCTTTTTTTCTGGGGACGTTGCTAGGGGGAATTGTGCTGTTAATCATCATGGTGATGTGCATCCTTGTTTTGGGGGCAGATCAGACTGCGCGGCATTTTTATCCGACCTATGTTCTCATCAAACAGCTGAAGCTCGGGGATTTCATTCAGCGGCTGGAGGCAATTATCGCGGTGATCTGGTTTATCGCGGTGAGCGTCAAAATTACGCTGTACTGCCTGTTTTTTCATTTGGGAATCCGTCATGTCTTTCGAATCGACAACTTCAAGGTTCTAATCCTTCCGTACATCGTTTTGCTCATGGTGATGTCTACGATTTTCTCGCCCAATATCGTCGTCTTTGGGGACATCATTGCGAAGTACTGGCCGTTCTATGATTTTACCTATAGCATCATTGTACCGTTGGTGCTGTTATGCGGAGATCTAATTCGGAAAAAATGGCTGAATCAAAACTGATGATGTAAAAAGAAAGCCGCACTCCTTAAGGGAGCACGGTTTTTTGTGTCGTCTTACAGGCGAGAATTATATGTAATAGAGTGGTGTTGGAAAATAACAGTTTTACAATAATTGGAATATAATATAAAATATAAATTGAGGTAAAAAATGTAAAAAGGAGAGAATTAAATGAAAAGAAAATTGTTTTTGACAGTTACTGCCTCTCTATTTGCTGTTACTGCGGTATCTTCAGTTGCATTTGCTGCCTTAGGGTTTAAATCGAGTCAAACTTTTACGGTAGTATCAGCAACATATGATGACAAATATATGAGTGCACTAGGAAGAACAGAAGGGAATTCCGATACAGTTAAGGCAAAGGTCTATGTAGAGATTTATAAAGATGGTAAGTTTCAAGATAGTGCTGTAGATGAAAGAGAAGGGGAATGGGCAGAAGCTCAAGTTGATGTAACTTACGGAAAAGGAAAATATACTGCAAAGTCTAACCACAAAATTTGGGACGCAGCAGGAAAAACAAAGACGACCACTACTAAAGGGTAAACTTTATGAAATAGAGATATGGAAAAGGAAAAATTATTAGGGTGGAATATATTCACTCTTTCTATATGTATTACTCTTGCTGCGGTTACGTCATTAATTTTCATCCATGTAAATTCTTTGAGCGCAGAAGAAACTTTCATTACACAAGAAAAAAAGACGTATATGAGGGACAAGCGATCCAAAGAAATTAATGATATGCTTGAGCAATCTTGGCAAAATGCAATCAATACTTTCGCGTTGAATATGGATGGTCTTGAAAAATTTGATTGGTTTGATAGCGATCATATAACTATGAATCTGCAGGAACCGGAGAGTACCTATTTTTCCGAAGATTTAACTAATGCGCTTAATAGTGTACGAAAACCAGGTGATCTTGTTCCATTGGTGTTGACCACATCAAATCTATCAGAGGTATATATTCTTTTTCAGAGGGAAGAAGGAAATGGGAATTTTGTTAAGATGAAATTAGTTTCGTATGTTAAGAAAGAGAAAATTAACCAGGATCAGCGAAATCCCAGGAATTGGGTGATATCTTCAATAGAAGAAAAATATCCAAGTAGATAGTGATAAACATAGAAAATATAAGAGAAGCCTTAGTTCCGTCTTATACTGGACTAAGGCTTCTTTATATATTTTTAAAACCGAAAAATGAAACTAGATTTACAAACTTAATCGAAGAATCTGTGCCACGTCATCACTCGTCAACGTTTTAAACTGACCAATCGGTCCAAACGGAGTAGCTTTTTCGGCCATGAGCTGCAAATGCTCGTCGGTGATACCGTAATCAGCCAAGCGAGTAGGGGCACCGATGCGCTCAAAGAAAGCTTCTGTAGCGGCAATCCCTTCCAAAGCGATCTCATCGTCTGTCTTGTCGGAAGGATCGACATTCCATACTTCTGTCGCGAACCGCACAAAGCGAGCGACGTTTTCACGGTACACATAGCGCATCCATTTCGAGAAGATGATCGCCAGACCGCCACCATGCGGGATGTCGTAAACAGCACTCACAGCATGCTCAATAGAGTGGGTTGCCCAATCTGTTGTGACACCAACCGGGAGAGTGCCGTTCAATGCCATTGTTCCGCAGTACATAATGTTGGCCCGCGCATCGTAGTCTTCCGGATTGGCGAGGACGCGTTCTGCATTTTCGATGACGGTTTTCATGATCGACTCGGCAAAACGTGTTTGCAATGGAATTTCGGTTGTATGCGTGAAGTACTGCTCGAATACATGGGACAAAATGTCGCTGATTCCGTAGATCGTTTGGTCTCGAGGCACGCTGAACGTATGCTCTGGATCTAAAATCGAAAACGCAGGAAACGTCGTGCCAGCCCCATGCTTTTCTTGTGTCTCCCAATTGGTGACGACACTTCCCCGGTTCATTTCAGAACCAGTAGCAGCAAGTGTCAGTACGGTACCGAGGGGCAAAGCCTCTTGTGCGACCGCTTTACGCGTATAAAAATCCCATACATCTCCCTCGTAAGGCACACCAATCGCGACTGCTTTGGCCGCGTCGATTACACTGCCACCACCTACAGCAAGTATCCAATTGACGCCCTCTTGACGGCATAATTCAATTCCTTTGTTCACGGTACTCAGACGTGGATTTGGCTCCACCCCCGGCAAATCATGCACGCGGCAGCCCGCAGACTGCAGGAGAGAAATAACTTTGTCGTAGAGACCAGTTCGCTTTATACTGCCACCACCATATACCAAAAGAACAGTGGGACCTAGCTGTCTTGCTTTTTCCTCGAGCTGGGCCAATTGACCCCGTCCAAAAATCAGCTGTGTCGGGTTATGGTAAACAAAATTTTCCACGTTATAACCAGCTCCTTTTTTATGATGCCCTCTTGTCACACTCATTGTAGCCAACTGTTTTCCATGATGCTAGTTGGGAATGTGCAGTCTTATTTTCTCTCAAATTCGTGACAGTTGTTAACAATCGAAGCTGTTTCGACAAGAAATGAGAGATTTAGTGGATACCATCCGTGAATCGTGGTGGTATAATGGATAAGATGGGAAATCACGCTGTTTTTCAACAAGGTATAGCAGCGGTTGCTAGAGGGTAGAGGGGTTTTGTCGATTTTTACTTTAAAATTCAGGATCAAGATACATAGACAAGGATCTGACGAAGTAGGATGTGATTGGCTTGATCGAAATGTTCGATGTATGGAAAACATACCCGAATGGAACGAATGCTTTGAAAGGTATCAACATTCGGATTGAGAAAGGTGAATTTGTGTACGTAGTAGGCCCCAGTGGTGCGGGTAAATCTACGTTTATCAAATTGATGTACCGTGAAGAGAAGCCGACGAAAGGACAAATCTTTTTGGGTGGCTTCAATGTCAGCAGAATCAAAGAGCGCCAAATTCCATTAGTCCGTCGCAGTATCGGTGTCGTGTTTCAAGACTTCAAGCTGCTGCCGACGTTAACCGTTTTCGAAAACGTCGCATTTGCGATGGAAGTAATCGAGAGCAATCCGAAACAAATCAAGCCGCGCGTGATGGATGTTTTGGGTCTCGTAAAGCTCAAGCATAAAGCCAAAATGCTGCCAAACGAGCTGTCCGGTGGTGAGCAGCAACGTGTTGCCTTGGCGCGCGCATTGGTGAATAGTCCGGGAATTATAATCGCGGACGAACCGACGGGGAACCTGGACCCAGAGACCTCTTGGGAAATCATGAAGCTGTTTGAAGAAATTAATCAACGTGGAACGACAGTCGTTATGGCTACCCACAATAGGGAAATTGTAAACACCATGAGAAAACGGGTGGTTGCGATCGAAGCAGGCCAAATTGCCCGTGATGAGCAGAGAGGGGAATATGGTTATGAAGATTAGGACGCTGGGGCGCCATGTCCGTGAAGGGGTCAAAAACCTCGGGCGGAACGGCTGGATGTCGTTCGCTTCAATTAGTGCCGTGACCATTACCCTCTTTATCTTGGGCGTTTTCCTCATTCTGGCGATGAACGTCAATTACTTTGCGCAGTCCGTGGAAAAGCAAGTAGAAATTCGGGTCTTCATGGACTTGCTGGCGACAAAAGAAAACATCACACAGGTTGAGAACAACATCAAGAAACTTCCGCAAGTAGAGTCTGTTTCATTTGTTCCGAAAGACGAAGGGCTGAAGCAATTTAAAGAGAGCCTTGGTGAAAAAGCGTATTTGTTCGAAGGATTGGAGGAAAGCAACCCTCTTCCGGATGCGTTTACCGTAAAAACGAAGCAACCGCAAGACACTGCTGCTGTTGCCGCTCAAATTAAAAATATCCAGTATGTCAAAAGCCTAACCTATGGGGAAGGCACTGTGGAAAAGCTGTTTTCCTTGACAGGAGCAGTCCGTAATGTCGGGATTGCCTTTATTATTGGACTTGGTTTTACAGCGATGTTCTTGATTGCCAACACGATTAAGCTGACAATTGTGGCACGTCGCAGAGAGATTGAAATCATGAAGCTCGTTGGTGCCACGAACTGGTTTATCCGTTGGCCATTCTTTGTGGAAGGGCTCATGATGGGTGTGGCAGGGGCATTGATTCCGACCATTATGCTAATGGTTGGCTATTACTACCTCCTGGATGCCATTCACTCCAGTTTTGAAGCTTCCCAACTGTTTAAACTGTTGCCGCTATTCCCGCTCGTGTATCAAGTGGCGTTGGCTTTGCTGGCGATTGGTGCATTCATCGGGATTTGGGGAAGCTTGGTGTCCGTACGTCGCTTCTTGCGAGTTTAATAATTTGAAGAGCGTGGGAGGAGTATCATGAGAAAGAGAATCCTGCTAGCACTCGTAATCACTGGGCTTGTAGTCGGTACTGTGCTCCCGACAAATGTGAGCTTGGCAGCGCCTAGTAAGGCCTCTTTGGACAAGATTAATCGAGAGCTAAAAGAGATCCAAAAGAAGAAGAAAAGCCAGCAGCAGCAGATGAAGAAGACAGAAGAACAGATCAATGTCGTGCAAAAAGAGAAAAAGGGCTTGGAAACGCAATTGATGCAAATCGATTTGCGTCGCAACGATACACAGAAAAAGCTGGACAAGCTTGAGCAGCAAATGGATGAAACCAAGGAAAAAGCAGCAAACGCGCAGGATAAACTGGATGAGGCAAAAGATCGCGTAGCGAAAAGGGATGCCTTGCTCAGAACACGTGTGACTTCCATGTATGAACGCGGTACGGTCTCCTATTTGGATGTCCTTCTCGGTTCCTCTGACTTTGGGGACTTTTTGACGCGTATGCAGGCCTTGCAGCTTATTTTAGAGCAGGACACGCGTATTTTAGAGGATAACATTCGCGATAAGGAAACCATCGAGACTAAAAAGAAAGAAATTGATCATCAACTGACTGTGTACGCCGGGATGTTCGATGAGGCTGAGGAGCTCAAAGTCGAATTGGACAAGCAGTACAAGCAAAGTATGGTGGTCAAGGCTGAACTGGAAAAGAAAGAATCTGCTCTTGAAGTGGATTTGGAGCAGTATGGACAGGAGCTTTTGACTATCACCAAACAAGAGTCAGCCAAATACGCGGAGCGAGTACGTGCGCTGAGCGCATCCAGTACAGGCTACAAGGGTGGAAAGTTTGGTTTGCCTATCGCAAGTGGGCAATTCCGCTTCACTTCAGGCTTCGGAATGCGGTCAGACCCGTTTACAGGCCGCTCGGCTGGGCATAATGGTGTAGATATGGCAGCACGGAAGGGAACGCCAATTTTGGCTGCGGCTGACGGAATCGTTCTCTTTGCAGGATATAACGGCGGCTTCGGGAATACAGTAATGATCAAGCATAACGCGGAATATACCACTCTGTACGGTCATATTCGCGAGGGAGGTATCAAGGTTTCTGTTGGGCAATCCGTATCGAGAGGTCAAAAGATCGCAGAGGTAGGATCAACAGGTCGCTCAACCGGAAATCACGTACACTTTACCGTCTATAAAAACGACGTAGCAGTTAATCCAATGCCGTACTTGAAGTAGACCCTCGTGCGACCAGACAAATATTGTGATCGGAACATGCATACACTAGCAGCATATCTTTTTCCGGTAGCACAAAGGATGGTGACGTAACAGTGAGATGGAAAGGACGTACCGTAATCGCGCTTGTACTCATCTCGATGGTAGCCAGTAGTTTTATTACGATGGCGATCATGAAGACATCGGCTAGCGCCAGTTCGAGTCAAGGTGGTGCTTTAACAGCATCCAGCATGGCGCTGTTTTCTGGGAGCGGAGATTATCCGAAAGAGTTCCAGAAGCTGTACGAGGCGTTTTCAGCAATCAAGAAAGATTACATCCAAAATGTCACCAACGAGCAGTTAGTAGAGGGTGCAATTGGCGGAATGGTCGGGTCGCTAGAAGATCCGTACAGTGATTATATGGACCCTCGTTCTGCTGAGGAGTTCACATCTACCCTACACTCGACTTTCCAAGGGATCGGGACAGAGGTAACGATGCAAAATGGTCGGGTAACGGTTGTTTCGCCATTCAAAAACTCTCCAGCGGAGCGTGCAGGGCTGCGGCCAAACGACCAAATTTTGAGCGTAAATGATGAATCCCTTGAAGGATTGGACCTGCATCAGGCAGTGACGAAGATTCGTGGTCCAAAAGGAACGAAGGCGGTTCTCAAAGTAGTGAGAGCCGGGGTGCCAGAGCCTCTTACCATCGTGTGTGTGCGTGACGATATCCCGATTGAGACGGTAAACAGTCAGATTATCGAGAAGAACGGTGTTAAAGTAGGGATGATCAACATTACCCAATTCTCTACAGACACAGCTAAGCACTTCAAAGAACAGCTGGCTGCTCTCGAGCAGAAGGGGATTGGCGGTCTGGTAATTGACGTTCGAGGCAATCCGGGCGGATATTTGTTAGCTGTGAAAGAAATCGGAGAAATCCTCGTGCCGAAAAAAGGCAAGATCGTGCAGATCGAGTATGGAAATGGCGGACAGCAAAAAGAGGAGTATTTCTCGACTACAGAAGCTGGCAAGCCTTATCCAATCTCGGTACTGATTAATGGCGGAAGCGCCAGTGCATCGGAGATTCTGGCGGGTGCTCTGCGGGATAGCGGAAACTACAAGCTGGTTGGTGAGAAGACCTTTGGTAAAGGAACCGTTCAGAGCACTATGGAAATGAACGACAAGAGCCAATTGAAGCTGACGATTGCCAAGTGGGTCACACCGAGTGGTGAATGGGTCCATAAAAAAGGCATTAAGCCAGACTTTGAAGTCAAGCAACCAGACTATTTCAATGCAACTCTGTTGCCAGCAGATAAAGTATTGCAGCGCGACATGGCTGGTACTGATGTGAAAAACCTGCAGCTCATCCTGAAGGGCTTGAATCTGTCTCCAGGACGAGAAGATGGCTATTTTGATGAAAAGACAGAGGAAGCAATCAAGCAGTTCCAAACCTCCAACAAACTTGAGGTAACTGGCAAAGTAGATGCGAAGACACGCTCTTCGCTGGAAGAAAGTCTCCGTAAAACGATGACGAAGCCAGAGAATGACCTGCAATTGCAAAAAGCTCTGGATGTAGTCACGGGCAAGTAATGAATAATCAAGAAAATGGAAGCAGGTAAATACCTTCTATCCGTAGAAATGATAACCACGGCAAATCAAATGCCGTGGTTTTTCTTTCTTTTAGTTGAGGTGAGGCAATTGGCGATACAGGCAGATATGCTTACCATTGCATATGGCTTTGCCGCATTTTTTATCAATCCTGTCTTCTATCTCTTTCTGGTGTTTATTTATTTGCATTATCGCAGACAGATGAACCTGGAAAGACAGCTTTTTTCTGCACGCATTCAGTCCCCTTTGCTCTCGACGATACGGGCTGTAGGGATGGGCTTGGTGGGAGGCTTGCTGATTTCTCTTCTTAGTGCAGGACTCGGCGTGGTCGTGCAAGCACAGGATTTGTGGATACTATGGGGATTGGCGCTCATCTTGGCGCTGATTCGTTTACGGTTTCTCTGTTTTGCATATGCTGCAGGGGTATTGGCGATTTTACACGCGATCACACTGGTCATTCCACCGGTTACGGATGTTCCTGGATTGAGCTATGTCTGGGAATTGATTCATCAAGCGAAACCTTTGCCGTTGCTTGCGTTAGTTGCGGTTATGCATCTGATTGAAGCGATGCTCGTACGCTGGAATGGCGGGCGGGATGCTTCTCCGCTGTTTGTAGAAGGGCAACGTGGTCGGATCGTGGGTGCCTATTTGCTTCATTCTTTTTGGCTGACGCCAGTCGTGCTGTTCGTACAGATGGAGCCAAGTGCTATCAGTGGCGCGTTGTATCCAGGGTGGCCGTTCTTTTCACCGGAAGTCGCTTCTTTCGGATTGATGCTTTTGCCAACAGTGACCGGATTCTCTGACATGACGCAAACGATGACTCCGTATAGAAAAGCAACGCAGGTTGCGAAAAATTTGACGCTGTATGCGATTATTTTGTTGGGGTTGTGTGCTCTGGTAGTATGGTTTTATCCGTTGATCTTGCTGGCTGCGATCTTTGCACTATTCGGTCATGAGGCGCTGTTTTTCTGGAGTCAGTATCAAGAAAGAAAGCGTTCGCCTTATTTCATCCAGTCTTCGCGTGGTGTAAAAGTGATGGGTGTCATTCCGGGTACGAGAGCAGAGGAGATCGGTATCACGCCTGGTGAGATTATCGTGAAAGTAAATGGCATTGCGGTGCGGGAAAAAGAAGATCTGTATCCAGCGCTACAAGCCAATCCTGCCTTTTGCAAAATGGAAGTACTCACGCGTGAAGGTGAGCTGAAGTTCGTACAGTGTGCGGTCTATGCGGGCAATCATCACCAACTGGGGATCATTGTGGTTCCGGATGCAAATACCCGTGCATTTGTTGATTTGAAACGCTCCAGTGTAGTCGAGCTGATCAAGCAAAAGCTGGAGAAACTGAATGTTGGAGCTTAAGGATAGTGGGGAGAAGGTATGCAGACAAACATGCATACCTTCTTTTTTTCGAGAAAAGCTTGTCCATTCGGAAACTTACTGGTGGCTGTTGCGTCTCAATGTAGGAGGAAAAAAAAGGGAGTGGGGTCGGTGTTCAAGGTAAAAAGAACGGTCTCGTGGTATTTGTCGGGTACATTAGCTGCTGCCACGGTTTTTGCCGCACCCTTATCAGGAGCTGGCGCAACGACTTCTGTGACCGTAGCACAGGCACAATCAGTTGTGGCTGTGCCGATGCATGTGACCAAAGGTGTCCAAAAGCTAGTCAAACTTTTACCGGAGTTGTCTTCGCGTTATGTCGTTTACGGTGGCGATGTGGATGGACCTGGTGTGAGCGGGGTGGCGGTCACGTTTGCGCTGTCTGCGGCTGAGGCTGAATCGTCCATGGATGATGCGATTTTTGACGGACAAACAGGTGAGCTGCTCAGACTGAATCTTACCCCGAAAGCAGCAACAAAGCCTGCCTACCCGACTGAGCAGCAGGCAAAAGCACGTGCGCTGGCTTTTGTCGCTGGATTGCAGGGAACTGCCACAGGAAATGCTTACCAAGCAAGAGAGGTTTTTAAAAATAAGGACCTATTGACGGTTCGGTTGGTGCGAGTCCTGAATAATGTGGTGCTCGATGACGATTATGATTGTCTCGTCAGTTTTGATGCCTCGGGAAGAATCGTTTGGTTTTCTACGTTTGATGGCAGGCTATACGAAAAAGTAAGTCCCTCTTCACTCCCATCTCCGCAGCGCATCATCTCCCCCGAACAAGCTGTTCGAAAGTGGCAAGAAAGCCGTCCATTGGAGCTCGTTTATTTATTGCCCATTCATAATCAAAGCGATCAGGTAGAAGCAAAGCTCGCTTATGTCCTGAAAAATGGAATTATCACGCAACAACATACAGGTAGTGCATTGGATGCCTTTAGTGGCAAACGATTGGTCACAACGAATTCCCGAGCGACAACCAACCCCTCTCAGATCATCAATGTGACCGGAACAGGTGAGAGGTGGGTAGCGCAAACAGAGACGCAAGCGCGTGATTTGTTACGCATGTTGTTTAGAATCGAAACAGAAAAGCTGCCGCTGTCCATCTACGAGGCGAGTTACGATGATGGTCCAGCCCTTCGTTATTTCATATGGGGAAATTTTGGTGAAGGGGTTCCCGATGCTGACAAGATATCTCGAATGGCTACCTTTCCTGAGGGAAGCAATAACGGCGAGCAGCATCATCTACTCGTGACAGATGCAAAGACTGGTGAACTGCTTGAATTTTCCACAAAGGTGAACAATCCACAATGGTCTAATGTGAAAACGGATAAGAAGCGGGATCGGATGGAAGCGGATAAGCTTTTGAAAAGACTGGCTCCGTCTGGAAGCAATCAGATCCAAATAACGGAGGATGGAGATGAAAGGTACACCTCGATCATAGCTGATCCCCTTGTAAACGGCATTCCAGTTTATGGGGTCAATCAAAGTGTGGAGAACGGGATGTATACGATTCAGATCGATTCATGGACGGGTACATGGGAGCAGGTGAGCATAAACAAACCGGCCAGTGTCAAATACCCGGCCCGTTCCCAAGCCCTTAAAGAACAAGTGGCCATGACCCGATTACTGCAAACCTATCCACTTGAGCTGACCTATATCCACCAGCCAGATTATAAGAAAGGCACGATTACATGGAAGCTCGGCTATGACCTTTCGTTTCGCCAAACTCGCTCGCATTGCTTCTGCGGGGGAGAATTTAAAGTAGATGATACGTTTTATGTGGATGCGATAACCGGAAAAGTGATCGTAAACGAATAGGTATTTGTAAAAGAAAAAGCCGCCTTCTCCGATTTCGAAGATGTGCGGCTTTTTGTATAGGTTCTAGGCAGTTGCTTCGAATCCTGTGATTTGATTGAGAGCAACTTTCTTATCATCCTGGAGGACGAATTCGACGACTCCGTTTTTCATGCTGACAGCCTTAACTACTCCGGTAAGAGGAGTAGTGCTAGTGGTGCCATCCGGATTCGTTTGAGACTGGTTGTACGTGATGTTGTAGCCGATCATTTGCGCGTAGGCAAGGGAGTTGCCCATTGTTCTGTTTTCAGGTTTCACCGTCATGCCTACGATTTCTTCAGCTTTTACGGTTGATCCATTATCCAGTTGGAATTGTGCGGTACCGTTTTTGGTGGTAAAACCAGTGATGACGCCATTCAAGATTTCATCAACTTTGGAAATGTCGTTTTTGGTATCTGGATTGCCATCCCGGTCGACTTCCTTTGTTACTTTATAGGAAATCTCACGACCGATCATTTCCATGTACTTCACGCTGTTGTCGAGCGTATTGCCGGCCAGACCTTGCGATTCCAATCCGGAGACGTCTGCCAGCGGAATCGGCGTCGATTCGCCTGCAATACGGAAGTAGATTTTGCCTTGATCCATGTAGACGGCATCAAGTACGCCTTCTTTCTTCTCCGTCTTGGTTTCTCCCGTCATCTCGTCTTTTGTAGTAAGGGAATACGAGGCAGTACGACCTACCAGCTTTTCATACTTTTCCAAAGTGACCATGCTGTTGTTCGATTGCTCCATCAGCGTGGTCATTTTTGTGATTTTTTCTACCATGGTCAGCATACTTGTTTGTTGGATGAACTGAGAGTTGTCCATGGGGGACATAGGGTCTTGATGCTTTAACTGCTCCAGCATGAGCTTCATAAAGGCATTTTGGTCGAGCTCTGTGGAGAATTCTTTTTTGCCTTTATAGCTCATATGCGGTTGTATATAAGGGTTATTTTTGACGGTTGTTCCGGTATCTGACATGTCAATCCTCCCTGAAGGTGGCGAGTGTATCTGCGTATGTTTGTGCTTCCTTCATCTTATATCGGAAAAATTGGTGGAAAGATGAAGACAAACGTTTGTTCGAATTTTGGGCTTAAACTAGCCGGAATTGTGTTATAATGGAAGTAGAAACAGTCATGCTATGAGGAGATGAACGAGGGAATGGAGCGTTTTGAATTGGTATCGGAGTTTCAACCGTCCGGTGACCAGCCGACTGCCATTGCCGAGCTGGTGGCAGGGTTAAAGGCTGGCAAGCGACACCAGACATTGCTGGGTGCGACGGGAACGGGAAAGACTTATACGGCTGCCCAGGTAATTGCTCAGGTGAACAGGCCGACACTCGTGATGGCTCACAACAAAACTCTGGCCGCTCAGCTGTGTGCAGAGTTTAAGGAGTTTTTCCCGAACAACGCGGTGGAATACTTCGTCAGCTACTACGATTACTATCAACCCGAAGCATACATTCCCCAATCGGATACGTTTATTGAAAAAGACTCGAGCATCAACGAGGAGATCGACAAGCTCCGTCACTCGGCTACCAGTGCGCTGTTTGAACGCCGAGACGTGATCATCGTTGCCTCCGTCTCCTGCATTTACGGATTGGGTTCGCCGGAAGAGTATCGCGAACTGCTCTTGTCTTTGCGTGTTGGCATGGAAAAAGGACGGGACGAGATTTTGCATCGGCTGGTCGATATCCAGTACACACGCAACGATATCAACTTTACACGTGGTACGTTCCGCGTGCGGGGTGACGTGGTGGAGATTTTTCCTGCTTCACAGAGTGAGCAGGCGATTCGCGTAGAGTTTTTCGGAGATGAAATTGAGCGGATTACTTCGATTGACGTACTGACCGGGGAGATTTTGGGACAGCGTGATCACATTGCCATTTTCCCTGCCTCTCACTACGTGACGCGCGAGGAGAAAATGAAGCTGGCTATCCAAAGCATCGAGGCCGAACTGGAAGAAAGACTGAAAGAATTCCGTGATGCGGGCAAGCTTCTGGAAGCACAGCGACTGGAGCAACGCACACGGTACGATATTGAGATGATGATGGAGATGGGCTTTTGCTCCGGTATTGAAAACTACTCACGTCATCTGACGGGACTTCCTGCCGGGCATGCTCCGTATACCTTGCTGGATTACTTCCCAGAAGATTTTATCGTCATGATGGATGAGTCGCATATGACCTTGCCGCAGGTTCGGGGGATGTATAACGGTGACCGCGCACGAAAGGATGTACTCGTCGATCACGGATTCCGTCTGCCTTCTGCACGCGATAACCGCCCACTCAAGTTCGAAGAGTTTGAAGGAAAGCTGAAACAAGCGATTTACATTTCAGCTACGCCTGGTCCTTATGAGCTGGAGCACAGCCCGGAAATGGTGCAGCAGGTGATTCGTCCGACAGGCTTGATTGACCCAACAGTTACGGTACGTCCGATCAAAGGACAGATTGACGATTTGATTGGCGAGATTCAGGCTACGATTGCAAAAAATGAGCGAGTTCTCGTCACGACTCTGACGAAGAAAATGTCTGAGGATTTGACGGACTATCTGAAAGAAATCGGAATCAAGGTCCGCTATCTTCACTCGGATATTAAAACGATTGAGCGGATGCAGATTTTACGTTCGTTGCGTTTAGGCGAGTTTGACGTGCTTGTCGGGATCAACCTCTTGCGGGAAGGTCTAGACCTGCCGGAGGTATCGCTTGTGGCGATTTTGGATGCAGACAAGGAAGGGTTCCTGCGCAATGAGCGCTCGCTGATTCAGACGATCGGTCGGGCTGCGCGGAACGCAGAGGGACGCGTTATCATGTACGCGGACAAAATGACAGATTCGATGGCTTCTGCGATTCGAGAGACAGAACGTCGTCGTTCCATTCAGATGGCGTACAATGAAGAGCACGGCATCACGCCGCAAACCGTGAAAAAGTCCGTCCGCGACGTGATCGAGGCGACCAAGGTAGCGGAGGAAAAAGCGGATTATTTGCCACATGCAGACTTCAAAAAAATGCCGAAGAAGGATCGCGTAGCTGTCATAGAGCGTATGGAAGAAGAAATGAAGGAAGCGGCACGCAACCTCATGTTCGAGCGTGCGGCCGAATTGCGTGATTTGATTCTCGAGCTGAAGGCGGAACTCTAAGGAGAGGTTTTTTTCATGCCATTAGAACATATTGTCGTAAAGGGTGCACGTGCCCACAATTTAAAAAATGTTGATGTAGTCATTCCGAGGGACAAATTCGTCGTTCTGACGGGTTTGTCTGGCTCGGGTAAGTCCTCGCTTGCTTTTGACACAATTTACGCAGAGGGGCAACGACGCTATGTCGAGTCTCTGTCTGCATACGCCCGTCAATTTCTTGGGCAGATGGACAAGCCGGACGTGGACTCGATTGAGGGACTTTCCCCTGCGATCTCGATTGACCAGAAAACGACGAGCCGCAACCCTCGTTCCACGGTAGGGACGGTTACGGAAATCTACGACTATTTGCGCCTTTTGTATGCGCGTGTAGGTAGAGCGGTTTGCCCGGAGCATGGTATCGAGATCCAATCCCAGACCATCGAACAAATGGTCGATCGACTGATGGAGTATCCTGAGCGCACGAAAATGCAGATTCTAGCTCCCATGGTGCAAGGTCGCAAGGGAGAGCACGTCAAGCTGTTGGAGGACATCCGCAAGCAAGGCTTTGTCCGCGTGCGGGTCAATGGTGAAATTACCGATTTGTCGGAAGATATCAAGCTGGAAAAGAACAAGAAGCATAACATTGAGGTTGTCGTTGACCGGATCGTTGTGAAGCCGGATGTGCAGGCGCGTCTGGCAGACTCCTTGGAAACGGCACTTCGCTTAGCAGATGGCAAGGTCATCGTCGATGTGATGGAGCAAGAAGAGCTGCTGTTCAGTGAAAAACATGCTTGCCCGGTGTGCGGATTCTCCATCGGAGAGCTGGAGCCGCGGATTTTCTCCTTCAACAGCCCGTTTGGTGCCTGCTCGGAGTGCGACGGATTGGGTGTCAAACTGGAGGTAGACCCGGATATGGTCGTTCCTGATGCGACGAAGACGCTCAATGACGGGGCGATTGGCGCATGGGAGCCGAAGACTTCGACTTACTATCAACAATTATTGGAATCAGCTTGCCGCCACTTTAACATTCGGATGGATGTACCTTATGAAGAGCTTACTGCAGCGCACCGACAAATCTTGATGTACGGTAGTGAAGGCGAAAAAATTCACTTCCGCTATGAGAACGAGTTTGGGCAAGTGCGCGAGGCGGTCGTACCGTTCGAGGGTGTCGTCATCAACCTGCAACGACGTCATCTGGAGACCAGCTCGGATTACATCCGCGAGCAAATCGAAGGCTTCATGAGCCAGAAGGCGTGCCCTGTCTGCAAAGGTCAACGTTTGCGTCAGGAGAGCTTGGCGGTAAAGGTAGGGGAGCGCAGTATTTCCGAGCTGACTACGCTGTCGATTCTCGATGCGCATCAATTTGTCGATGGACTGGAACTGACAGAGCGGGAAACAAAGATCGCGAACCTGATCGTAAAAGAAATCAAGGCACGACTGAACTTCTTGATTGATGTCGGACTGGATTACTTGACGCTGAGCCGTGCGGCGGGAACACTGTCCGGGGGAGAAGCGCAGCGGATTCGACTGGCTACGCAGATCGGTTCTAGTCTGATGGGCGTTCTCTACATTTTGGATGAGCCGAGTATCGGACTGCATCAGCGTGATAACGCGCGTCTGATCAAGACGCTGGAGCATATGACCAAGCTGGGGAATACATTGATCGTCGTCGAGCATGACGAGGATACGATGATGGCCTGCGATTATATTATTGATATTGGACCAGGAGCTGGCATACATGGCGGTCAGATCGTAGCGGCAGGAACTCCGGAAGAAGTCATGAAGGACCCTAACTCTTTGACGGGTGCCTATTTAAGCGGGCGCAAATTCATCCCTGTTCCGATGGAGCGTCGCAAGCCTTCGGACAAATGGATCAAGATTGAGGGCGCGAAGGAAAACAACCTGAAAAACGTCACTGCGAAGCTTCCTCTAGGCGTTTTTGTTGCCGTAACAGGTGTATCTGGCTCAGGAAAAAGTACGCTGATCAATGAAATTTTGCAAAAGACATTGGCTCGCGATTTGAATAAGGCAAAGGTGAAGCCTGGGGAGCATCGCCGCATCCTGGGACTGGAGCATCTCGATAAGGTGATCGACATCGACCAATCTCCAATTGGACGTACACCACGTTCCAATCCGGCGACATATACAGGTGTCTTTGACGATATTCGCGACCTGTTTGCTTCCACTAATGAAGCTAAAGTGCGCGGCTATAAAAAAGGTCGCTTCAGCTTTAACGTCAAGGGCGGCCGTTGTGAAGCATGCAGCGGTGACGGGATTATTAAAATCGAGATGCACTTTTTGCCGGATGTGTATGTGCCTTGCGAAGTTTGCCACGGCAAGCGTTACAACCGCGAGACGCTTGATGTGAAGTACAAAGGCAAGAGCATTGCAGATGTTTTGGAAATGACGATCGAGGATGGGGTAGAATTTTTCCGCAATCTGCCGAAGATCGAGCGCAAGCTGCAGACCATCGTAGACGTGGGGCTGGGATATATGAAGCTTGGGCAGCCTGCTACCACGCTCTCTGGCGGGGAAGCACAACGCGTCAAGCTAGCCTCTGAGCTATATCGACGCAGCACAGGACGTACCCTGTACATCTTGGATGAACCGACAACCGGTCTGCATACAGACGATATCGATCGTTTGCTGAAAGTACTGCAACGATTGGTGGATAACGGCGATACAGTGCTGGTCATCGAGCATAATCTGGATGTCATCAAAACGGTTGATTACATCGTAGATTTGGGACCTGAGGGTGGTACCCGTGGCGGAGAAATTGTCGGTACGGGAACACCGGAAGAAGTGGCAAAAATGGAAGGCTCTTATACGGGTATCTATTTGAAGCCGATTTTGGAACGCGATAGAGAACGGACGAATGCCAAGCTAGAACAATTCGTTGCGAAGTAATCGAGAGGCTGCCTCCCTGAATCAGGGGGGCATCTTTGCTTGGTGAACGCAAAGGGGGAGGAAAAGATGGATTACGTGAAAGATTCTCTTGCCGCACTGCCTGCCGATCTGGTGGCAGAAGCACAGAAGCGCTTTGATGGACAAGATCCTGCACATGATTGGCAGCATAATTTGCGTGTGATGGCGATGTGTGAGCGGATTGGTAGCGAGGAAGGAGCGGATATGGAAGTGCTGCGCCTCGCTGCTTTGCTGCATGACATCGGGAGAGCAGAAGAACGGCAAACAGGAGAGTGCCATGCCGAAATTAGCGCAAGACTAGCAGGGGAATGGCTCTCCGAGCGCGGTATGACGGAAGCATTCATCTCGCGTGTACAGTCTGCAATTCTCGCCCATCGTTTTCGTAAAGAACGTCCTCCACATACCTTGGAAGAAAAGGTCTTGTTTGATGCAGACAAGCTGGATTCGATTGGGGCTATTGGAGTAGCTCGGGTTTTTGCTTATACTGGGGTTATTGGGCAACCCATACAATCGGATGACCCCAATCAGCATACACCTTATAAGGAATACACTTGGAAGCTGCAGCGCATCAAAGACAAGCTTTTCACCCAGACTGCCCAGAAAATCGCCGAAGACAGGCATCGATTCATGACAACGTTTTTTGAGCAATGGGAATGGGAAGTAACGGGGATTCGTTAATCGTTGCGCGAAGGCTAGACTGTACAGGGGGAATGCACCATGAGCCGCTGGATAATCAAAATGCTTTTAAATGGGGCTGCGCTGCTTTTGATCAGCAATTGGTTCCATTCCATTTATGTCGCGAATTTCACAGTAGCATTATGGGCTACGTTGATTTTGGGGATGGTGAACACAGTGATTCGGCCGATTCTGCTGTTTTTTACTTTTCCCTTGCAAGTATTGACGATCGGCTTGTTCTGGTTTGTCATTAATGCCGTGACGTTTGCGTTGACTGCCTACTTTATTGATGGATTTGAAGTGGGGCCATGGCCTGACAACATTGGCACTGTCATCGTGGCAGCAGCACTGATGAGTATTTTTGGCTACCTCATTGAAGTTGTGGTAGGGATGAAAAGAGAAAAGAGGTAGTATGTGCGAAAAAGCCCCGTATTCTCTCAAACGAGTCGCGGGGTTTTTGCCTAATAAGGATGCTCGGTCTTATTAGGTTGTCGTAAGCACAGAGGTTTCGATACAATAGAGACACAACCATAGGGACGGAAAATCCCATGTGAGGGGGAAGCTTCATGCGTAAGACGAATGTGAGCCATTTAGTGGACCATTTCAATATGACGATCTTGAGCGGGGAAGAGGGCTTGGGGCGTGAGATTACTGTTACGGATTTGAGTCGTCCGGGCCTGCAGTTAGCCGGTTACTATTCGTATTATGCGCAAGAGCGGATTCAATTGTTCGGCTTGACGGAAATCAACTTTTTTCAAACGCTGACTCCAGAGGAACGGCTGGAACGGATGAATTTTCTCATGCAAAGTCAGGTTCCCTGCTTCTGTGTGACCCGTAATCAAATGGTGCCGGAGGAGATGATTGACGTTTCCAATCGGTTGGGGGTACCTGTACTTCAGTCCCCGCTAGCAACGACTACGCTAGTCGGGAAAGTAACCAACTTCCTGGAGAATCGTCTTGCACCAACGACGACGATACACGGGGTACTCACAGACATTTACGGGGTCGGCGTTTTGATTATGGGATCGAGCGGGATCGGGAAGAGTGAGGCTGCACTTGAGCTAGTAAAGCGCGGACACCGACTCGTAGCAGATGACGCAGTAGAGATTAAGCAGACACAGGGCGGGCAGCTAAGCGGTAGTGCCCCTGAGCTGATTCAGCATCTTTTGGAGATCCGCGGTGTGGGAATTATCAACATTATGACGATGTTTGGGGCAGGTGCTGTGCGCAATGTGAAAAACATCGAGATGGTTGTTCAGCTAGAGCTGTGGGAGCCTCATAAAATGTACGAGCGGTTGGGGCTCGATGAGGAAACATTGAAGATCATGGATACCGAGATTCCGATTATTACCGTTCCTGTTCGACCAGGACGAAATTTGGCAGTCATCATTGAGGTTGCAGCGATGAATTTCCGTTTGAAACGGATGGGTTACAACGCAGCGATGCACTTCACACGGAAACAGTCGAATGCCATTTTAGAAGATGCCGATTCTGACTTGTAGGAGAAAGAGACGCATATGAGGAAGACAACACGTTATCCCGTAAATGGGGTAAACCCGCTTTGGCACATGTATCGAACGGTAAGCTTCTGGAAAGTCATGAAAAATTTTATTGTCATCCAACTCTCCAGGTATACGCCGATCGTTTCGTGGAAGAACTGGATGTACCGCACATTTTTGCGTATGGAAGTAGGACAGCATAGTGCGGTTGCGTTGATGGTAATGATGGATATCATGTTTCCCGAGAAAATCAAGATCGGTCGTAATTGCGTGATCGGGTACAATACGACCATACTTGCCCATGAATATTTAATTGATGAATACCGTTTGGGAGAAGTGATTATTGAAGATGCTGTCCTGGTGGGGGCCAACACTACCATTTTGCCGGGAGTAACGATTGGCAAAGGGGCCATTGTCGCCGCGGGAACGGTTGTTCATAAAGATGTCCCGCCTGGCGCCTTTGTAGGTGGGAATCCCATGCAACTCATTCGAACGAAAGCTTCAGAGGAAGAAGAAGGCATGTAGCGTCTCTTCCCTTGTGATCAGCCGTCAGGTGTTTATCCTGGCGGTTTTTTGTTTTGTGTTAAATTTTCCGACTATTCTTATCTTGGTTGACCTAAGATTCTCGACGTGGTAATCTTCTTCATAACACTTTAGTTTGTTACCATATTAGCAGAGTAAAGCGAATGTGATGGAGGGAACAAGGATGGCAAAACCCTTGGGATTCGAAAAGCCGCTCGGGATGCGGGACATACTGCCGGAATCGCTGGCGAAACAACGGCACTTGGAGCGGGAGCTGCGGCAGTGTATCGAGAGGTGGGGCTATGACGAAATTTCCACACCCTCTCTGGAATACTTCGATACGGTAGGAGCAGCAAGTGCGACACTGACAGACCGGATGTTTCGCCTCCTGGATAAACAAGGTCACACGGTAGTCCTGCGTCCGGATATGACAACGCCAATTGCAAGGGTTGTTTCCTCCCTTTATAAAGATGTTCCATTGCCAATACGGTTGTATTACCAGGCAAATGTGTTTCGGGCACAAGAAAAGGAAGCGGGGCGGAATGCAGAGTTTTCTCAAACCGGGATTGAACTGATCGGAGATGCGTCTGTCGATGCGGATGCGGAAGCCATTGCACTTGCTGTCTTTTGCTTGCGGGCAGCGGGTGTGGAAACGTTTCGTATTGCCATTGGGCATGTCGATTTCGTAGACGGTCTTTTGGAGGAGGAGATTGAGGATGAGCCTATTCGCAATCAATTCCGCCAGTTTTTGTACGAGCGGGACTTCGTTGGCTTCCGGCAACTACTTGCGACAGTAGACATTCCGACAGAGGCAAAAAGCCGATTGGAAGCCTTGCTGCGGCTGCAAGGGGGAAAAGGGAAAATCGAAGTAGCCCGTGATTTGGCAGGCAACGGAAAAGCAGGGAGGGCAGTCGAGACGATTGCTTCCTTGTGGGAATCGTTAGAAGCCTACGGGGTGACGGAAGATTTGTTGATCGATTTCAATCTGATCATCAATTTGAACTACTATACAGGGGTCGTTTTTGAAGGATACGCGGCAGATTTGGGCTCCCCGCTATTGGGCGGAGGACGCTACGATCAATTGCTCTCCCAATTTGGGCGGGCTGCATCCGCCACAGGCTTTGCGATCAAGATGGATCGGCTACTTCAGGTCACTCCTTCCGTAAAAAGGCAAGCACCTGCGCGCGTTTTGCTCGTTTACACGGAAGATTGCCGCAGCGACGCTTTGGCAGAGGCACAGCAATTGCGTGAGGACGGGCTCGTAGTAGTGACACGTCTCGTCTCCAAAATAGATGAGAAACAGGTTGGACAAGAAGCGGGATTTACCAAAGTCATTTGCATAACACAACAGGAGGAGTAGGAGATGGCACTCACGAGAAACGATCAAAAGCTGACGATCGCCATGCCAAAAGGGCGGATTTTTGAAGAGGCTGTCCACTTCCTCCAACAGGCTGGCTTGCAGGTCACTGCGGATCTACAAGATTCACGCAAACTGATCATCCCTGTGGAAAATGCCAAGCTTGAATTCATTATGGCGAAGCCTACCGATGTTCCTACTTATGTCGAGTATGGGGTGGCTGACGTTGGCGTGGTTGGCAAGGATGTTTTATTGGAAGAAGAACGAGATGTTTACGAGCTATTGGATTTGCATATCGGCTATTGTCGCATGATGGTAGCGGGTCTGCCAGACTGGAAGCCGACGGAAGCTCCCCGTGTTGCGACGAAATATCCGAAGATTGCGTCACGTTATTTTCGTGAGCGTGGACAGCAGGTTGAGGTAATCAAGCTGAATGGTTCAGTAGAGCTTGCACCGATGATTGGGCTGGCTGATCGTATTGTGGATATTGTTTCGACAGGTAGGACATTGCGGGAAAATGGCTTGGTCGAGCTGGAGAGCATTTGTGAAATTACGACGAGGCTCATTGCTAATCGAGCCAGCTATCGGATGAAAAGTGAAGCAGTGGATGAGATCGCCGGAAAATTTTTAGAGGTCATTCCTCACGGGAACTAGAGAAAAAGGGGAGACAGCTATGCGTATCATGTCAGCCAGTCAGTATGACGGGAAACGATCAGTAGATGCAGGAACGAGAGAACAGCAAGAAGCGGTGAAGGCGATCCTCACCTCGGTTCGCCAGCAAGGAGACGAAGCGCTGCGCTATTACACGGAGCGATTTGATCGTGTGCTACTACAAAACTTCCGTGTGAGCGAGAGCGAGTTTGCTGAAGCAAGTGAGCTCGTGTCTCCACAAGTAAAGGCGGCATTGACGGAAGCAGCCGAAAATATTCGGGCGTTTCATGAGCGGCAAGTGCGTCAGTCCTGGTTTACCACCAAAGAAAGTGGCACATTGCTAGGCCAACTAATACGTCCATTGCAGCGCGTAGGTCTGTATGTTCCAGGCGGAACGGCAGCTTATCCTTCCAGTGTTTTGATGAATGCTATCCCTGCCAAAATTGCAGGTGTTCCTGAAGTAGTCATTACAACACCTCCAGGAGCGGATGGGAAAATCAATCCGGCGATACTCGTTGCAGCTCAAATTGCAGGAGTAAGTGAGATATACAAGGTAGGCGGAGCGCAGGCGATTGCGGCATTGACCTATGGGACGGAGCAAATCAAAGCGGTTGATAAAATCGTTGGTCCCGGTAATATTTTCGTGGCACTGGCAAAGCGAGAAGTTTTCGGATTGGTCAGTATCGACATGGTGGCAGGGCCCAGTGAAATTGCGGTGATCGCAGATGAGACGGCCAACCCGCGTTACGTCGCGGCAGACCTTCTTTCTCAAGCCGAGCATGATCCAATGTCAGCCGCTATATTGGTTACGACATCGCAAGCGTTGGCGGAGCAGGTATCACAGGAAGTCGAGCGACAGCTTGCCGATCTTCCACGCAAATCAATTGCAGAAACGGCGATACGCGACTACGGTGTTATTTTACTCGTCGACGATTTGGACGAAGGTTTTGCCGTAATCAACCGCATCGCCCCCGAGCATTTGGAAATCATGATAGCCGAGCCTTTTGAGCGTCTCGGAAAAGTGGAAAATGCAGGTGCAATTTTCCTCGGCCCATACAGCTCAGAGCCAGTCGGAGATTATTTTGCCGGAACCAATCATGTGATTCCTACGAATGGAACGGCGCGTTTTTCCTCGCCATTATCCGTCGATGATTTTATTAAGAAGTCGAGTGTTGTTTCCTACAGCAAACGAGATTTGCGGGAAAATGGACATAAAATTGTGGCGCTGGCAGAGCAGGAAGGATTGTCTGGACACGGTCGAGCGATCCTTGCGCGATTGCAAGATTTTGAGACAGAAGAGCAGGAGAGTGAAAAGAGATGAGTGAAGGGAAACAACGTGCAGCACAGATCGAACGCAATACGAATGAGACGCAGATCGCGCTTTCCTTTGGTGTAGACGGCGCGGGTGAGAGCAAGCAAAACTCGGGTGTTCCATTTTTAGATCATATGCTTGACCTGTTTACCCGCCATGGACATTTTGACCTGACTGTAAAGGCAAAGGGGGATATCGAAATCGACTATCACCACACGGTGGAGGATATCGGGATTTGTCTTGGGCATGCTCTACGGGAAGCGTTGGGAGACAAAAAAGGCATCAAGCGTTATGGAAATGCGTTTGTCCCGATGGATGACGCACTCGCGCAGGTCGTCATTGATATCAGTAACCGTCCTCATCTGGAATATCGCGCTACGTACCCTACGAATATGGTTGGTCAGTTTCCGACGGAGCTGGTGCACGAGTTTTTATGGAAGCTCGCACTGGAGGCGCGGATCAATCTACATGTGATTCTGCACTACGGTCACAATACGCACCACATGATCGAGGCGATTTTCAAAGCGCTGGGCCGTGCACTGGATGAAGCGACGACGATCGATCCGCGTGTAAAAGGGGTCCCGTCAACAAAAGGGGTTTTGTAATATGATCGGCATCATCGATTACGGCATGGGGAATCTGTACAGCCTGAGCAAGGCGTTGGAAAGATTGGGCTATTCGTACGAATTCGTCTCTCAAGCAGAGCGTCTGCAAGAATATAGCGGAGTGATTTTGCCGGGAGTCGGGGCGTTCGGGGATGCTATCGTCAACATACGTGAGCTTGGATTAGAGCAAGCGATCAAGGGATACGCAGCAACAGGTCGCCCGATCTTGGGCATTTGTCTCGGCATGCAGCTTTTATTTGAGAAAAGTGCAGAGCATGGCGAGCATACAGGCTTGGGATTACTTGGTGGTGAGGTCGTTCGTTTTCGCGGGGATTACAAGGTTCCGCACATGGGCTGGAATCAATTGATAATAAAGCAAAAGCAACCGTTACTAAACGGTGTACAGGATGGCGATTACGTCTATTTTGTCCATTCGTATCATGTCTTGTGCCAGTCTGATGTCTTGCTCGCGACGAGTGACTATCACCAGGAGGTCACAGCCATTGTGAATCGTGACAACGTATACGGTATGCAGTTTCACCCGGAAAAGAGCGGAGAGACAGGAATGCTGCTGCTACGTAATTTTGCCGTTCAATGTGAGGGGGTTTTGACATGAGCTTTATCGTTTATCCGGCGATCGATATTCGCGGAGGCAAGTGTGTTCGACTTTTCCAAGGAGATTACGGTCAAGAGACAGTGTACGCTGATTCACCGCTCGCGATGGCGAAACGATGGGTAGAGCAAGGTGCGTCCTGGGTCCATCTCGTAGATTTGGATGGGGCAAAGCAAGGCAAGCCTACCAATGCAGCGCTCATCAAGGAGATAGCGCGCTCGATCCCTGTACCCGTGCAGGTTGGAGGAGGCATTCGAACAGAAGAGCAGATTGCGGACTATTTGGAAGCAGGTGTCGCGCGAGTGATCGTCGGGACTGCTGCTATCGAAGACGAGCCTTTTACGAAGCGAATTCTTCAAAACGATGGGGACAAAATTGCGATTGGTCTGGACTGTCGGAATGGCCTGGTGGCTACCAGAGGCTGGTTGACCACGACAGATGTGCAAGCGACAGAGCTTGCCAAACGGTTGGTTACGTATGGTGCCGAGACGTTTATTTATACGGATATCGCCCGTGATGGCACGATGACAGGACCCAATGTAGAAGAAATTGCAGCCTTGGCGATGGCTACAGGAAAATCGGTGATTGCCTCGGGAGGCGTCAGCAAACTGGACGACTTGTTGACGCTGGCTGCCCATGCTTCGGACGGAGTCTCTGGCGCCATTGTTGGCAAAGCACTCTACACGGACGCTTTTACATTGGAAGAAGCGCTCCAGCGTATGGAGGGGCGTGAATCGCATGCTGGCTAAACGAATCATCCCGTGTCTCGATGTAAAAGACGGACGGGTAGTAAAAGGTGTGCAGTTCGTGGGACTGCGCGATGCAGGCGACCCGGTTGAACTGGCAAAAAAGTATAGCGACGAGAGAGCAGACGAGCTGATCTTTCTCGATATTTCTGCGTCCCACGAAGGGCGCAAGACGATGGTAGATGTCATCGAAAAAACAGCCGCAAACATTACGATTCCTTTCACGGTTGGTGGCGGCATTAACAGCGTCGACGATATGAAAAGGATTTTGCGTGCAGGTGCGGACAAAATCTCGTTGAATACTGCGGCTGTTTTGCGTCCGGAATTAATCCGTGAGGGAGCGACGGTCTTTGGCTCACAATGTATCGTCGTGGCGATAGACGCAAGAAGTGTCGGGGAAGATCGCTGGGAAGTGTATACCCACGGTGGACGGAATGCGACGGGGAAGGACGTCATCCGCTGGGCGCAGGAAGCAGAAGCGCTCGGAGCGGGCGAAATCCTTTTGACCAGCATGGACGACGATGGAGAAAAGAAAGGCTTTGGACTCGGATTGACCAAGCGGGTATCAGAAGCGGTCGGAATTCCGGTCATTGCTTCTGGTGGAGCGGGCTCGAGGGAGCATTTTTACGATGTGCTGACGCAAGGAAAGGCAGACGCCGCGCTGGCCGCATCCATTTTTCACTATGACGAGACGTCGATTCAATCGGTTAAGGAGTATTTGCAAACCAAAGGAGTTGTCGTACGACCATGACAGGAGCAGGAGCATTTGCAGTAGATAAATTGCGTTTTGACGAAAAGGGTTTGATTCCTGTCATCGTGCAGGATGCCGGAAGCAAGACCGTTTTGACGCTTGCCTATATGAATGAAGAATCGCTACAAAAGTCATTGGCTACCAAAGAAACATGGTTTTGGAGTCGTTCCCGACAACAGTTGTGGCACAAGGGTGAGACCTCGGGTCATACACAGCGGATCGTCTCTATGCGGTATGATTGCGACGGAGATGCACTGGTCGTGATGGTCGAGCCGAATGGGCCTGCTTGTCATACGGGAGCATACAGCTGTTTCTCGCAGGAAGTTCTCACC